>NZ_CEEDOX010000002.1:0-366094 GCF_979256535.1 Methylobacterium sp. AC690 | reverse complement strand
GAGCAGCTGCTGGGCCAGGGCGACATGCTGTTCATGGCCGGCGGCGGGCGCACGACGCGCGTGCACGGGCCGTTCTGTTCCGACTCTGAGGTCGAGAGCGTGGTCGCCCACCTCAAGCGCCAGGGCCGGCCGTCCTACCTCGAGGCCGTCACGGCGGAGGAGGACGGTGCGGCGGGCGGAAAGGGCGGCGCCGACGAGATCGAGCTGGACGGCGCGGTCTTCGACCAGGGCAGCTTCGGCGAGTCCGGCGGCGACCTCTACGACCAGGCGGTCCAGGTGGTGCTGCGGGACAAGAAGGCCTCGACCTCCTACATCCAGCGCCGCCTGCAGATCGGCTACAACCGCGCCGCCTCCCTGATGGAGAAGATGGAGATCGAGGGCATCGTCGGCCCGGCCAACCATGCGGGGAAGCGCGAGATCCTGGTCGAGCCGGACGCGCATCACGGCTGAGCTGCGCCGCGGCGCCGGACGGCCGCCCTACGGAACGGTGCCGAACCGATAGGTCGTGGTCGCCCGGAACGGCGCGTCCGGACGCAGGACGGTGCTGGGAAAGGCCGGGTGGTTCGGCGCGTCCGGGAAGCCCTGGGCCTCGAAGCAGACGGCATCGCCGGCGCGGTAGAGCCCGCCGCCCGAGCCCGTCACCGTGCCATCGAGCATGTTCGCGGTGTAGAGTTGCAGCCCCGGCTGCGTCGTCGCCACGGTGAGGCTGCGCCCGCTCGCCGGATCGACCGCCTGCGCCACCACGCGCAGGGTCCCGTCGCCGCCGAGCACGTAGGTGTGGTCGTAGCCGTGAGCGAGGGCGAGCTGCGGGTGCGCCGTCCGGATGCGCGCCCCGAGCGCCGTCGGCGTCCGGAAGTCGAAGGGCGTCCCGGCCACGGGCAGGATCCTGCCCGTGGGGATCTGCTCGGCATCCGTCTCCAGCACCGCATCCGCCGCGAGGGTGACCATGTGCCCGAGGGCGCTGCCCGCGTCCTCTCCGGCGAGGTTGAAATAGCTGTGGTTGGTCAGGTTGACGATCGTCGGCCGGTCGGTGACCGCCGCATACGCGATGGCCAGGGTGCCGTCGTCCCCCAGGCGGTAGGTCACGGTGACGTCGAGGTTGCCCGGGAAGCCCTGTTCGCTGTCGGCGGACCGGTAGGCCAGGGTGAGGCTGGCCGCGTCGGCGGCCTCGACCCGCCAGACCCGCCGGTCGAAGCCCTCCGGCCCGCCATGCATGGTGTTGCGGCCCTGGTTGCGGGGCAGCTGATGGACCGCTCCGTCGAGGCTGAAGCGGCCCCCCGCGATCCGGTTGGCGTAGCGCCCGATCAGGGCCCCGAAATGCGCGTCGCTCGCGACGTAGCCTGCGAGGTCGGCGGCCCCGAGGACGACGTTGGCCACGCGGCCCCTGCGGTCCGGAACGTCGATCCGGCTGACGATCCCACCGTAATCGAGCACCTGCACCCGCAGGTCGCCCCGCGTAAGGGTATGGCGCGTCACGGCTGCGCCGTCCGCCGTGATTCCGAAAGGCTCTGTGCGCATCGACGTCCGAGTCCCGCTTCGGCCGGCTCAACGCGCGGCCGGCGGATCGGTCCCGTCAGGCCGGTACGACGGCGTCCTCGGCGTCGCCGGAGAGCTGCATCCGGTGCAGACGGGCATAGGCGTCGCCCGCCGTCACCAGCGCCTCGTGGCGTCCGGTCTCGATGATTCGCCCGGCCTCCATCACGACGATGCAGTCGGCATCGCGCACGGTGGAGAGGCGGTGCGCGATGACCAGGGTGGTGCGGCCCCGCATCAGGCGCAGGAGCGCGTCCTGGACCAGGCGCTCCGACTCGGAATCGAGGGCGCTCGTCGCCTCGTCGAGGAGGAGGATCGGGGCGTCCTTGAGGAAGGCACGGGCCAGGGAGATGCGCTGGCGCTCGCCCCCCGAGAGGCGGCCGCCCGAGGGCCCAACCGGGAAGTCGTAGCCCTCCGGCAGGCGACTGATGAAGCCGTGGGCCGCCGCCGCCTCGGCCGCCGCCTCGATCTCGGCACGGGTCGCTCCCGGCCGGCCGAAGCCGATATTGGCCGCGATGGTGTCGTCGAACAGGACCACGTCCTGCGAGACCACGGCCACCGCCGCGCGCAGGGAGGCGAGGGAGACGCTGCGGATGTCCTGCCCGTCGATGCGCACCGCGCCCTCGGTCACGTCGTAGAGGCGCGGCACGAGGTTGAGGAGGGAGGACTTGCCCGAACCCGAACGCCCGACCAGGGCCACCGTCGCCCCGGCCGGTACGGTGAGGTCGATGCCCTCCAGGGCCGGCGCGTCGGCGCGGTAGCGGAACTGCACGCCGGTGAAGCGGATCTCGCCCCCCGCCACCTGCAGCGGGGGCGCGCCCGGCACGTCGCGGATCTGCGGCGCCTCGTCCATGAGGGCGAAGTAGCGCTGCAGGGCGGCGCCGGCTTCCTGAAGGATCGCGTTGAGGGTGCCCAGGGTGCGGATCGGCTGCGAGGCCAGGAGCAGCGCGGTGACGTAGCCGGTGAAGTCGCCCACCGTGCGGTCGCCCGAGGTCACGCGCTGGCCGACCAGGGCCAGCACTGCAGCCACCGCGAAGCCGCCGCCGATCTCGAGGAGCGGATCGAGGCGCCCGCGGGCGTTGGCGGCCTTTATCTTGAGGCGGCGCACCTCGTCGAAGGCCCCCCGCGCCCGGCCCTTGAGGTAGCCCTCCAAGGCGTAGGTCTTGGCGATGCGGGCTCCCTGCAGGCTCTCGGTGATCAGGCTGGCGGTGAGGCCCATCCGCTCCTGCGTCGCGGTCGAGACCCGGCGCAGCTTCTTGCCGACCCGACCGATCGGGCCGGCGACGAACGGCACCACCACGCCCGCCACCAGGGTGAGGATCGGATCCATCCAGACCAGGGCCGCCACCAGGGCGATCAGCATGGCGATGTCGCGCAGGAGCACCGTCGAGATGCGGGTCAGGGCCTCCTTGATGAAGGCGAAATCCGTGGTGAAGCGCTGGGTGAAGGCCGCCGGGCTCTCGCGCCCGAGCTGGGCGAGATCGGAGTCGATGAGGTGTCCGTAGAGGGCGGCCTGCATGTCGGCCTCGACCCGGGTGACGACCCGGTTGGTCAGGACGTTCTGGCCGAACAGCGCGAAGCCGCGGATCGACGTGATCGCGATGACGATCACCGGGCCGTAGGCGAGGGCGCCCATATCCTTGCGGTCGAAGGCGTCGAAGGCGAGCTTGATCAGGGTCGGGTACAGGCCCGTCGCCGCTCCCACGATGGCGATGAGCACCAGAACCAGCGCGAGGGTCGCCCGGTGCGGACGCAGCCATTCCCGCCAGACCCGGCCGAGGAGGGGAAGGATGTCGCTCTTGGGAAGCGCCCGTCGCGCCATCTGGTCCGCTCTTTCCGTGTCATGCCCGCCCGTCGGCGCAGGGGCCGCGACTGCGGGGGTGTTTGCGTCCGCCCGCCGGCGAGATCAAGCGAAAGCCACGGGGGAACGCTCCACGGCCCGGCTAGGAAATGTGATAATGTTACAGTAGAGTGGGGGAGCTTACCGAAAGGATCGTCTCCGATGCCGCTCCGGCTCCCGTTCCCGCGCCCGCGTTTCGGCCTGCCTGCCGCCCTCGTGCTCCTGCTCGGCCTGGTCGGTCCGGTCTCGGCGGCGGAGACGAAGCTGCGCGCCGTCGCGACCTTCTCGATCCTGGCCGACCTGGTGGCCCAGGTCGGCGGGGACCATGTCGCCGTGACCTCCCTGGTGCAGCCCAACGCGGATGCCCACGGCTATGCACCGGCGCCGAGCGACGCCCGGACCCTGGCGGATGCCAGGCTCGTCGTGGTCAACGGCCTGGGGCTCGAGGGATGGATCGACCGGCTGATCAAGGCCTCCGGCACCAAGGCGCCGGTGATCGTCGCCTCCGCCGGGGTCAAGCCGATCGAGGCCGAGGATGACGGCCACGGGCATGACGGGCCTGGTCACGCGCACGGCCACCACGACGATCCCCATGCCTGGCAGAGCATCGCCAACGCGCGGATCTACGTCGGCAACATCCGGGATGCCCTGGTGCGGATCGACCCGGACCATGCCGCGGCCTATGCCGACAACGCGAAGGCCTATGTCGCCTCCCTCGACGCCCTTGAGGGCGAGGTCCGGACGGGGATCGCCGCGATCCCGAAGGCCCAGCGCCGGATCATCACCACGCACGACGCGTTCGGGTACTTCACCGCCGCCTACGGCCTCACCTTCATCGCCCCCCAGGGCGTGTCCACCGACAGCGAGGCGAGCCCGCGCGACGTCGCCCGGATCATCCGCCAGATTCGCCAGGAGAAGATCCCGGCCGTCTTCCTGGAGAACATCAGCGATCCGCGCCTGATGCAGCAGATCGCCCGCGAGAGCGGCGCCGTGATCGGCGGCAAGGTCTTCTCCGACGCCCTGTCGGGGCCGGACGGGCCGGCGCCGACCTACGTGGCGATGATGCGCCACAACCTCGCGGCCTTCACCGCGGCCCTGGGCCAGCGCTGAACCCAGGCCCGGTTTCGCTCAAGCGTCGCGCGGGCTCGGCGGATACGGGTCTCCGTCCGATCGACCGAGGGCCGGATCAGCCCCCGGTCATCGGCGGGAAGAACGCGATCTCCGAGGCGCCGGCGATCGGTGCGTCCGGCTTGGCATGGACCCGGTCGATCGCCGCGCGGACGATGCCGGTGGTCTCGAAGGCGTAGGCGTATTCCTCGCCCCGGCCGCGCAGCCAGTCGACGAGATCCGCGACCGTGACGATCCCGGCGGGGAGGTCGACGGTCTCCTCGGCCTTGCCAACGCGCTCGCGCACCCAGGCGAAATAGACGAGCTTCATCGCGTGGTGTCCCTCAGCGCGGGTCGTCGATGACGTGCTTGATGCCGGCGCGCAGGTAGTCCCAGCCGGTATAGAGCGTCAGCGCGGCGGCGATCCAAAGGAGGACGGTTCCGGTCTGGATCGTGCCCGGCAGGATCGTTTCCCCGGCCGGACCGGCGACCAGGAAGCCGATCGCGATCAGCTGCACGGTGGTCTTCCACTTGGCGACCTTGCTCACCGGAACGCCGACCTTCAGCTCGGCGAGATACTCGCGCAGGCCCGAGACCAGGATCTCCCGGCACAGGATCACGATGGCCGCCCAGAGGGTCCAGCCCACGATGGTGTTGTCCGCGGCCAGCATGAGCAGGCAGGCGGCCACCAGCAGCTTGTCGGCGATGGGATCGAGCATCCGCCCGAGGGCCGAGCTCTGGTCGTAGGTCCGCGCCACGTAGCCGTCGAGGTAGTCGGTGATCGCCGCCAGGATGTAGACCGCCAGGGCGCCGAAGCGCGCGCTGGGCTCGGTGGGCCAGTACAGCAGCGCGACCACGACCGGCACCGCCACGAGCCGCCCGTAGGTCAGGCAGTTCGCGAGCGTCCAGGCTGGCGACCGGCGGCGGGTGAGGACGGGATTCATCGCAGGCGTGAAACCATGTGCGGCGGTGGGGGTCAACCGCTCGGACCCGCCGATCTCGTCACGCATGGGTGTGAAAGAAGTCGTAGACGGCGCGCGCCGTGGCGGCGTTGACCCCCGGGGTCTTCGCCAGATCCTCGAACGCCGCGCGCTGGATCGCCTTCACGGTGCCGAAGTGGTGCAGTAGCGCGCGCTTGCGGCTGGGGCCAATTCCCGCGATCTCGTCGAGGGGGTTCCGCACCATCTCGCGCTTGCGCTTGGCCCGGTGGCTGCCGATGGCGAAGCGGTGCGCCTCGTCGCGCAGGCGCTGCACGAAGTACAGGGTCGGATCGCGCGGCGGCAGCTTGAAGGGGGGGCGCCCGGGCACGAAGAACGTCTCGCGCCCGGCGTCGCGGTCGCGGCCCTTGGCGATGCCCACCAGGGCGACGTCGGTGACGCCGATCTCCTCCAGGGCGGTCCGGGCAGCGTCCAGCTGCCCCTTGCCGCCGTCGATCAGCACGAGGTCGGGCCAAGCCGGCAGGGTGTCGCTCTCCGGCGGCGCCTCGGGCACCGGCGCCTCGGCCCCGCCCTCGCTCGCCGCGATCGCGGCCTCCCGGGCGGTGCGCGGATTCTCCTTGACGAGGCGCTTGAAGCGGCGCTGCAGCACCTCGCGCATCATCCCGTAATCGTCGCCCGGGGTCAGCTCCTCCGACTTGATGTTGAAGGTGCGGTAATGCTGCTTGGCGAAGCCCGTCGGCCCGGCGACGATCATGCCGCCGACGGCGTTCGTGCCCATGATGTGCGAGTTGTCGTAGACCTCGATTCGCCGGGGCGTGCCGGAGAGCCCGAAGGACTGGCCGAGGGCGACCAGGAGCTTCCCCTGCGAGGCGGTATCGGCGAGGCGCCGGCCCAGCGCCTCCTTGGCGTTGCGCTGGGCGTACTCGACGAGGTTCTTGCGCTCGCCGCGCTGGGGCTGGTGGATCTCGACCCGGTACTCCGTGCGGCTCGACAGGGCGGCGGCCAGGAGTTCCGCATCCTCGATGGCGTGCGAGACCAGGACGCTGCGCGGCGCCGGCTTGTCGTCGTAGAACTGCCCGATGAACGAGGCCAGGACCTCGTCCGGCGTCATGGTGCGGTCGGCCTTGGGAAAGTAGGCGCGGTTGCCCCAGTTCTGGAAGTTGCGGAAGAAGAACACCTCGATGCAGAACTGGCCCGCCTGCTCGTCGAGGGCGAAGACGTCGGCTTCCTCGACGCCCTGGGTGTTCACGCCCTGCGTCCCCTGGATCGCCGACAGGGCGGCGATGCGGTCGCGGAACCGGGCCGCGCGCTCGAACTCCATCTTCTCGGAGGCGTCCTGCATCTCCTCGCGCATGCGGTCCTTCACGGCGTTCGACTTGCCCGCGAGGAAGCTCTTCGCGTTGTCGGCGAGCGCGCGATAATCGGCGAGGTCGATCTCGCCCGTGCAGGGGCCGGAGCAGCGCTTGATCTGGTAGAGCAGGCAGGGCCGGGTGCGGTTCTCGTAGTAGCTGTCCGTGCAGGTGCGCAGGAGGAAGGCCCGCTGGAGGGCGTTCACCGTGCGGTTCACCGCCCAGACGCTGGCGAAGGGGCCGTAATAGCTGCCCTTCCGGCGCCGGGCGCCGCGGTGCTTGATGATCTGCGGCGCTTCCGAATCCGCCGTGACGAGGATGTAGGGAAACGACTTGTCGTCCCGCATCAGCACGTTGAAGCGCGGCTTCAGCTGCTTGATCAGGTTGGCCTCGAGGAGCAGCGCCTCGGTCTCGGTGGCGGTGGTGACGAACTCCATCGCCGCCGTCTGCGAGATCATGCGGGCGATGCGGTTGGAATGGGCCTGGCCCCGCGCGTAGGAGCCGACCCGCGCCTTCAGGTTCTTGGCCTTGCCGACGTAGAGCACGTCGCCCTTGTCGTCGAACATCCGGTAGACGCCGGGCGAGGTCGGCAGGGTCGTCCAGAACCGCCGGATCACCTCGGTGCCGGCCTTGACCGCGCCCTCCTCGAAATCGAAGTCGATCTCGGGGGCGTCGTCGGCCTGGGCGAGGTCGAGCGCCTCCTCGGCGTCGTCCTCCCGGCCGCCGTCCTGCGGGAACCCGTCCTGCGAGAACCCATCCTGCAAGAAGCCGTCCTGCAGGCCGTCCTGGTCGTCGAAGCCGTCAGGCGGCAGATCTTTCGAGGCGTGGTCTTTCGCGGGCGCGCGGCTCATGCCGCTGACTTAAGCCTCGGGGGGAGGCGAGGGAAGGGGCGATCCAGGCGGCGCGCGGGGCGACGAGGCCCCGTCGCCTCAGTCGAAGAGCGCGTCGATGTCGCCCTGGTCGACGTGGCCGATATCGTCCTCGAGCTTCGGCCCGTTGAGGAGCGAGCTCTCGTCGTCGATGTCGATCTTGGCGGGATGGGCGCCCAGCAGCTCGCTGAAGCTGTCGAGGCCGCCCCAGGCCTCGATCATCCGGTCGAGATGCTCCTCGATGAACTTCAGCACGCCGACGATTTTGTTGATGCGCTGGCCGGTGAGGTCCTGGAAGTTGCAGGCCTCGAAGGCGACCACGACGCGGTCCAGGATCGCGTCGATGTTCTCGCGTCCCGCCATGGTGGTGGTCATGGCGCGCAGCATGCTGGCGTTGGTCTCGATTTCCTCGATCGCGCCCAGGATCGTGCTGGTGGCGCGCTCGGTGGAGTCGACGACGGCGTCGAGCTCGCCCGCCACGCGGCGCATGCCCTTGCCGGTATTCTCCGAGCGGTAGAGCGTCGCGATCTCCTGCTTGGTGCGGGTGATCGCATCCTTCATGATGTCGAGTTCGGACCGCATGGCGAAGGCTTCGTTGAGCTCGCGCCGGCAGGCGTCGATCGTCTCGACGGTGCTCGTCTGCGTGACCTTCCGAAGATCCTGGATCGCCGAGAGGATCTCCTCGAGGCGCTTGTTGTTCAGGGTTACCGCCTCCGACGAGACGGCGGCTTCGGTGGCCACCGCGGGACCTGCGAGCCCGAGGCTTTCCTCGATGCGGTAACGTTTGAGAGTCATCGGTCGCGATCAGCCGGAAAGAGTGAAGCCCGCTGACGATGCCGCCAACTCATTGCGATTTCTTGAACGTCGCAACGGGCCAGCAACCTTTACCGGGCGTTCACGCTGAATCCGAGGAACTGTTCGAAGCCGCACCGGGCTGAACGATTCACCATGTTCCTTCACCGGGTCCTCGTTCGGGGCCCCGATCCTCCGGGCATGTCGGACCCGCGGACGGGTTCGACCGAGGCTTGGAGCGTTGACGAGCATGCGGTTCGATTGGTGCGTGGCCGTGGCCTGCCTGACGGTGGGACTGGCGGGGCAGGGGGCACAGGCGCAGTCGCAGGGATCGGCCCGGCCCGGCGCCTATGGCGGGGGCTTCATCGAGTACATGCTGGGAAGCGGGCCGGAAGCGCGCCCGGCCGCGCCGGCCCCGGTTCGCTACGTCTCGGGCAACCGCCTCGCCGATGCGCAGGCCCTCGACCCCGCGTCCCGCGCCTACGGTATCGCCCCGACGCCGCGCATGCTCCACTCCGGTGACCGGGTTCCCGAGGAGCGCTTCGAACCCTCGTTCGCGCCGCCGATCGCCGCGGCGCCCGTCCGGACGCCGATCCGCCTCGCCGCCCTGCCGTCGGCCCAGGCCGTGGAGCCGGCGGTCGAGACCATCGCCCGCGCGCCCGATCCCCGCTACGCCCGCCAGGTCGTCGCCTTCGATGGACCGCAGCGCGCGGGGACGATCGTCGTCGATACGCCCGGCAAATTCCTCTATCTGGTCCAGCCCGGGCACCAGGCGATCCGCTACGGCATAGGCGTCGGCCGGCCGGGCTTCGCCTGGTCGGGCCTGAAGACGATCAGCCAGAAGCGGGAATGGCCGGATTGGACGCCGCCCGACGAAATGATCCGGCGCCGTCCGGACCTGCCGCGCCACATGGCCGGCGGTCCCGGCAACCCGCTCGGCGCGCGGGCGCTCTATCTCGGCTCATCGCTCTACCGCATCCACGGCACCAACGAGCCGCACACGATCGGGCAGAACGTCTCGTCCGGATGCATCCGGATGATGAACGAGGATGTCATCGATCTCTACGAACGCACGCCCGTCGGCACGCGGGTCGAGGTCCTGTGACGGCTCAGGCCTCACGACCCGGTCCCTGAAACGAGAAGCGCCGGCGTCCCATCGAGGCGCCGGCGCTTCGTCTTCGTGGGATCAGACCCAGTCGTCGTCCCCGCCGCCGCCGAGGTCGCCCCCGAAGTCGCCGCCGGAATCATCCGTGAAGGACGCGTCCTGGAGGTCGTTGCCGCCGCCGAGGGCCGAGCCGAGATCCTCGTTGCCGCTGCCGCCGAAGAAGTTGTTCTCGGTGATGTTCGGGGCGCCGCCGAGACCGGCCGCTGCTGCGCTGCCGAGCTGGGAATGGCCCCCCGCGAAGGCGTTGGAGAGGGCGCTGCCGAGCAGCATGCCGCCGGCGGCACCCGCCGCCATGGGCAGTGCCGTCGCCATGAAGCCGCCGCCGCGGGCCGGTGCCGCCTGCTGGCCACCCCACGGGCCGCCCTGCTGCGGGCCGCCATAGCCCGGCTGCTGTCCGTAGCCCGGCTGCGGCTGGCCATAGCCCGGCTGCTGCGGCTGGCCGTAGCCCGGCTGGCCGCCCTGATTGCCCCAGGCGCCGCCCTGACGCGGTGGCTCGGGCTGGCGGGCGGACGAACCGCCGCCGAAGATGCTGGACAGGAAGCCGCCGCCGCCGCCCTGCGGCTGCTGCTGACCCGCACGGCGCAGCTGCTCCAGCTGCTCGTTCAGGCTCTTGATCGCCTCTTCCTGCACGTAGATCAGCTGCGCCATGGCGTAGGGCGCGTAGGGCTGTGCCCGGATCTTGTCGGCAATGAAGCGCTCGGCTTCCGCGTCACGGGGCTGGCTCGAAGCCTGCTCCAGGCGCTGGAAAATGCCGCCGATGACGTCGCGTTCTTCGCTGTTCATGGAGTTGTCCTCCTGGGGCAAGCCGGCGGGTGACCACCCGCACGGGCGGGTCACAGATGGGGGGTGCCGCCGGCCTTTGTCAGGGGTTCAACGCAAACTTTGCCGTCCCGGATGCATGGGCCGATTTCGAATCTGCCCAGAACGCGGAAAAGCCCGGCCTTGCGGCCGGGCTTTCCTGAAGATGCGCGCCCCGCGAAGGGCGCGATCGGGTCGGATCCTAGTAGGAGCCGAACTTGTAGTTCAGGCCGGCGCGGACGACGGCGAACTCGGTGTCGCGCACCTGGCGGCCGCCGCTGGCGAGCACCACGCCCGGGCTGGTCAGGCTGACTTCCTGGCCGGCGTTGTTGACGGCGAAGACGCCGTTGTTGCGGTTGCCGCGGTCGAGGTTCACGTACAGGCCTTCGACCTTCAGCGTCACGGCCGAGGAGCGGAAGAAGTTCAGGAACGAGTCGGTGGGGAGCGCGTACTCGATACCGCCGCCGGCAGCCCAGCCGGTCTGGAAGTCGTCGCGGCTGGAGTTGGTCAGACCGAAGTCGCGACCGCCGCCCGAACCGTAGGCGAAGCCGCCGGTGCCGTACACGAGGGTGCGGTCGAAGGCGTAGCCGAGGCGACCGCGGACGGTGCCGAAGTAGTCGAGGCCCGAGACGCCGGCCGGGTTGAAGACCTGCTGGGCGGCCAGCGGGCCGGTGGCCGAGAAGCGGTTCCGCTCACGACCGAAGTCGACGTACTGGGCGTCGGCTTCGATACCGACGACCACGCCCGAGCCCGGGGTGAACTGGTAGTTGTAGCCGACCTGGCCACCGCCGACGAAGCCGTCGTTGCTCTGGCCGTTGCTGAAGGCGATGGCGGCCGTGGTGCCCGGCAGGACCAGAGTGCTGGCGCCGTTGACGCCGATGACGGTCGGCTGGCTGTTGCTGGAAGCGTCGAAGCCGTAACCGGCGTTGAAACCGGCGTAGAAGCCGGTCCAGGTGAACACCGGCACCGGCACGAACACCGGCGGGGGAGCCTGACGACGCGGAAGGTCGGCGGCGAAGGCGGAGCCGGCGATCGCGATGCCGGCGAGCGCGGTGGCGCTGCGAAGGAAGGATTTCATGATCTGGTCCTCTAACCGTTACGCACCGGCGCCACTTTTACGGGTGGCGTCCGCTGCAGTTCCCCGTCTTTAAGCCAGCAGCGTGCGAGAAGCTGTTGCGTTACGATCACGCCAGCCGCAGCGAACGCGGCCCCTTTGTGGCGATACTCGTCTTATTCTCACCCACTCCGTGAACACCGAACGCGCACCAATGGCCAAGGTTCGCGCACGGCCACGCTTTTTCCGTCATCGGCCTTTGACAAAGTGTCGCAGGGTCTGGACGGCTTACGCCGAGAGGGCGATCGCGGAGATCAGGCGGCCATAGTCCGCCTCCCCGAGATGGGTCGTCCGGCGGAAGCTGTAGAACCGGTCGGGATCCGCGTAGGTGCAGCACCCGAGATCGTCCGCCTGGGCGATCCCGGCCTGTGCGAGGCGCGCCAGGATGAACCCCGGGAGGTCGAACTGGGCATGGTCCGCACGCGCGCCGGGACCGAGGAACCGTTCGAAGGCGGGGGCGTCCGCCCGGAACTGGGCGATGAAGTCGGGTCCGACCTCGTAGGAGGCCTGCGCGATCGTCGGGCCCAGCACGGCGACGATGCGACTTCGCGCTGCGCCGAGCCCTTCCATCGCCGCGATGGTGCGCTCGATCACGCCGCCGAGGGCGCCCTTCCAGCCCGCATGCGCGGCGCCCACCACGCGGTTCTCTGGGTCGGCGAACAGGATCGGGCCGCAATCGGCCGTGGCGATGCCGAGGGCGAGGCCGGGCACCCGCGTCACCATCCCGTCGGCCCTGGGGCGATCGGCGAGGGCGATCGGACCCTCGACCACCACCACGTCGGGCGAGTGAACCTGATACAGGCTGACGAGGGCGTCCTCCGCGACATCGAGGTGGCGGCTCATGCGGCGGCGGTTCTCGCCCACGTGGTCGGGCGCATCGCGCGAGCCGAGGCCGCCATTGAGCGCGGCGTAGAGTCCCTCCGAGACGCCGCCGCGCCGGGTGAAGAAGGCGTGCCGAATGCCCGGGAGGCCGGCGAGATGCGGGGCCTCGAGGGCTTCGGGATATTCGCGCGTCATAGGCACTTCGACCCTTGCGGAGGATTGCGTTGCTGGGGGAGGACTGGGCGGGCGCGGCTCTCGCGACCGTGAGGCCTGCGCGCGGGTGTAAGTGACCCTGACGACACCCTGACGTCGCGGCTCTTTACGGTTCGTTAAGCATGTTTTGATCGGATGCGCTTCAAGAGTCGAGGATCAGCCGATGTCGGAAGCAGCCCGTCACCCCGCCCCGTACGAAACGGCGACCCGGCCTCAGCCCGGTCCGCTGCGCGATTGGCTGGCAGCCATGAAGGCCGCGACCCAACCGGCGGGCGCCGAGGCGCAGCCGGCGGTCGTTCCGGCCCCGCTGGCGGAGGAGCCCCGGGTTGCCGAGCAGAACAAGGCCTGGACCCCGCGGGTCGTGACGCCGGCCGCCGCTCCGGCGGATGCCGTGGAGGGCGACCTCTCGGACCTGATGGCCGAGAACATCATGCTGAAGGCCAAGCTGAAGGTCGAGAACGACCGCTACGACGCGCTCCAGGGCGTCATCGCCCGTGAACTGCGCAACCTGCGCGCCCATGTCGAGGCCGAGATGCAGGAATTCGAGGAGGCGCGCCGCGAGCGCGACCGGCTCAGCGCGACGCAGGGCGAACTGGAGAGCGAGCTCCGCGACCTCCGGGCCAAGGGCGCGGCCGATGCGGCGCAGCTCTCCGAGATGCGCGGCGAGCGCGATCTCTGGGCCGCCCGGGCCGAGGCTCTGGCGCAGCCCATCTTCCAGAAGCGCAGCGGCCTCTGAGGCCCGCGCTCCCGACACCACCACCCTGAAATATCGAAGGGCCGCCCCGTGAGGGGCGGCCCTTCCATTGCCGAACCACTCGTGTCCGGCCGGAACTGTCGTATTCGCGTCGAGCGCTAGAAGGCTGCGCCGGAGGCGAAGGTCCAGGTCCGGGAGGCCGGGGTGAGCGGCTGATGACAATGAGACACTGGATCACCTCCTTTCGTTCGTTGCGGGTGAGCCGAAGTTAGTCAGCCCCTTCCGGTTTGAAAAGGCCTGTGCCCGCGCCCATCCGCCGCTCCCCTCTGGGCGGGTCCACGGTGCCGCGGGGGGGCGGCTGGCCTCGGCCCCGCCGGAGGTCTAAAGGTTCCGGCCTTCCCCTCGCGCGGCGCGGCACCGACCTCGCGTCCGCGCCCACCGGCCACGGACCCGCTTCCCTCCATGTCCACAGCCCTGCGGATGCCGGCGCCCGACGAGGCGGCGCTCGACCCGGACGCCATGCGCCAGCCGCTGCCCGACGCCTGGTACTGCGTCGGCCGGTCCGAGTCCCTGAAGGCGGGGGCCCTGCGCGCCGTCGAGCTCAACGGTGAGCAGATCGTCCTGGGTCGCGAGGCCTCCGGCGCTCCCTTTGCCCTGCGCGACCGCTGTCCCCACCGGGGCATGGCCCTGTCGAAGGGCCGTTTCGACGGCGACGCGTTGACCTGCCCGTTCCACGGCTGGCGCTTCGGCACCGACGGCCGATGCCGCGACGTGCCGACCCTGTCGGCCTCGGACACGGCCGATTTCACGCGGATCGCGGTGCAGCGCTTTCCCATCCGCGAGAGCGCCGGCTTCGCCTGGGTCAATCCGTATCTCGGGCCGGAGACCGGCTCGCCCCCGGCGGCGCTGCCGGAGCTCGGCTTCACGGCGGCCGGGTCCCTGGTGGTGGAACTCGTGGTCGAGGCCTCCTTCGACCTGACGACGCTCAGCCTCGTGGATCCCGGACACGTCGCCTTCGTGCACGATTCCTGGTGGTTCCGGCCCTCGAAGGAGCTGCGCGAGAAGGTGAAGACCTTCACGCCGACCCCGCACGGCTTCACCATGACGAGCCACGCCACGACGACGAGCTCGCCGGTCTACCGGCTGCTCGGCGGCGTGCCCGCGGTGGAGATCGAGTTCCGCCTGCCGGGCGTCCGCTTGGAGCGGATCGAGGCCGGGACGAAGCGGGTGGCGAACTACACCTTCGCGACGCCCCTGACCCAGAACCGGACCATGCTGACGAACGCCCTGTACTGGAACATGCCGGCGCTGAATCTCCTCAAGCCGGTGGCGCGGCCGCTGATGCGCCAGTTCCTGACCCAGGACCAGCAGGTGCTCCAGCACGCCCAGGCCGGCCTCGACCGCAAGCCCACCATGGTGCTGTTCGGCCAGGGCGACCTGCCGTCCCAATGGTATTTCCGCCTCAAGCGCGAGGCCCTGCAGGCGGCCCGGGAGGGACGGCCCTTCGCCAACCCCCTGGCCACGCAGGAGCTGCGCTGGCGCTCCTGACCGGCCCGGGTCCGCGCATCGACCGGCGAGGCGTCTTCCAGGCGTGATGCGACTTCCAGGCGTGATGCGTCTTCCGAGTGCGATGCGTCTTGCGGATACGATGCGTCTTGCGGACGCGATGCGGGGCCGCGGCGCTTGATCGGCGCGCCGCAGCCGCCATCTCGGATCCATGAAACGGCATAGTTTGATCAAGGCGTTGAGCGCCGCCACGGTGATGACGCTCGGCGGGGTCGGCTATGCCGCCCACAAGCGCGGGCGCAATCCCTACTATCGCGGGCCGCGCAGCGACCATTTCGACGGCGTCCGCTTCCACAGCCCGGACCAGCCGGCGGACAAGACCCTCGGCGACATCGCCCGCTGGCGCTCCCGGCGCGGGGTCGACAGTCCTCTCCGCCAGGCCTGGCCGGCCTTCCACCCGAGTCCCTACGCGCCCGACGTGCCGCCCGAGCGGGTCTCGGGCCTGCGCGTCACGCTGATCGGGCATGCGAGCTACCTGTTCCAGGTCGCCGGCCGCAACATCCTGGTCGATCCCGTCTATGCCCGCCGGGCGAGCCCGGTGAAGTTCGCCGGCCCCAAGCGGGTGAACCCCCCGGGGATCGCCTTCGCCGACCTGCCCCCGATCGACGCGGTGCTGATCACCCACAACCACTACGACCACCTCGACGGGGCGACGGTCGCGCGGATCTGGCAGGCGCACCAGCCGCTGATCCTGGCGCCCCTCGGCAACGAGGCCGTGCTGCGCGCCTACGACGACACCATGCACGTGGAGACCCGCGACTGGGGCGAATCCGTGGATCTCGGCGGTGGCCTCACCGTCCACGTCACGCCCGCCCACCACTGGTCGGCCCGGGGTCTGAACGACCGGCGCATGGCCCTGTGGTGCTCCTTCGTCCTGACCACGCCGGTGGGGGTGCACTACCATTCGGGCGATACCGGGCTCCGCGACGGCGCGACCTTCCGGGATGCCCGCGCCCGCTTCGGGCCGCCGCGCCTCGCCACCCTGCCGATCGGCGCCTACGAGCCGCGCTGGTTCATGAAGGACCAGCACATGAACCCGGCCGAGGCCGTGGAAGCCGGGCTGCTGCTCGGGGCCGACCAGATGCTCGGCCACCATTGGGGGACCTTCCAGCTCACGGACGAAGGCATCGAGCAGCCGGTGGACGCCCTGGCGGAGGCGCGCGCCGCGCACGGTCTCGCGCCCGAGCGGTTCGTGGCGATGCGGCCGGGCCAGGTCTGGGAAGCGTGAGGCTTTCCGGATCGCCGGCCACGGCGCCGCGCAGATCAGGACAGAAGTCTCGATAAAGGATCAAAGTCGAACGCAGATGTTCGCCATCGAGGTTCGATCATCCGGTTTCAAATCGCGCCGAGTGATTCGTGCGTTAAGAGGTTGATAGCGTCTCTCAGCCAAGTCCTGGTCGTACTTTAAATACGATCGCCGATAGGTTGCATGATGATTCACCTCAAGACGCTCACCGCGAAGGTCATTCTGCTGGCTGCTGGCGCAATTTTGCTGGTGTCCGCTGCGTTGTTACTGGTGACCGGCTACGAGATCGGGTCACAGCTCGAGGCCAAGCAGCGCGCCGACGGTGAGCGCCACCTGCGCGCGCTGAGCCTCGTCGCGGGCGACCGGATTGCCGGGGCCGAGATCGCCTTCGACGGCGATCGGGTCCGCACGGCCCGCATGCCCGACCTCGGCGGCCTGTCCGACCAGGCAATCGTGGACCGCACCGTGGCGTATGTGGGCGGCAGCGCGACGGTGTTCGCCTACGATCCCGCCGGCGATCGCTTCGTGCGTCGCGTGACCACGATGAAGAACGAGCGCGGCGAGCGGGCGGTGGGCACCGCCCTGGCCGCCGACCATCCGGCCCTGGCCCTGATCCGCGTCGGCAAGGCCTATAGCGGGCCCGCGAACCTGTTCGGCCGCTCCTACCTCACGGTCTATCAGCCGACCCTGGACGCGGCCGGGCGCGTCAACGGCCTCCTGTATGTCGGCGTTCCCCTGGAGGCCTACGAGACGGTCTACGCCCAGACGATGGCGGCGATGCGCTGGACCATCCTGTCCGTCGCCGCCCTGGCCTGCCTCCTCGTCGGCCTCGTGGCCGTCCGCCTGTTCCGGCCGATCCGGGTCATCGCGGAGCGGACCTCCGGCCTGGTCGCAGGCGACTACGAGGGCGTCATTCCCTACCGGGACGCCGCCGACGAGGTCGGTGCCGTCGCCCGCGCCCTGGAGGCCCTGCGCGACACCAGCCTGCGGGCCCGCGCGCTGGAATCCGACCGGGCCGCCATGAGCCAGGTCGCCCAGGACCGCCGGGCGCTCCTGGATGCCGAGATCGCGCGCTTCCGCAGCCAGGTCTCCGAGGCCCTGAACGCCGTCGGTGCCCAGACCGGCGACCTGCGCAGCCGTTCGGCCGCGATGTCGAGCGCTTCGGCCGAGGCCTCCCGCGCGGTGGAGGGCGCTTCCGCCGGCTCGCGCGAGACCTCGTCGCACGTCCAGACGGTGGCCAGCGCCGCGGAGGAGCTCACCGCCTCGATCGTCGAGATCAGCGGCCGCCTCGATGCCGCCAAGGGCGCGGTCGACGCCGCCTTCGACGAGGCCTCCAGCACCAATCACCGCATGGGCGAGCTCGCCGGGACGGCCCAGCGCATCGGCGACGTGGTGGGGCTGATCCGCGCCATCGCCGACCAGACCAACCTGCTGGCGCTCAACGCCACCATCGAGGCGGCCCGGGCCGGAGAGGCGGGCCGCGGCTTCGCCGTCGTCGCCTCCGAGGTCAAGGCGCTGGCGAGCCAGACCGCCAAGGCCACCGACGAGATCGCCAGCCAGGTCGCTTCGGTCCAGACCTCGACGGGGCAGGCGGTGGATGCGATCGGCCGCATGACCGACCGGATGGGCACGATCAGCGCGATGACGAAGGATCTCGCCGCCGCGGTCGCGATGCAGGGCGAGGCCACCGGCGAGATCTCGCGCAATGCCGGGAACACGGCCACGACCTCGGTCGCCATCGCCCGCGACCTCGGCACGGTCACCGACGCCACCCGCCGGACGGCCGCCATGGCGGAGAGCGTCCAGGGCAGCGCCGCCTCCGTCGAGGACGTGGCGGCCGGCCTCGAGGCCGAGATCGGCCGCTTCCTCAGCGCCGTCGCCGCCTGAGCCGCGAGGTCACGCGGGGTGACGGACTCCCCCTCGCGGAAGTACGGCCCCGGTCAGAGAATGAACCGGCTCAGATCCGCGTTGGCTGCGAGGCTCTCGACCCGGGCGCGCACGTAGGCAGCGTCGATCGGCACGGTCTCGCCCGACCGGTCGGTGGCCGTGAAGGAGATCTCGTCGATGACGCGCTCCAGCACGGTCTGGAGCCGGCGGGCGCCGATGTTCTCCACCGAGTTGTTCACGTCGACGGCGACCCGGGCGAGGGCGTCCACCGCGTCGTCGCTGAAGGCGAGGGTGACGCCCTCGGTCTGCATCAGCGCCACGGTCTGCTTCAGCAGGCTCGCCTCCGTCGAGGTCAGGATCTGGCGGAAATCCTCGACGGTCAGCGGCTGCAGCTCGACCCGAATCGGCAGGCGGCCCTGCAGCTCCGGCAGCAGGTCCGAGGGCTTCGAGACGTGGAAGGCGCCGCTGGCGATGAACAGGATGTGGTCGGTCTTCACCGGCCCGTGCTTCGTCGCCACCGTGGTGCCCTCGATCAGGGGCAGGAGGTCGCGCTGCACGCCCTCGCGGGAGACGTCCGCCGAAGAGCGGCCCTCGCGGGCGCAGATCTTGTCGATCTCGTCGAGGAAGACGATGCCGTTGTCCTCGACCTCGCGGATCGCCTCCTGCGTCAGGGATTCGGCGTCGACGAGCTTGTCGGATTCCTCGGCCAGCAACGGCGCGTAGGCGTCCTTGACCGTCATCCGGCGCGGCTTGCCCTTCTGGCCGCCCAGCGCCTTGCCGAGCATGTCGCCGAGGTTGACCGCGCCCATGGAGGCGCCGGGCATGCCGGGGATCTCGAACATCGGCAGGCCGCCCGGGGCGGCGCCCGTGAGTTCGATCTCGACCTCCTTGTCGTCGAGCTCGCTCGCCCGCAGCTTCTTCCGGAAACTGTCGCGGGTGGCCTGGCTCGCGGTCGGCCCGACCAGGGCGTCGAGGATGCGGGCCTCGGCGGCGGCCTCGGCCTTGGCCTTCACCGAGCGCCGCTTCTCCTCGCGCTTGAGGCCGATGCCGACCTCCACGAGGTCGCGCACGATCTGCTCCACGTCGCGGCCGACATAGCCGACCTCGGTGAACTTGGTGGCCTCGATCTTGAGGAACGGGGCCCCGGCGAGGCGCGCGAGGCGGCGGGCGATCTCGGTCTTCCCGCAGCCCGTCGGCCCGATCATGAGGATGTTCTTCGGGGCGACCTCCTCGCGCAAGGGGCCGGTGAGCTGCTGCCGGCGCCAGCGGTTGCGCAGGGCGATGGCGACGGCGCGCTTGGCATCCGCCTGCCCGACGATGAAGCGGTCGAGTTCCGAGACGATCTCGCGGGGAGAGAAGGTGGTCATCACGCTCCGATCGGGTGCGGCAGCCGGGCTGCCAGGGGGCGGGGGAGGGCGCGCAGGGTGAGGGCGCGCAAGGGGTGCCATCCGGCGCTGAGCGCCAGGATGAAGGCCCCGAGGGTGAGAAGGCTCAAGGGGACGGTGTTGCCGGCGAAGCCCGCCCCGCGCACCAGGGCGCCGAGGGCGAGCCCGGCATAGACCAGGCCGGAGACCAGGAGGGCCCGGCGGTCCACCGCCAGGGCGATGCCCGCGAGGCCGAGGACGATCGCCAGCACGCCGAGGGTCGCCGCCTGGCCGCCGCCGGCGGTCAGGTTGCCCAGGATCGGGTGGACGATGAGCGGGGCGGCCAGCAGGTGCAGCCAGAAGGCGATGTCGGTGCGCCGGGTGACGCGGGCCGGATCCGACAGGTCGAAGCGCATCGCGAGGGCGAAGACGCCGAGGCCGGCCGCGATGAACAGGCCGTTGCGCCCCGCGCGCGTCAGGTCCGGCGCCGCTGCGAGCAGCAATCCGAAGACGAGGGCGCAGAGCGCCGCCGCCCCGGCCGCCACCGTGATCGGGACGGAGAAGCGCCGGTAGTGCAGGGTGACGAGGGCGAGGGTCGCCAGGGCGCCGCCGATCAGCGGCAGCGGGCCCGAGCGGGGATCGGCCGTGAGGTCGAGGGGGGTCGGCCAGCTCGCACCGGCGCCGCCCCCTCCGGCGAGGGCGAAGGCCGCTGCCGACTGCACCGCCAGGGCGAAGACCACGAGGAGCACGAGGCTCGGCAGGGCCATCCGGCGCCGGCGGGTGAAGAACTCGGCGAGGCCCCAGGCGAGGGCGGCGATCAGGGCGTAGCCGGTCGCCGGGCCGAGGGTCGACAGGCCGAAATGCGCGCAGGCGCCGAGGAACAGGAACAGCCCGAGGGTGACGAAGATGTCGGCGAAGCCCGAGACGAAGCGCAGGCGCTCGTCGTCACGGGGTTCGTCGCGGCCGGTGTCCGGCCCCCCGTTCGCCCGCGCTAGGCGATCGAGGGATGCGGCCTGGATCTCGGTGATGATGCCCTCGGCCACGGCGCGGCGGAGGTGGTCGGCGGTGATCACGACGGAACCTCGCGGTGGGTCACCCCGCGCAGGGCGAGGGCGATGCCGCGTCGGGCGGGAAGGGGGTGGACGACGCACGCCCCCGACTTAAGCGCGCCGCCTCGCCCTTTCCAGTCGTTCCCGTGTCTCAGGCGGCGCGGATCGAGCCGACGAAGTGCGTGACCTCGCCGTCGAGGGCGCTGGAGCGGCGGGCGAGCTCCGCCGCCGAGGCGAGGACCTGGGCGGCTCCGGCACCCACCTCCACCGCGGCACCCTGGACCTCGGCCATGGTCTCCGTGACGTCGTGGGTGCCGCGGGCGGCGTCGCTGACGTTGCGGGCGATCTCCTGCGTGGCGACCTGCTGCTCCTCCACCGCCGCCGCGACGCCGAGGGCGATGCTGTGCACGCTGCCGATGGTCGTGCCGATCTCCCGGATCGCCTCGACGGTCTCGCGGGTGGCGGCCTGGATCATGCCGATCTGCGCCGTGATCTCGTCCGTCGCCTTGGCGGTCTGGGCCGCGAGGGTCTTCACCTCGGTGGCGACCACGGCGAAGCCGCGGCCCGCCTCGCCGGCCCGGGCCGCCTCAATGGTGGCGTTCAGCGCCAGCAGGTTGGTCTGGCCGGCGATGTTCGAGATCAGGGCGACGACGTCGCCGATGCGGGCGGCGCCCTCGGCCAGAGCCTCGACCCGGGCATTGGTCTGGCGGCTGCTCTCGACGGCATTGGCCGCGGCGGCCGAGGTCTGGCCGACCTGCTGGCCGATCTCGTTGGCGGTGGCGGCGAGCTCCTCCGTGGCGGCGGCCACGGCCTGGACGTTCTGCGCCGTCTCCTGGGCGGCGCGCATCACGGCGGCGGATTGCAGGTTGGTGCGTTCGGCCTGGGCCGACATCGAGCGGGCGGTCTCCTCCATGGCGGCGGCGGCGTCGGAGAGGTCGCCCACGAGGGCGCCGACGCTGCCCTGGAAGCGGTCGGCCAGCTCGGTCCGCTCGGTGCGGCGGCGGGTGGAGGCGAGCCCGGCGGCCTCGTCCTGCGTCGCCCGCAGGGTCTCGGTCTCCCGCATGGAGCGGGCGAAGACCTGCATGCTGGACCAGATCGCGCCGATCTCGTCGCGGCCCGGCTTCACGGGCGGCAGGTCGAGCTGGCCCTCCGACAGGCGCCGGATGGCCGCGGTGACCCGGGCGAGGGGCGCCGCGATCTGCCGGTGCCCGATCAGGAGGCCGAGCACGAGGCTCGCGAGGGTGCCGCCCGCGGCCAGGACGATCAGCAGGGTCAGTCGGCCGTCGTAGAGGGTGTCGGTGGCGGCATCGATGGCAGCGACCTGGGCCTGGCCGCCGGCCACCAGGGCGTCGATGGAATCCTGGAAGGCCTGCCGGTTGGCGCGGTTGGCTTCGTTGAAGCCGAGATCCGCCGCCGCCTTCGGGGCGAGGGCGGTTCCCGCCCGGGCGATCTCCTGGCGCAGGCTGGTGAAGGTGGCCGCCCCCTGCAGCACCCGATCGAACGGCGCCCGCTCCGCCTCGGGGACCCGGCGGCCCAGGGCGCCGAGGAGGTCGTTCATCGCCGTCAGGTTCTGGCGCATCCGGTCGGCGTATTTCTGCGCGTCCGCCGTGTCCTTGGCGGCGTAGACGCCACGGGATTCGAGGACGACGTTGCTCACGAGCCGGTTGACGTTGGCCGCGTCGAGGGCCCGGCGGGCCGCCTGCCGGGACTCGACCATCGCGTCGTTGAAGGCCGAGAGGGTGGCGATCCCGACGCCGGCGACCACCAGGGTGATCGCCCCGCAGGCCAGGACGAACAACAGTATCTTCGCCTTGATCGTCATGTTCGGGACCCTGCCACGAGCGTTGATTCAAGCTCGTAAACAGTGTCTCGAAAACTTCGGTTAACGAGTCGGCCCGCGATCAGCTCTCGGCCGTTTCCAAGGTCTCGATCACCAGGCTGTCATTCGTATAGACGCAGATCTCGGCAGCGATCCGCATCGCCCGGCGAACGATCTCTTCTGCGTCGTGACTGCTGTCCTCGAGGGCGCGGGCGGCCGACAGGGCGTAGTTCCCGCCCGAACCGATCGCCATCACGCCGCTCTCCGGCTCCAGGACGTCGCCTGCGCCCGAGAGCAGGAGGCTGACCTCCTTGTCGGCCACCAGCATCATCGCCTCCAGGCGGCGCAGGTAGCGGTCGGTGCGCCAGTCCTTGGTCAGCTCGACGCAGGCCCGGGTCAGCTGCCCCGGATACTGCTCGAGCTTGGCCTCCAGCCGCTCGAACAGCGTGAAGGCATCGGCGGTGGCCCCCGCGAAGCCGCCGATCACCGAACCCTTGGCGAGACGTCGGACCTTGCGGGCATTGCCCTTGACGATGGTCTGGCCGAGGCTGACCTGCCCGTCGCCGCCGATCACCACCCGGCCGCCCTTGCGGACCATCAGGATCGTCGTGGCGTGCATCTGCGGCGGACCGCTCGCTTCGGAATGGGACAAGTCAGGCTCCGGTTCGGTTGGGAACCCCGCTCACGTAGTCGCTCGCGGGGCCGGCTCCAAGCGTCGCCGGCGTCGCCGCCTATCCCGGATAGCGCGGAAAGGCCGGCAGCGCGTCGAAGCGACCGAACCATTCGGGGGCGTCCGCGACCTGGATGCGGATCGACGGGGGCAGGGCGTCGGGATCGTCCAGGGTCGCCGTGTGGAGGTCGACCTGGCCGGGAAACACCGCCGCGTTGCGGTAGAACAGGCCGGTGCCGCAGGTCCCGCAGAATTCGCGACGGACGCCCGGCGAGGATTCGTAGACGGACGGGGTGCCGGTGATGGTGATCCGGTCGTCCGGGAACAGCGCGAACCCCACCGCCGGCGCGCCCGAGGACCGCCGGCAATCGGTGCAGTGGCACAGGGCGCTGTGGCTCGGCTCGCCCTCGGCCACGTAGTGGATGACGCCGCAGCGGCAACGTCCGGTCAAGGTCATGCGAATCTCCCCGCGTTCGCCTCCGTTGTCCCCGAGGGGTGGGGGCTGCGCAAGCCGCCCTACACCACCACGGTGATCCGCTTCGCCGCCCGGGTCAGGCCGGTATAGAGCCAGCGCGCCCGGTGCTCGCGGAAGGCGAAGGACTCGTCGAACAGCACGACGTCGTCCCATTGCGAGCCCTGCGCCTTGTGGACCGTCAGGGCGTAGCCGTAGGTGAACTCGTCGGTCTCGCGCTTCAGGAAGGCCGGGATCTCCTCCTCGGAGCCGGACATCACGGCCTTGAGGACCTTGATGTCCACCGGGCGGCGGCGCAGGGCCGGGTCGTCCTCCGGCACCACGTCGAGGCGCACCGTGTCCGAGCGCGGCGACGAGCGCTGGGCGTGCACGGTCCAGGTCGAGCCGTTGAGGAGCCCCTTGGTGCGGTCGTTGCGCAGGCAGACGAGCTTCTCGCCCACCGCCGGCATCGGGTCGGTGTGGCCGGCGAGCTCGCGCAGGCGGTTGTTGTAGAGCCGCCGGGTCTTGTTCATGCCCACCAGCACCTGGTCGGCCTGCAGCACCACGGCCGGATCGATGGACCGGCGCGAGACGATGCGGCTCTCGCCGTAGTCGCCGATGGTGAGGCGCCCGCCCTCGCGCACCGTCATCGCCATGCGGACGATGGGGTCGTCGGCGGCCTGGCGGTGGACGTCGGTGAGCATCACGTCGGGCTCGGCCTCGGTGAAGAAGCCGCCCCCGCGCACCGGCGGCAGCTGCGCCGGGTCGCCGAGCACCAGCACCGGCCGGTCGAAGGACAGGAGGTCGTTGCCGAGATCGGAATCCACCATCGAGCACTCGTCGATGACGATGAGCTCGGCCTTCGAGACCGGCCCGGTCCGGTTCAGGGTGAAGGCCGGGCCGCCATCCTCCGTCTCCTTGGTGCGGTAGATCAGGCTGTGGATCGTCGCGGCGTCGTGGCAGCCCTTCTGGCGCATCACCGAGGCGGCCTTGCCCGTGAAGGCGCCGAACACCACCGTGCCCTCGACGTCGTCGGCGATGCGGCGGGCGAGGGTGGTCTTGCCGGTGCCGGCATAGCCGAACAGGCGGAACACCTGTTGGCCGCCGGACTTGCGCCAGTCGGAAATCGCCTTCAGGGCCGCGTCCTGCTGCGGGGCGAAGCGGGTCGGCAGGTCGCGCGTGGGCTCCGCCTTGCTGTCGGTCTCGGCCATCAGAGCACCGAGGGCCGCTGGAGGTCGAAGAGGTCGGTGCCACGGTCGGCGAACAGGTCCTCCAGGGCATCGCCCCCGGCCTCCTGCGCGAAGGCGTACTCGGCCTCCGAGATCGGCACCGCCTGGAGGAAGGCCAGCGCCGTGTCGGCGGCGGCCGGCGCCTCCAGCCCGGCCGCGAACAGCGCAGGCGGCACGAACAGGACGTGGGCGAGGCGCGCTGAGAGGCCCGTGAGCAGGCCGGGGAAGACGATGCCGGGGGCCAGGAACCAGCGGCCGTCGATGACCCGGAAGGCGCAGGCCGCCAGCATGCGCGCCACGTCCGGGTCGCTGCTCACGCCCAGGATTTCGCAGCGCCCGGGAAACTCCGCGCCGTCCCGGTAGAGCGGGTGGTTGGCCAGGGTCACCGTCGCGCAGGTGGTGAGGCCGGGGCGCGGGGCGTCGCGGCAGGTCAGGATGTCGACGTGGCTGCGCCCGGTCTCGTCGGCGTGCCGGGCGACGGAGGGCGCGCCGCCGAAGGCCCCCGCCAGCCTGCGCGCCACCGCACGGTTGGTCTCGGTGATGTCCGCCGGAGGGGCGGCCGGGGTGCTCACGGCCAGCGCACCGTCGGGGGCAGCGACGACAGGATCGAGGCGACGTTGCCGCCGGTCTTCAGGCCGAAGATCGTGCCGCGGTCGTAGAGCAGGTTGAACTCGACGTAGCGCCCGCGCCGGACCTGCTGCTCCAGCCGGTCCGCTTCGGTCCAGGGCGTCGCCAGGTTGGCGCGCACGATGGCGGGGTAGGCCTTCAGGAAGGCTCCGCCGACGTCGCGGGTGAAGGCGAGGTCGGCCGTCGGGTCGCCGGTCCAGTGATAGTCGTAGAAGATCCCGCCGATGCCGCGCGGCTCGTTGCGGTGCTTCAGGTGGAAGTACTCTTCGCACCAGGCCTTGTAGCGGGCGTAGTCGGCGGCCGGGGCGTGGGCGTCGCAGGCCTCCCGCATGGCCGCGTGGAAGGTCAGGGAATCCGGGTCGTCCTGGGTCCGGCGCCGGTCGAGCACGGGGGTCAGGTCGGCGCCGCCGCCGAACCACGTCTTCGTGGTCACCACGAAGCGGGTGTTCATGTGGACGGTGGGCACGTTGGGGTTCCAGGGATGCGCGATCAGCGAGATCCCGGTGGCGAAGAAGCGCGGGTCCTCGGCGGCGCCCGGCATCTGGGCGCGGAACTCCGGCGCGAACTCGCCGTGCACGGCCGAGACGTGGACGCCGGCCTTCTCGAACACCCGGCCCTTGATCATCGCCATGGTGCCACCGCCGCCGGGCGCGCCGCTGTGGTCGGTGCGCTGCCAGGGAGTCTTCACGAAGGTGCCGGGCTCGGCCGGGGCGTCGGGGTGGAAGGGGCCCGTGGCCTCGGCCTCCAGGGTCTCGAAGGCGGCGACGATCCGGTCGCGCAGGGTGGTGAACCACGCCGTCGCCGCGGCCTTCACGGCGTCGCGCTCGGCCTCGGGCAGCGGGGGGACGGAGGATTCGGGCATGGTCATGCCGGGGGATGTCCCATCCCGCCGCCCGGCCGTCAATTCGCCGGAGCGCGGCGCTCAATCCTTGACGGACATCAGCAGTCGCTCGGTCTTGGCGTCCTCGATCCGGTTGACCATGCGCCGGCCCTCGTGGACGTCGCGGATGGTCTTGGTGGCGGTGATGCAGGACTGCACGAGCATGATCGTGCCCATGGCGAGGTAGCCCTTGATCCAGATGTCGATGGGCATGAACAGGATGCCGAGGCCCACCATCGCGGCGGACCCCAGGAACGACGCGTAGGTGAAGGCGACCCAGGCGCCGGAATGCTGCGTGGTCTCGTTGGTCATGGTCGTGCTCCTTGGCGTGCGGTGCGGTCGGGGTTTGGAACGGGTCAGGCGGTCGGCTCGCGGGGCGCTTCGGCCCGGGCGCGCAGGCGCTCGAGGATCGCGGACGGGGCCGGGCGGGCGCTCGGGCCGAAGCCGGCGCGCTCCATTCGCTCGGCGATGTCGGCGCCCGGCTCGGCCTCGCGCAGGGCCGCCTCGGTGTCGTCGGCCTCGGCCTGGAGGCTGCGCAGGCGCGCCAGGGTCGCCTCGGCCTCCTTCAGGGTGGCGCGGTCCTGTAGCGTGGCGCGGCCCTGCAGCGTGCCGCGGTCCTGCGGGGCCGGGCTCACCCGCAGGCGACGGGCCGCCTCGGCCGCGGCGGCGAGGCGCCGACCCCGCTCGAGCTCCGCCTGGCGCCGGGTGGCGTCCGCGACCGTTGCCCGGATGCGGGCCAGCTCGGCGGCGAAGCGGCTGCGGGCGGTGCGGATCGCGTCGCGCTCGGCTTCCAACTCGGCGATCGCCTCGGCGGCCTCCGCCGCGAGGTCGTCGCGGCCGGCTTGGAGCGCCGCCACGGCGCGGGTCTCGAGGTCGGCGGCGCGGGCCTCGACGTCTGCGAGGCGGCGCTCCTCGGCCCGGTCGCCCGCCACCGAGGCGGCCAGCGCCTGCCGGCTCCGCTCCAGGGCGGCGCGGGTTTCGCGGACCTGCTGGTCGAGGATCAGGAGCGCGTTGCGGTCGAACAGGTCTTCTTCGGCGCGGGCGGCGGCGCCGCGGGCGAGGGTACGAAACAGTCTGAGCATCGTCGGGCTCCGGGTCGGTGGCTGCTGTCCACCCCCCGGTTGTCGCAGCTTTTGAACACTGTTCAAGTGCGAGATTGCACGTCGTTCAATCCGCGCGTGGGAAGCCGCCGGTCTGGCGCAGGGCCTCGCCCAGGATCATGGCGGCGCAGACCGCGACGTTGAGCGAGCGCAGGTCGGGGCGGATGGGCACCACCACGCGGGCATCCGCCGCGGCGTGGACGGCCTCGGGCACGCCGGCCGATTCCCGGCCCATCAGCAGGCAGTCGCCGTCGCGGTAGGCGAAGTCGGTGTAGGGCAGGGCGCCCCGGGTCGTGGCGAGGACGAGGCGGATGTTCTCCGCCCGCCGCCACGCCGAGAACGCGTCCCACGAACGGTGGCGGGTGACGGCGACCCGGTCGAGGTAGTCGAGGCCCGAGCGGCGCAGGTGCCGGTCGGAGACGTCGAAGCCCGCCGGCTCGATGATCTCGACGGCGGCGCCGAGGCATGCGGCCAGGCGCAGGAGGGTGCCGGTGTTCTGCGGAATGTCGGGCTGGTAGAGGGCGAGGCGGAGCATCGGCGGCGTCTCATACGGAGCGGGCGGGTCCGTGCGGCATCGCTCCCCGGTTGGCAGACGGTCAAGGCGGCATAGCTAAGGGAGCGCTGCAGCAACCGGATGGTCTCATGTTTCTCGATTGGCTCGAGCGCCGGATCGACACCTTCGCGCCGTTCGACGACGGTCGCATGCCGCCGAAATCCGTGCTGGGCTTCGCGAGCTTCTACCTCCGGCCGATCCGCGGCGCCCTGGCGATCCTGTTCGTGGTGGCGGTGCTGGCGGGGTCGGTGGAGGCCTCGCTCTACCTGCTCATGGGCTGGTTCATCGACCTCCTGAACAAGGCCGACCGCGCCACCCTGTGGCAGGAGCACGGCACGGGCCTGATGCTGGCGGCCGGCCTCCTGCTGGTGGTGCGCCCCATCACGATCTGGCTGCACGAGATCCTGTCGAACCAGCTCATCGTGCCGCAGGCCACGAACCAGATCCGCTGGCGCACGCACCTCTACACCCTCGGGCACTCGCTCTCGTACTTCCAGGCGGACTTCGCCGGGCGCCTCGCCAACCGGGTGGTGCAGGTCGGGCCGGCGGTGCGCGAGCTCGCCGTCGTGTTCATCGACACCCTGCTCTACGTCGCGATCTACGCCGTGACGGCGGTGGGCCTGTTCGGCTCGATCTCCCTCTGGCTCGCCCTGCCCGTGGTGGTCTGGATCGCAGCCTACGCCGCCCTGACGCGCTGGTTCGTGCCCCGGGCGCGGTCCCGCTCGCTGGTGACGGCCGACACCCGCTCGGCCCTGATCGGGCGCATCGTCGACAGCTACACCAACATCCTGACCGTCAAGCTCTTCGCCCGCGACCGCGAGGAGCGGGCGGCGGTGCGCGATGCCGTCGACGTGCACACCAAGGCCTACCTGCACCAGTTCCGGCTGGTGAGCAGCACCACGACCCTGCTCGGCCTCCTCAACAGCCTGCTGATCCTCTCCACCGCCAGCGTCTGCGTGCTCCTGTGGCAGCGCGGGGGCATGACCACGGGCGAGGCCTCGGCCGGGCTCGCCCTGGTCCTGCGCCTGATGGCGATGTCGGGCTGGGTGATGCAGACCGTGCGGGGCATCTTCGAGAATGTCGGCGTCATCCAGGAGAGCATGCAGACGATCGCGCGTCCGCACGCCATCACCGACCGGCCCGAGGCCGGGACCCTGGCGGTCACGGGCGGCGACATCCGCTTCGAGAACGTCAGCTTCCACTACGGCCGCGACGACGCCGCGATCATCGAGGGCCTGAACCTGCACATCCGGCCGGGCGAGAAGGTCGGCCTCGTCGGCGTCAGCGGCGCCGGCAAGACCACGATCACCTCTCTGCTGCTACGGCTGCACGACCTCGAGGGCGGCCGCATCCGCGTGGACGGCCAGGACATCGCCGGGGTGACGCAGGGGTCGCTGCGCAGCGCCATCGCCATGGTCACCCAGGACACCTCGCTGCTGCACCGCTCGATCCGCGACAACATCGCGTATGGCCGCCCCGACGCGACCCAGGCCGAGGTGGAGCGCGCCGCGCGCCTCGCCCAGGCCGACACGTTCATCCGGGACCTCATCGATCACAAGGGCCGCACCGGCTACGACGCCCAGGTGGGCGAGCGCGGCGTGAAGCTCTCCGGCGGCCAGCGCCAGCGCATCGCCATCGCGCGGGTCATCCTGAAGGACGCGCCGATCCTCATCCTCGACGAGGCGACCTCGGCCCTCGATTCCCAGGTGGAGGCGGCGATCCAGGAGAGCCTCGACACCCTGATGGAGGGCAAGACGGTGCTGGCCATCGCGCACCGGCTCTCCACCATCGCGGCCCTCGACCGCCTCATCGTCCTCGATGCCGGACGGGTCATCGAGGAGGGCACCCATGCCGAGCTGATCGCCGGCGGCGGGCTCTATGCCCGCCTGTGGGCGCGCCAGTCCGGCGGTTTCCTGGCCGACGGCCTCGCGGCACAGCCCTACGAGGCCGCGGCCGAGTAGGGAGAGCCGCCGCGGGGCATCGACCTGCCGGGCGAAACTGTCCGGTTCCGGGATATCCGTGCTGCACCGCACACGCGCCGCGACGGGTCTGCCGGGGCTTTGGGCAGGGGGCTCCACGAGGACCGGGCTGCGCGCGTTGAAAATCGAGCGTCAAGAGGGATTTAGGGGTGTTCTGCGCAGGGCTTAAGCAATCCCTGCCCGTTTCATGTCCACCCTGCATAGCAGACCGGCCGCATCAGCCCTCGTGCTGCGCTGCGGCGAAGCCTACATCAGGGCCATGGCGACGGGGCGATGTTCCTCGTGGCACGAACAGTTTCGGACCCTGACTCCCATGGTACATTCGATCATCAACCACATCCGTTCCTCCTGGAAGGAGAACGCCTCGGCGCGCCAGATCGCGGATCTGACCGATCAGCAGTTCGCCGATATCGGTGGCGATCGCCTCGACAGCCGCCTGCTCGACAAGGCCCGCCGCCACCGGGCGCGCGAGACCGTGCAGTTCCACAAGTCGGTGGGTGTGTTCTCCTACCCGACCGCCTAAGGTCATCGTCGCCCCCCCGGCCGTTATCCCGGGGTTGGGGGGCGGTGGATCGAGGGGTGTCGCTTGGGGCCAAGCAATCGGAATCCAGGCGGCCTGACCCGGATCCGCCGGGACCACAGACGGAACGTCACTGCGTTTCGTCTCCGGGCCGGCCTTGCGGCCTTCCTCTTCCTAACGGTGATGCAGGTCGCGGTTCGCGCCGCCGAGCCCGTCGTCATCACCGTCGATCCGAGCGGCGCTCCCACTTCAGGGGCCACCCCGAAGCGCGCGGTCGGCAACGCCGTCGTCGCCACCCTGCCGGAAGCCCTGTCCCTGCGCCGCACCTGGCGCCGATCCGATCCGCGCCGGCCGATCGCGATTGCCCTCGCGCCGGGCCCGCACCGCCTCGCCGAGCCGGTCCGGTTCGGTCCCGAGGATAGCGGCACGGCCGCCGATCCCCTGGTGGTGCGCGGCAGCCCGGACGGCAGCAGCCGCCTCGTCGGCTCCATCCCCCTGCAGCCCGCCCCGGGCGGCATTCCCGCCGACCTGCTCGCGCGCCTGCCCCCCGCCGCCCGCGCGCAGGTCCGCGCCTATCGGCTGCCGGTATCGGCCGGTCTCGAACCCCGCATCCAGGAGCCGCGCACCCTCGCGCAACGCGACGCCCGGGTGAACTTCGCCGTCTTCGACGGAGCCGGGGCGCTCTGGCCCGCGCGCTGGCCGAATCAGGGCTGGGCGAAGGTGTCGGCCGTCTCCGGCGATGCCGCCGGCTTCACCGCGTCGGACGGGCGCATGGCCGGCTGGCGCGGCGAGCCCGACCTGTGGGCCGAGGGCTACTGGCACTGGGACTGGCTGTTCGAGGCCTTTCCGGTGGTCGGCCTCGAGGGAGCGGCCAAGCGCCTGACCCTCGGGAGCCAGCCCTACGAGGGGATTGTGCCGGGTGCCCGTTACCGCATCGTCCATGCCCTCGCCGAACTCGACGCGCCCGGCGAGTGGTGGCGCGACGTCGGCTGGGGCGTCCTCCTGGTCTGGCCGCGCGATCCCGCCGCTGCGCCCGAGGTGGCGATCACCGACGGGCTGGTGGTGGTGGAGGGCGCGTCGCACCTGCGCCTCTCCGGCCTGACCCTCGAACAGGCGCGCGGCGACCTCGTGCGGGTCGCGGATGCCACCGACGTCGTCCTGTCCGGCGTGACCCTGCGCCGAACCCCCGGCCGAGCCCTGTCGATCGCGCGCGCGACCGCCAGCGGCCTCGAACTCAGCCGCGTGGCGGAGACCGGCATCGGCGCCCTCCACCTGTCGGGCGGGGACCGGGCGGCCTTGAGTCCGGCCGGGCTGTTCGTGCGGGATTGCCGGATCCGCAACTACGCGCAGCTGGCCCGGACCCAGAGCCCGGCGATCACCCTCGAGGGCGTCGGCCAGGTCGTGGAGGGCAACTACATCCACGACACCGACGAGTACGCGATCCTGCTGCGCGGCAACGCCCACCGGGTCGCCTGGAACGAGATCGCCCGGGTCCTGTCCGGCTCGACGGATAGCGGCGCGATCTATTCCGGCCGTGACTGGACCGCCCGCGGCACGGTGATCGCGCACAATTACCTGCACGACATCCGCGCCGCGCCGGGCTTCGAGATCAAGGGCGTCTACCTCGACGACATGGCGAGCGGCTTCACCGTGCGGGACAATCTGTTCGTGCGCGTCGATCAGCCCGTCTTCCTCGGCGGCGGCCGCGACAACCGCGTCGCCGACAACCTGTTCGTCGAGTCGAGCCCGGCCATTCACGTCGATGCCCGCGGCCGGACCTGGGCCAGGGACGCGATCACCGACCCGCAATCGGAGCTGCGGGCGGCCTTCGCGGCGATGCCGGTCGGCTCCAAGCTCTGGCGCGCCCGCTATCCCGGCCTCGCCACGATCCTGCAGGACGATCCCGCGGCGGCGCGCAACAGCCTGACCGGGAACGTCTTCCTCGGCAGCGACCCGTTCCGGTTCGGCGACGGCGCCCGGGCCGACGAGCAGGTCCGGTCCGGCAATCGCGGTCCGGACGGCCTGCACCTGCCGGCCGACGCACCCGCGCAGGGCGTGGCGCGCTTCGGCACGGTGCGCGACGCGGCGGGTGCGGTGGTGTGGCGGGCGGATCTCGCGCGCCTGGACCGCGACGCGCAGCTCGCCCCATCCCCCGTGGCCGCGCCGGCAAAATAGCGCCCAAACCGCACGCGGCCCCCGGTTGTTCCCTGGCCCGGACGGGAATTTTTTCTCGTGAATTCGGCGCCGATCACGGCGCCGTTAGCGTATGTTGAAGCGCGCGGGCGATGGGCTGGTATCCGACGAGGACGTAGCGAGAGACGAGCGCGACCGCGTTTTGGATGCTTGGACCCGTCACACCGACAAGTATCGCCAAGATGATCCCCCTGCCGCCTTGCTGCAGCAGCGGCGCGCAGCTTCGCTTCCAGTCCCACGAAATCTCCTCACGGGATCGACGGCGCGGGGCCTGCACGGCCGCGCTCGCCGCGGAGACATCGGTTGCGCGGGTCGATACGGTGGCGGCCGCTCCATGATCGCGGACCTGCTGCGCGCTGGGGCAGCGATCGCCGGCCTCCACCCCGACCACCCCAACGGCATCATCCTGCAACGCGAGTCAGTTCGGATCCGGCATGCGATACGGTGAGACGAAGACGGTTCTGGTCACCGGCGGGGCGGGCTTCCTGGGCTCCCACCTCTGCGAGCGCCTGCTGGAGCAGGGCCACGAGGTGCTCTGCGTCGACAACCTCTTCACCGGATCCCGCCGCAACATCGCGCCGCTGCTCGACCATCCGCGCTTCGAGTTCATGCGCCACGACGTGACGTTCCCGCTCTACGTCGAGGTGGACGAGATCTACAATCTCGCCTGTCCGGCCTCGCCGGTGCACTACCAGTTCGATCCGGTGCAGACCGCCAAGACCAGCGTCATCGGGGCGATCAACATGCTGGGGCTGGCCAAGCGCCTGAAGATCAAGATCTTCCAGGCCTCCACCAGCGAGGTCTACGGCGACCCGGAGGTGCATCCGCAGCCGGAGGAATACTGGGGCCGGGTCAATCCGATCGGGTATCGCTCCTGCTACGACGAGGGCAAGCGCTGCGCCGAGACGCTGTTCTTCGACTACCACCGCCAGCACAAGCTCTCGATCAAGGTCGCGCGCATCTTCAACACCTACGGCCCGCGCATGCACCCCAACGACGGGCGGGTGGTGTCCAACCTCGTGGTCCAGGCCCTGCGCAACGAGGACATCACGATCTACGGCGACGGCTCGCAGACCCGGGCCTTCTGCTACGTCGACGATCTCATCGACGGCTTCCTGCGCCTGATGGAGACCGGCCCCGCGGTCACGGGCCCGATCAACCTCGGCAATCCCGGGGAGTTCTCGATCCGCGAACTCGCCGACCTGGTGATCGAGCTGACCGGCTCGCGCTCCCGCGTCGTCGCCCGCCCGCTGCCCCCGGACGATCCGCGCCAGCGCCGGCCCGACATCGCCCAGGCCAAGGCGGTCCTCGACTGGGAGCCGACGGTCTCGCTCCGGGAGGGGCTGATGCACACGATCGGCTATTTCGACCGCCACCTCGGCGCCAACACCCCCGCCTGACGGGGGCGTACCGCGCCTCAGTCGAGCGCCTCGGCCTCGGTGAGCACGAGGCCGACGAAGGGGCGCGGGCCGATGGCCGCGAGCGCCCGGTCGAGGGTGGCGTAGCGGCTGCGGCCGTGGCGGACGGTGACGAGCACCGCCGTGACCCGGGGATCGGCCGCCAGGCGCTCGGCGATGGCGTCGGCGCCGATCAGGCCCACATGGATCACCACGAGGTCGTAGGCGTCCTGGGTGCCCAGGATGCTGTCGACGTAGCTGCGCAGATCGCTGCGCGCGGTCTGGCCGTCCTGCGGGATCAGGGCGAGGCCCGAACGGTGGCGCACCAGCACGTCGGAGAGGTCGGACCGGCCCGGAACCGGGGGCCCGCCGCGCCGGGGCGGCAGCCCGACCTCGCGGGTGACGGTGCCGTCGGCGGAGGCGTCGACCAGGAGGACGCGCTCGTTCTCCTGGGCGGCCGAGGCGGCGTAGTCGAGGGCGAGCATCGAGCGGCCGGCGACGTCGTCGGCGGAGGTGACCACGATGACGTGCGGGCGCTTGGCCGGCAGGTCGCGCCGCAGGCGGTTGCGCAGGCGGGTGATCGCGACCTCGTAGGGGCCGCTGCCCAGGCGGTCCGTCCCGTTGCGGACGCCCCGCGGCAGCGACGGCAGCAGTCCGAGCACGAGGCGCTGGGTCCGGGTCTCGAGGCGGGTGCGCGAGCGGATGCGTCCGCTGAACTGCTCGGCCGTCAGGCTGCCGCCGATTCCGAGCCCCAGGCCCGCCACGAGGGCGGCCGCGAGGACGAGGGCGGCGGGCGGCCCCTGGCGCCGGGTCGGCGGCAGGGCGGGCGAGATGATGCGCGAGGTGGAGGTGTCGAGCTGCTGCTGCTCCTGCAGTTCGCGCGTGCGCACCAGGAAGGCCTCGTAGACGCCGCGCCGCGCCTCGACCTGGCGCTCCAGCTCGCGCAGCTTCACGAAGCTGTCGCCGACCTTCAGGGCCTCGGCCTTGCGCTTCTCCAGGGCCTGCGAGAGCTCGGTGACGTTGGCGAGGCTGGCGCGGTACTCGTTGCGGATGGCGGCGGCGATGCGCTTCACCTCGGCATCGAGCTGGGTGCGGGCGCTGCGCACCTGCACGTCCGAGGCGTTCATGGCCGGGTGGCGCTCGCCGAGGCTGAGCGCGGCGTCGGCGCGCTGGCGCTCGGCCTGGGCGAGCTGGCCGCGCAGCTGCCCGATGGTCTGCGACTGCAGCACCTCCTGGATCGAATCGAGCTTGGCCGGGTCGCCGCCGGCGGCGCCCTCGATCTGGCGCAGCTTCGCCTGCTGCTCCGCGGCCTTGGCGCGGGCGGCGCCGAGCTGGTCGCTGAGCTGGCCGAGCTGCTGCTCGCTCACCAGCTGGGTGCGGGTGCCCACGAGGTTGTTCTTCGTGCGGAAGGCCTGGGCCGCGGTCTCGGCCTGCTGGACGCCGTCGCGCAATTCGCCGAGGCGGCTGTTGAGCCCCTCCCGCGCCCGGCGGATCGCCTCGGAGCGGTTGCCGATCTCGGTGGCGAGGTAGGTCTCGGCGATGCTCTGGGCGAGGCGGGCCGATTTCTCGCGGTCGTTGGACGAGACCGAGACGTCGACCGCGAAGCTGCGCTCCAGGCGCCGGGCCGACATCCGGTCGCGCAGGGCCCGCAGGGCCGTCAGGGCGGGGTCGGCCTCGGGCTCCGCCGGGCGCCCGAGCATCTGTCCGATCCAGGCGCGGATCCGGTCGAGGGCGCCGGGCTCCACGAAGTCCGGATCGGTGGCGAGGTGCTGCGTGGCCACGACCTTGCGCAGGACGTCGTCCGACTGCAGCACCCGCAGCTGGCTGTCCACCAGGAGCAGGGTGGATTCGTTGGCCTGGCCCTGGGGGTTGGCCTCGTCCTTCAGCACGGCGAGGCCGCGCGGGTCGATGAGGAGCTGGACCGTCGCGGCGTACTGGGCCGGCAGGGCGAGGAAGCCCGCCGCCAGGCCCAGGAGGACCAGGATCGGCAGGAGCACGGTCAGCCAACGGCGGCGCAGGATGCGGCCGACCTCGCCCATGTCCAGGAACCAGGGCAGGGCCTCGCGCGACGTCTCGGTGCCGGCACCGAGGTGCTGCAGGATCGCTGGTGGGGCGCGTTCGATGACAGCCATGGACGCTTTCCGTTACGCAATCGGCGAGGGCTGGGGCTCGGGGCCGCAGGCGTCCCGTCCTGGGACACCCGGGTCCGCCGAGTCCCGGCCCGGTCGGTCGATCCGGCCGATTTCGGCACGTGGTGCGCCGAAAGCCGCCGGGTGGGGGGCGCGTTTCATGAAATGCGCCACGTGCTCGGGATCCCGGCCTCGGGGGAGGGCGCGCGGGCACGCGGCGCGGGCGCCGGCGCGCGGGGATAGGCCGGCACGCGCCCGTCCGGCGGCAGCTGGACGCGGATGAAGGCGAGCAGGCCGGCGAGCGCCAGGACGTTGACGTTCCAGTCCTGGAAGATCCCCGGCGTCGTCATGCCGTTGAGCACCAGCATCAGCACGCAGGCGGCGACGAAGCGGCGCCCGCCGAGGTCGAGCTTCATGCCCCACGACAGGGTCGTGAGCAGGACCACCAGGGCGAAGCCGAGGCCGATCAGGCCGGTGCCGGCCCAGGCGCTGAGGAACATGTTGTGCGAGCTGGTGATGAAGACGTCGTCCCGCCCGAGGGTCTCGGCCAGGGTGGTGGTCGGGATCAGGAGCTGGATGAAGCGATCGCCGGCCGAGAAGCCCGATCCGGCCAGCCGGTCCTGCGTCGCCGCGATGAAGGTCGGCCAGAAGGTCGAGCGTCCGGTGCCGTTGGCGAGCTCGATGGCGGGCTTCTGCAGGAGGGTGGCCAGGAGGTCGAGGAGCGCCGGGAAGGCCGCGAGGTCGAGCATCAGCAGGACGAAGCCCGCGATGGCCAGGAGGGCGCCCGCGATGCCGAGGCGGCGCAGGACGGCACGGCGCGAGGACATCAGCAAGGCCGGGCCCACCGCGACGAGGGCGCCGGTGCTGGCGGCCGAGCCCGCGATCACGAAGCCCGCCAGCGCGAGGGCGAGGTAGGTCCGCCGGCGCCGCTCGGGCGGCCGGAAGATCACCAGGAAGCCCAGCATCGCGCAGACGTAGGGCATCATGTTGTTCTTGGCGGCCGAGAACACGATGCCGTGCGCCAGGCTGTCGAGGATGATCGGCAGCACCGCGACGAGCCAGGCCAGGGTGATGATCGCCAGCAGGTCGGCGAAGCGCCGCTCGATGTCGCTCCGGTCGAAGATCACGATCGAGGCGTGATAGAAGATGAACAGTTCGGCGCTGCGATAGAGCGTGTAGGGCGGGACGATCGACCAGGCCGCGCTGAGGGTGTTCACGCCGATCATCAGGGTGAAGGGCAGGTAGGGCATCGCGAAGGGCAGCAGCGCCACGCGCCGGTCGAGGGCGATCTTGCCGAACAGGTAGAGGCCGGTCAGTCCGGTGAGCACCAGGGTGATGATGTTGGAGGCGCTCAGCCCCTCCTCCAGCACCGCGTTTCCGTCTTCGCGCGGCACCGTGAAGACCAGGGGCATGAAGGCGAAGGTGCAGACGAGCACCATCGGAAGCACAAGCCGGGCATCGAGCGGGCGAACCGCGACCGCGAGCCTGCGCCGGACCATGGGATAGAGCATCGTGAACCAGGCGGGGATCGCCAAAACGAGGAACAGGTTCAGCACGCGTGTTCCTCCCTGGTGGCCTGCGGGTCCGACGATGACGACACTTCCGCTGTGAAGCGTTTCACCGGTGTGAATTGCTCCCGAAACGCGGCCGGACTTCGACAATATCGTAAATGCCCGCCGAACGGTCTCGACGACTCTCGGTCGGAGAAGACGGGGGCAGGGAAAAGCTTGTGAAGGCGAGGTTTGCGGGTGTGTCTCGCGAGCGGATCTGGCCCGCGCCCTCAGCCGCTCCCGGCCGAGCGGCGGCGCAGGGTCAGGATCAGGTGCGTGGCCGAGACCGCGTGCCCGATCGTGATGACGAGGGCCGCCCCCGCGATTCCCGCATAGGCGATGAGCGGCAGCATGATCGCCAGGGAGACCACCAGGCTGACGACGAAGGCTCGGAAGACCGGGCCGGTATCCCGGATCGCCCGGAAATACTGGGTCGCCAGATCGCGCAGGAAGATGCAGCCGACCGCGAGGGCCAGGATGCGCACGCTGGCGGCGTAGTCCGCGAAGGCCGGTCCGAAGACGAGGGTGAGCCAGGTCCCCGCCGGGAGCGCGATGGCGAGGAGGAGCAGGGCAACGACCGGGCCGAGGGTCAGGGCGGCCTTCGCCAGATAGGCGCGGAGACCCCGCTCGCCGCCGGTCTCGTAGGCGCGCGCCGCCGCCGTGGGCAGGATGTTCTCGGTGGCGGTGAGCAGGATGATGACGAAGCCCACGAGGTACTGCGCCGCGCGCAGGCCGCCGATCGCCTCGTCGCCGAGCATGATCCCGGCGAGGATCCAGGCCACCTGCTCCTGCCCGAAGGTGACGAAGACCAGGGGGAACATCCAGCGGCCGATGCCCCAGTGCCGGCGCATCACGGGCTTCAGGCGCAGGGCGCGCCGGGGGGCGCGCCAGATGCCGTAGGCGACGGGGGCGGCGGTGACGAGGGCGGTCCCCGCCAGGGCCGCGGTGGCGAGGGCGGCGTCGAGGCGCAGGCCCGCCCACCAGGCCGCCCCGAGCACCAGGGGAAAGGCGACGGCCCGGGCGGTGTCCATCGCCACGGCGACGAGGCCGCGGCCCCGGGCGAACAGCGTCCGGCGCACGGTGAGCTGGAGGTTCTGCGCCACGGTGAGCCCGGCCCCCGCGACGACCACGCCAATCTCCACGGCATGGTGGCGCAGGGCGAAGATGCCCACGAGGGCGAGGGCCACCCCGGCGGCGGCGATGAGGGCGGCGAGCAGTGCGGCGGCCAGGACGGTGGCGTCGTAGGTCGCGGCCGACCGGCGCCCCTGCGCCGCGAGCGTCATCATCGGGGCCGTCACCAGGGCATTGTGCAGCCCCTGCGCGAAGGCCGTGACGATCAGGATCAGGACGAAGAGGCCGAATTCCTCGATGCCGACGAGGCGTGCGGTGACGATGCCGCTGACGAAGCCGAAGCCGCTGACCGCGGCCTGGTCGAGGAGCGAGGCCAGGGCCGGACGCCGGGCGAAGCGCCGCGCGCGGGCGAGGAGCCCGGCCTCGTCGCCGAGGGGCTGGATCACGGGGGCTTGCGGGACCATCGATCTCCGGGGGATGCGCCGGTCAGCGATAGGACAGGAACGCCGCCGCTGCATCCCGCAGGCGGGGGGTGCGGCCATAGATCCAGCGCGGGCCGCTGATGGCCGGCCTCTTGCTCAGGCCGTGCTTGAACTCGAACACGCCGCGATTGTTGGCCGGGTCGATGCCGCCGAAGTCGAAGGTCTCGCGTCCCTCCGCATGGGCCTGCTCGACGAAGCGCCAGACCGCCAGGGTGGGCGCGGCGCAGGCGCGGGCCCGGTCGTTCGAGGCCGTGTAGAAATCGGTGAAGCGCCGGCCCGAGACGTGGGCGATCCGGATCAGCACGCGCTCGCCCTTCTCCCGCACCTCCAGGATGCGGTGATGGGGATCGCGCGCGACGAGGTCGCGGAACTGCGGCCCGTCGAGGCTGTCGCGGAAGCCCTTCTGGGCCTGCAGCGCCCCGTACATCTCCCAGAACGCGTCGAAGGCGGCGAGGCGCTCGTCGAGGTCGGTGAGGAAGTGGGTGGTGAGATCCGGGTTGCGCTCGGCCTTGCGCAGGGCCTTGCGCCAGCGCTGGTCCATCGCCTGCAGGATCGGCTCGGTGCCGCCCGTCAGGTCGAGCTCCAGGGTGAAGTACTTGGCCGATTGCGCCGGCACGAAGCCGTGGCCCAGCAGGGCGAGGACGATCGCGTCGGACTGAAAGTGCTCGAAGCTCACCGCCAGGAGATCGAGGCGCCCGAGGGCGAGGTGCTCCAGCAGCAGGGCGACCACCGCCTCGGCGTGCTTGTCGCCCTTCTCGGTGAGGAGCGGGCAGCCCTGAAGCAGGACGAACCGCACGAAGCCGCGGCGCTTCACCTGGTACTGGATCAGCGCCACCGGCGCCTCGCTGGCGTCGCGCACGATCAGGCGGGTCACGTCCCAGCCGACTTTTGCCTTGTAGGTGCCCCACATCCACGAGGCGAAGACGTTGCCGCGGGGCAGAGCCCAGACGGCCTCGTCCCAGACGGCGGACTCCAGGCAGGGACGGATGCTCAGTGCCGCGCTCATCGGAGCTTCCTGTCTCGTATCCTCGACGCATCCCTCGCGGGACGGGCCTTCCTACGGCGAAACGCTTGTCATCCCTCCCTGCGCACCGGAGATCTCCCGCGCAGACTGTGAAGATCCTTAATTTAACGCTGTTCGCGAATGCTGCCGGGGATCATCCACGGATCCCGGCCGATCGGGCGCGAAGCTGCTAACGTCCCGGCATGCCGAGGACGCTCGAACACTTTATCCGCGACACGCCCGTCCTGCGCGAGGCGGCCCTGCGGGTGCGGGCGCTGTCCCGCTCGCTGGCGGCCGCCCCGCCCGGGCTCTACACCCTCTGCTACCACCACGTCGCGCCGCGCGAGCAGGCGCGCTTCGCCCGGCAACTGCGCTTCCTCGGCCGCCACGGCACGTTCGTCTCGGCCGACCGGGCCGCCGACCTCCTCGCCGACGGCACGGCCGGGCAGGGGCGCCACTTCCTGGTCAGCTTCGACGACGGCTACGCCGACAACCACGCGGTGGCGCTTCCCGTGCTGCGGGCGCTCGCGATCCCCGCGATCCTGTTCCTCGTCAGCGACTGGGTGGACGCGCCCCCCGGCGGGGACCGGGCCGGCTACATGGACCGCGCCGCCGTGGCCGACTGGCTGGCCGCCGGGCTCGATGTCGGGTCGCACTCGACGCGCCACCGCAACCTCGGGCGCCTCACCGCGACGGAGGTCGCCGAGGAGCTGACCTGGTCGCGCCGGGATCTCGAGGCCCTGACGGGCCGGCCGGTCCGGCACTTCGCCTGCCCCTGGGGCGTGGCCGGCACCGACTTCGACCCGGGCCGCGACCCGGCGCTGGCCCGCGAGGCCGGCTATCGCAGCTTCCACACCACCCGCCGGGGCGTGGCCCGGGGCCCGGAGGACCTCCTGCTGATGCCCCGCCACGTCCTCGAACCCGCCTGGGGGCTCTACCAGATCGATGCCCTGGTGGGCGGGCCGACGCGCGCCGCCCGATGAGCCGCCTCGCAACCGGGCGCGGCGACGGACCCGTCGTGATCGTGATCGGCGCCCGCGCGCCCTACATGCACCGCCTCTACGAGCGCCTGGGGGCGGCCCTGGACCGGCCTCTCCACGTCCTCGCCTGCAGCGCCCGGGAGGCGGCGCGGCACTGGGAGCTGCCCGAGCCCGAGGCCTACCGCTTCGCCGTGGTGCCGGGCCTGCGCTGGTACCGCAGCGCGGTGAGCAACCTCTACATCAATCCCGCCATCGTGCCGCGCCTCGCGGCCCTGCGTCCGAGCGTCGTCGTCGTCAACGACTTCGCCCCCACCATGCTGATGGCCGCCGCCGCGGCCCGGTGGCTCGGCGTGCCCTACGGCCTGCGCACCGACGGGGTGCCCGAGACCGATCCGGGCCGGCGCTCGCGGCCGCACCGGGCGATGCGGCGCCTGCTGGTGCCGGGGGCGCGCTTCGGCCTCGGGCCGAGCGCCGGCAGCCTCGCCCTCCTCGAAGGCTACGGCCTCCCCGCCGACCGCCTCGCCCTGGCGCCGCTCTTCCCCGCCTGGGAGCCCGGCCCGGCGGCGGCGACGCCGGAGGCGGAGCGTCCCTACGACCTGCTGTTCTGCGGCATCCTGAACGAGGACGTGAAGGGCGCGCGCTTCTTCACCGACGTCGTCCTCGCCTGCCAGGCCCGGGGCCGGAGCCTGCGGGTCCGGGTCGCGGGCGACGGTCCCCTGCGGGCGGAGATGGAGGAACGGCTGGCGGCGGCCGGGATCGCGGCGCAGTTCGACGGCTTCGTGCAGCAGGCCGAGCTCGGAGCGGTCTACGCCTCGGCCCGCCTCTTCCTGTTCCCGAGCCGGGGCGACGTCTGGGGCATCGTGCTGCAGGAAGCCCTGCAGAGCGGCGCGGCGGTGCTGGCCTCGCCGCATTCGGGCGCGGCGCGCGAGCTCGTCGCCGCCGGCGAGTGCGGCGCGGTCGAGCCGATGACGGTGGAAGGCTGGGCCGGGGCGGCCCTGGCCCTCCTCGACGACCCCGCCCGGCGCGCGACGTACCGCGCCCGCGCCGTCCCGGCCCTGGCGCGGTTCTCCCTCGAGGCCGCGACGCGGGCCTACCGCGCGGCGCTGGCCCCCGCCGCCGGCTGAGGCGCGCCCGGTCTCAGACCGAGCGCACCCCCTCCGGGGCCGGGACATGCTTGGCCCGCCGGGCCCGGTCGAAGGCCACGATGGCGAGGAAGCGCGGCACCACCTGAGCGTAGCGGGCGCGCAGGCGCCGGGGCTCCTGGATCAGCCGGTAGAGCCATTCGAGGCCGCACCGGGTCATCAGCCGCGGCGCGCGCGGGATCGTGCCGATGTTCACGTCGAAGGCGGCCCCGACCCCCATGGCGATGACGCCGGGCAGGGACGGGGTGTGCGCCTGCATGAAGAGTTCCTGCTTGGGCGTGCTCAGGCCGATCCAGAGGATCTGGGTGCCGTTGGCGCGCAGGCGCGCGTAGAGGTCCTGGGCCTCGGGCTCCGTCAGCGGACGATACGGGAGGGTCTCGGCCCCGGCCACGATGAGGCCGGGCGCCCGCCGGGCCATCTCGGCGGCGAGCTTGTCCGCGACCCCGGGACCGCCCCCGAGGAAGAAGTGGCGCCAGCCGGCCTCGACCCCGGCGCGGCACACTGCCTCGACGGATTCGATGCCCGGCACCTGCGCGATGGCCTTGTGGCCGCGCAGGCGCCCGACCCAGGCCAGCGGCCGCCCGTCGGCGCAGACCAGCAGGGCGGCGTCGTGGGCGGCCCGCACCTCGGGCTCGTCCTGGGCCCGCACGATGCCGTGGGCGTCGCGGAAGACCACGAAGGTCCCGGGACCCGGAACCGCCCGGCTCAGGCGGCGCCGAAGCGCGGCCACCAGGCCTCCCATGTCGGTGATCGAGACCGGGACGCCACCGAGAAGGAAGTGGGGGACGTCCGGGTCGTGGCCCCAGGCGCGCACGGGCATGGCAGGATCCGGAGTGAGGGGGCGCGTCATGCGGCAGCCCGGGGGGTTGCGGAGGAACGGGTGGCGATGGCTTCGCGGTAGATCGTGAGCGCGCGCGCGGTGACGGCGTCCTCGGTCCAGTCGCGCTCGTAGGCGAGGCGGGCGTGGCGCCCCATCGCCCGGGCGGCCTCGGGATCGTCGACGATCCGGTCGAGGGCCTGGGCGAGGGCGCGGGGATCGCGGGGCGGGACGAGGAGGCCGGTGCGGCCCTCCGTCACGAGGTCGGCGAGGGCGCCGATGCGCGCGGCGACCACCGGCGTCCCGAGGCTGAACGCCTCGGCGATCACCATCGGCAGGCCCTCGTACCAGTGCGAGGGCACCACCAGGGCGGCCGCCCGCGCCATCGCGGCCTGCACGGCCGCGGGGTCCTGCGGGCCGAGCAGGGTCAGGCCGGGCGCGCGGCCGAGGGCGTCGGCCTCGGGGCCCTCGCCGATGACGGTGATCGGCGCGCGCGTCAGGCGCGCGGCCGCCATCAGGGTGCCGACGCCCTTCTCGGGCACGAGCCGCCCGACGAACAGGATGCCGGCCCGGGGACCGTTTGCATCGAGGCTCGGATCGGCCAACCCGTTGGGCTTGATGCGGATGCGGCTGTCCGGAAGCCCGGCGGCCAGGAAGCGGGTGCGGGCGAAGGGCGTCAGCGCGATGAAGCGGTCGACGTCCCGTCCCCAGGTGCCGGCCCGCCGGTGCACGTCGATCATCCGCGCCACCGCCAGGGAGCCGAGCCGGGACCCGCGATAGCAGGCATGCCGCACCGCCTGGTAGGGCGAGCCGGTCACGCAGTCCTCGCAGGGGCGGGACTCGCGCATGAGGATGCCGTTGGCGCAGGTCACGCGGAAATTATGCAGGGTCTGCACGGTGGCGACCCCCTCGGCCTGGACCGCGGCATGCATGCCCGGCGACACCTGCGGGAAGACGTTGTGCGCGTGCACCACGTCCGGGCGGAAGGCGCGGACGGCCTCCACCACGGCGGCGATCCCGCGCGGGGCGTGCGGCGCCTCGTAGGCCGTGCGCAGCCGGTCCCAGCCCGTCCGGATCGTGGCGTTGTCGAAGAACAGGGTCTCCACGACCTGCCCGGCGCGGCGCAGGCTCGCCACCTCCTGGGCCACCACCGAATCCTCGCCACCGCGCACCTGATAGCGATTGTGGACCACGAGGATGCGGAGCGGCGCGGCCGCGAAGGGGCCCGCGGGCGCCTTCTGCCGAGCCGGATCGCCTCCGGGCGGACGACGCTGTGCGACCTCTGGTTTTGTCATCGCAGCAAGCCAAGCCTGGACGAATGGCAGCGGGGCTGCCGGCGAAGAGCGAGACGATCGTGACCCGACCGTCGACATTTTGCAAGAATAAGCGCCTGTCCTTTAAGATTTGACATCGCCTCTGGACAAGCATTGTGCACTGCCGTTCACCAACATCTTACCAAGTTCGTTTCCGTTGCCGCAGAACCCGTCGTCATTCAGGCATCGCCCCGCATACGGGCCGCGAGCGCCAGACGTTTCAAGGTCGGTGGAGCGACAAAGAGTCATCGTTAAGGAATAGTCAGGCGCCCTGGACTGTGGGCCGGGCGAGTCCGGGACAAACGCAGTTTAAGCCCGGCCGTTCGCGTCGGCATCGTCCAAGCCAATTTATGGTTGACGGTCGCCTGCCCGCGCCGCCTCGACTCGGATCACGGGGATTTTCAGTCACGGGGAATGCGGTCCGGCCGGGACGGAAGCGGCCGGCGGCCATGCTGGGCCGCGGGTTGCTGTCCACGCAGATCAGGCGCGCGCGGCCACCGGCTCTGGAACACACGGGATCAGGAACATGGGCCGGGGCCTGTCGTTGATGGGGCAGACTGATCGCAGGGGCGGCGCACGCCGCCCGGGCGAGATCATGTTCCGCCGGCATTGAAGGCTCGGCGTCGCGACCGCGCAGGCTGCGGGATGAGCGACGCGCCTTCCATGAGACTTGCCTGAGACTTGAAGGACGAACTGAATGGCCGATTCCAAGACCCAAGCCGGAAACCAGCGTCTCCACGAGACCCAGAACGGCACCAAGTCCAACGCGAAGAAGGTTTCGATCGAGGTGCTCAACGCGCGCCTGTCGGACGGGATCGACCTCGCCCTCGACGTGAAGCAGGCGCACTGGAACCTGAAGGGACCGCAGTTCATCGGCATCCACGAGATGCTCGACGGATTCCGGACCGAGCTCGACGACTACAATGACAAGGTCGCGGAGCGCATCACCCAGCTCGGCGGCACCGCCCGCGGCACCGCCCAGGCGGTCGCGTCGGCCTCGCAGCTCAAGCCCTATCCCCTCGATGCCTACGCGATCGCCGACCATCTGGCCGCGCTGATCGACCGCTACGGCGTCTACGCCAACGCGGTGCGCCAGAACATCGACGACACCGACGAGGCCGGCGATGCCGGAACCGCCGACCTCCTCACCGAGGTCTCGCGCGGCGTCGACAAGCAGCTCTGGTTCCTCGAGGCCCACGTGCAGGAGCCGACCGGCACCCTGCGCGACGGCGACCACGCCGGCCAGCGCTGAGCGCCCGCCCAGGTTTGACGGATCAGGGGACGCCGCGAGGCGTCCCCTTTTTCGTGGGCGGACGGCCCGTGACCGACGAGCGCTTCACTGCGGTCGTGGCGAGATCGCTCCACCACCGGCAGGGGACCTGTCGCGTCTCACCGCGACCCGGCTGGGCCGGTCACACCGCCGCCGGAGACGTCTCGCGTCGCACCGTCTGCCGCCGTCACGCTGGCAGCGCGGGTCCCCCCATCGGCAAGGCGAGGAACAGGGTGGGGTGTGGAGGGTGTCCGGAGAGGGAGCGCCCCTCGCGACAGGGCTTCGCGTGTCCATCACGAGCGCTCCTCGGGCGCCCCCGTCTCCAGGAACCCGCGCGCGATCCGCGAAAACTCCGGCGTGCGCAGGTAGCCGTAGGACTTGTGGTGGTTGGCCTCGCCCGTGGGCCGCCGGTAATCGTTCACCACCCTGTGGTCGTCGAGAACGACCCCGGTGTCGCTGGGTGCGTAATCGTCCGCGAGGGTGCCGGTCACCGTGACGATGTCGTTGCCGTCCGCGAGGTTGGTCCAGTTCATCACGTTGTTCGGCACCCGGGTGGCGCCGAATTCACTCTCGATCTTCATCTTCACTTTCGCGAGACCGAGGGGCGAGCCGACCGTGACCAGGTGGTCGACCCGGAGGTCCGGGGCGTCGCGCTCCAGCAGCCGCAGAACGTCGTAGGCGATCACCGAGCCCATGGAATGCGCCACCAGCAGGATGCGGTGCCCGCGACATTCGGCGAGGCGCTCGCTCAGGCGCGCCCGGACCTCCGCCGCGAAGGCGCGCTCGCCGTGGTAGTGCCAGAGATCGTCGAAGCGATGCTCCAGGATGAGGTCGTCGACGAGGGTGATCCCCGTCACCTCCTCGACGCGGTCGATCCCGGCATAGAGGGTGGCCAGCACGTCCTGTCCCGTCAGGCTCGGCGCATCCTCCGCGCCGTGCAGGGGTTCGGAGGCCGGCTGGGGGCGATACGGCTCGGTGACGGCATCGCCGGCGAGGGGCGTCTCGTAGCGCAGGTCGGCCCAGTAGACGAAGCCGAAGGTGAACGTGGCGCCGTCGAGTCCTTCGTTGCGCGACAGGCCCTCGGTGATCGCGTCCCGCCACCAGCGCGTCTTCTCATCGACCGGCGGCTTGTTGGCCAAGCCGTGGATGCCGATGATGACGCTGGGCCGTTCCATGGAGTCCGAAGGTATCCTGTACGCGGGTGGCGCGGCTGCGCGCACTCAGTCTCGAATAGCGGCGCTGCCGCGCCCGCCGGGTCTCGAATGGCTCCGCTGCCGCGCTGACCGGGAATCTAGGGTGGGTGGCGACGGCGGCGACCGGGCGAAAGGTCGCCTGGAGGCGGAAGACTGCTCAGCCGGCATCTTCCCAGTAGCCCCGGACATCGGCGGCCGTGGCCGTGAGGTGGACGTGCTCGTCCACCCGCTCGACCCAGGAGAGCGGCAGCAGGTGGTGGCGACCGTGGGCCGCCGGATCGGTCCGTGTCAGCTTGATGAGGGTGTCGCCCTCCATGTGGTCGACCGTCCCGACATGCAGTCCATCCGACGACCGCACCTCCATGTGCGGCACGATCTGCTGCGGCGCGATCTCTTCGGCCAAGACCTCTTGCGCCACGACCTCTTGCGCCACGATTTCTTGCGCCTTGATATCCGATGGCTCTGCCATGTGGCCTTTCCGCTTGGGACCCTTCTGCCTCAACGGCCCTGCGCCGCCCTGGTTCGACGCCGCGGGCGCTTCACCACGGGGCGTCAGGCGGGGCGCGGGGTGAAACCGATATCCGCCGCCACCGCCCGGAGCCGTTCCGGCTCCCGCTCCTTGCGCTCCGAGTACCGGTCGACGAGGTGGTCGGCCCGCTCGCGGGTCAGGAGCGTGAACTTCACCAGTTCCTCGCAGACATCGACCACCCGGTCGTAGAGCGGACCCGGGTTCATCCGGCCGCCTTCGTCGAACTCCCGGTACGCCATCGGCACCGAGGACTGGTTCGGAATGGTGATCATCCGCATCCAGCGCCCCAGCACCCGCAGGCCGTTGACCGCGTTGAAGGACTGCGAGCCGCCGGAGACCTGCATCACCGCCAGGGTCCGCCCCTGGGTCGGGCGCACCGAACCCTCCGACAGGGGCAGCCAGTCGACCTGGGCCTTCATCACTCCGGTCATCGCCCCGTGGCGCTCGGGGCTGACCCAGACCTGGCCCTCGGACCAGATCGAGAGGGCGCGCAACTCCTGCACCTTGGGATGGTCGGCGGTGGCATCGTCCGGCAGCGGCAGCCCGTGCGCATGGTAGATCCGCACCTCGCCGCCCATCGCCTCCAGGAGGCGCGCCGCCTCGTAGGCCAGGAAGCGGCTGAACGAGCGCTCCCGCAGGGAGCCGTAGAGGATCAGGAAGCGCGGGGCGTGGCTGAAGGTTTGCGGTACCCCGAGCGCCGCGGAGGTCGGGACCGTGAAATGCGCTTCGCTCATGGCCGGCAGGCCGTCGGCGAAGGGCTGCCGGGGCCGCTCGTGATCGGTCTGGTCCGGAGCGGTCTTATCCAAATCGATCTTGTCCGAATCGGTCTTGTCCAAGGCGTCGGCATCCTCTACGTTTCAATGATGTTTGAAATATTGACACCATGATGGACGAGGGGCAAGCCGTCGCCGCCTTCGCGGCCCTCGGCCAGGCGCACCGCCTGCGCATCGTGCGCCGCCTCGTCACCGCCGGGCCGGAGGGCCTGGCGGCCGGCCTGCTGGCGGAGGCGGTCGGCGTCTCCGCGACCAACCTGTCGTTCCACCTCAAGGAACTGAGCCGCGCCGGCCTCGTCACCGCGCAGCGCGAAGGCCGCTCGATCCGCTACCGCGCCGCCTATCCGGACCTCTCGGCGCTGATCCAGTTCCTGATGCGCGATTGCTGCCAGGGGCGGCCCGAGGTCTGCGCCCCCGCCGTCGCCGCCCTCGCGACCTGCTGCCCGGAGCCCGCCTGATGGACGTCGTCATCTACCACAACCCGGCCTGCGGCACCTCCCGCAACACCCTCGGCCTGATCCGCAATGCCGGCCTCGAGCCGCATGTCGTCGAGTACCTCAAATCGCCCCCCAGCGGCGCGCTGCTGCGCCGCCTGGCGGAGCGGGCCGGCCTCACCCTCCGCGATCTCCTGCGCGAGAAGGGCACGCCCTATGCCGAGCTCGGCCTCGACGACCCGGCGCTCGGCGACGACCAGCTCCTCGACGCCATCGCGGCGCATCCGATCCTCCTCAACCGTCCCCTGGTGGTGACCCCCCTGGGCGTCGCCCTGTGCCGGCCCTCCGAGACCGTGCTCGCCCTGCTGCCGCCCCAGCAGGGGGCCTTCGCCAAGGAGGACGGTGCGCCGGTGGTCGATGCGCAGGGGCGGCCGGTCGCGGAGTCCTGACGGCGCCCGGACGCGATCCCGCCTGAGAGCAAGCTCTCGCCCACGCCCGAGATTTCACCCGCGAACAAGATCTCGCAAGGTTTCGTCGCGACACGAACAGAAAAAGTCGATGCTTGCCCTCGCCATCTTCGTCGTCACCCTGGTCCTCGTCATCGTCCAGCCGCGGGGGCTCGGGATCGGATGGAGCGCCCTCGCGGGGGCCGCCGTCGCCCTGGCCACCGGCGTGATCCAGCCCGGCGACATCCCGGTGGTCTGGCACATCGTCTGGGACGCCACCTTCACCTTCGTGGCGCTGATCGTGATCTCTCTCCTCCTCGACGGGGCGGGCTTCTTCCAGTGGGCCGCCCTGCACGTCGCCCGCTGGGGCGGCGGTCACGGTCGCCGCCTGTTCCCCCTGGTGATCCTGCTGGGCGCCGCCATCGCGGCGGTCTTCGCCAATGACGGCGCCGCCCTGCTGCTCACTCCGATCGTGCTGGCGATCCTGATCCGGCTCGACGTCCGCCCGGCCGCCGCGATGGCCTTCATCGTCGCCTGCGGGTTCGTTGCCGATTCGACCAGCCTGCCGCTGGTCATCTCGAATCTCGTCAACATCGTTTCGGCGAACGTCTTCGGCATTTCCTTCGGCCGCTACGCCGCCGTGATGGGGCCGGTGAACCTCGTCTCGCTGGCCGCGACCCTCGTGGTGCTGTGGCTGGTCTACCGGCGTGACCTCGACACGACCTACGCGGTATACCGCCTGGACCCGCCGCCCAGCGCCATCCGCGACAAGGCCGTGTTCCGCGCGGCCTTCCCGCTCCTCGTCGTGCTGCTCGGCGCCTACTTCGTCACCGCCCCGTTCGGCGTCCCGGTCTCGGCCGTCACCGGCGCCGGCGCCCTCATCCTGCTCGCCCTGGCCGGTCGCAGCGGGGTGATTCCCCTGCGCAAGGTCCTGGCCGGCGCCCCCTGGCAGATCGTGCTGTTCAGCCTCGGCATGTACCTCGTGGTCTACGGCCTGAAGAATGCCGGCCTCACCGAGCTCCTCGCCCAGGGCCTGGTCCGGCTCGCCCAGGCGGGCCCGGTGGTCGCCACCCTCGGCACGGGCCTCGCCGCTGCCCTTCTGTCCTCCGTCATGAACAACATGCCGAGCGTCCTGGTGGGAGCGCTGGCGATCCAGCAGGCCCCCGACCTGTCCCCCCTGACGCGCGAATTGATGATCTACGCCAACGTCATAGGCTGCGATCTCGGGCCGAAATTCACGCCGATCGGCAGTCTCGCGACCCTGCTGTGGCTGCACGTCCTCGCCGCCAAGGGCCACCGCATCACCTGGGGCCAGTACATGACGGTGGGCCTCCTCGTGACGCCGCCGGTCCTGCTGGCGAGCCTTCTCGCCCTGGCCCTCTGGCTCCCGCATCTCGGCCCGCCGTAAGCCGCCCGCGGCCTGCGCCGCGGCGCGAAATCGCCCGGCGATCAACAATCGTGAATGCGCGCTCCGGTGCAATGCCGGACCCTGTCCGCTCACCGAGGCTCCGAGGGGGTCCCATGAGAGCGGCATTGGAGGAAGGGCTCGCGGCCCTGGAGCGGATCATCGCCGCGGCCGAGGAGCGCCGGATCGAGCAGATGATCCGGATCGCCGTTCTCCTCGCCGAGGAGCAGGACCCGAGTGACGCGCAGGAGGCCCTGCGGCGGACCGAACGCCTCCTCAAGATCATGCAAACACAGCGGATTTTGCTGATCGGCGTCCATCCGGCGCCCTCCGACACCGTCGGGACGCGCGAGACCTCCCCCGTGGCAGCGTCCCTCTCCGGCGCGGCGACGGCGCACGCTGCGCCGCTGTGAGCTCACTGGTCCAGCTGGAGCGGGAAGCTGAGATCCGTGGTGCCGGCCGGGGTCAGAAGCGGCGCCGGCGGCGGGCTGAAGGGGCCGGCCGCCCGGACCAGGCCCCGTGCCCGCTCATCGAGATCCGGCAGGCCGGAACTCCGCTCGACATCCACCCGATTGACGAAGCCGTCGGCCGCGATCTGGACCCGGACCACCACCGTGCGGCGCCCGCGCTTGCGCCCGGCAGCGGCCGGAGCGCCCGTGGCCGGATCGATCTTCGCGATCACCGCCGACACCCAGCCTGTCACGTCCCGGGAGGGTCGCTCCCGTGCCTGGAGCCCCACCCCGCTCCAGAGCGTCGCGCCAACGCTGATCCAGCGGACGACCGAGCGCAGTCTCATCGGTGGTACTCCAGCACGCTGCCGTCAGAAGGATCGACCGGTCCGGCCCGCCGGTCGATCCACCCCGCAGCGCCGAAAAACACAAACGGCGCAGGGCCTTGAGGCCACTGCGCCGCTGGTTCTGGCCGCCGAGGGGGCGATGGCGGCCGTTGATGTGATGCGCCTGGATCGCCGGCGCGGATGTGCGCCGAAACACCGCCCAATGCGAAGAAGCCGGTTGCGCCTCCCTCCAGGGAGGCTTCTCGTCCCGCCATTAAGGGCCCTGGGTGTGATCGGACCGCTCCGCGTCGGGCGCGGCAGACGGTCGTCCAGCGTTGCGTGCTGCGGACTGGGGTGTCGAACCTTGGACGGGCGTCCGTCCGCGCGCCTCCGCTGATCCGCCTCGCCCGGGATGGTGGCGCGGCACCGGGTCGGGTCCAGTGAACGACGGAGGCTTCGTCACACCCGCGGACCAGCTTCGGCATCGCCTGCCGGTGGGCACCGGCCAGGATGTACCGGCGCCTCGCCGCCTCGTCGTCCCACAGCGTCATGGTCCAGAAGGTCCGGGCCCGATCGACCAGGATCGCTCCCGATCGGAGCGCTGCCGCCTTCCGCGCCTGCCCCCCTGTGCGGAGGGCTCTCTGTGCGGAGGGCATGGACGGCGAAGCCCGGCAGGAACCGAACCGACCGGATCCTGAGGCGCGTGATACCGACGAAAGGCACGTCACGCGGCCCCTGGCCACCTCCTGTGAGGGGCTCCGCAACCGCATGATACCATCATCCGTTCGAGCCGGCGTTCGCATGCCGCACGGTCCACGCCTCAGGTTGCGAACCGATACGCTCTGCTTCGTCGGTCTCGATCCCCGCGCGCCAGCGATCAAGCTCTGACGACGTGCCAAACGGCACCGAGTTTCGGATTGTGGGATCCTAGATCAGCGTTACTCAACAAGTCACGGCCAGCCGCCACTCGACGGAGACCGCGCAAGCCTAAGTGGATTGTGCCATGAATACGCGTGTTGCTTCTATGATTGCTGCAATTGTTTTCACCGCGAGCGCGTCTGCTTCGCCCGTCCTGGCCCAGAGCGACACGGCACCTGCTGGCATCACCGCCGACGTGGCGTCCGGTGGGCATGGAGCCCGCGGCTACGACGACATCACCACCGGCTCCATCGGCTATGGCCGCCAGCCCTCCTCTGCACAGGAGGGTAATGCCGAGCAGAACAGCTTCCCCGTCTGGCAGTACGGCCGCACCTCCGGGGGGACGGCTCGGTAGAGTGCGATCGCCGGACAGGAGATACCGAGCGGCGGGGTGAACGCCCCGCCGTTGCCTTGTCCAATACCGACGTCCAGGGCGCCTTGGCCGGCCTTCGTTCAGAGGTCATGGGCGGGATTGGTCGAAACGCCCGGAACGACACCCGCCGGTGAGACCCGGCGGCAGGTGCAAACTCACCGCGAAGGCGTCCCGCGACATCATCGAACGGCGGCAAAAGGCGGTTCGGCTCCCTATCTATCGGGCAACGGCGTCACGCCTCACCTCGGGAGAGATGGAACCATGAGTCATGAACGTGCAGTCCTCGCAGGGGGATGCTTCTGGGGAATGCAGGACCTCATCCGTCGGCAAGAGGGCGTCGTGTCGACCCGTGTCGGCTATACGGGAGGCGATGTACCGAATGCCACCTACCCCAACCACGGCACGCATGCAGAGGCGATCGAGATCATTTTCGATCCCGAGCGGACGAGCTATCGCCGGGTGCTGGAATTCTTTTTTCAGATCCACGATCCGACAACGCTGAATCGGCAGGGGAACGATCGCGGCCTGAGCTATCGCTCGGCGATCTACTACACCGACGACGCGCAGCGGCAGGTCGCCGAAGAGACCATCGCCGACGTCGATGCATCCGGTCTCTGGCCCGGAAAGGTCATCACGGAATTGGCCCCCGCCGGGCCGTTCTGGGAGGCTGAGCGGGAGCACCAGGATTATCTCGAGCGCCGTCCCGACGGTTACACGTGCCACTTCATCCGCCCCAATTGGCGGCTTCCTGTACGAACCGCCGCCTTGTAAAATGCCTGAGTGCCGCGCTTCCCACGCTGTCCTGTCGGAGGTGGTCGGATCGGTGAGTGGAATGACTGGCCGTTTGTCGGATCGTAAGGTTTTCAAGGTGCCCAACCTGACCCGTCAGGTAAGCACGGCGATCCGCGAGATTGCGGCAGTCGCGAGCGCTCTCGCGGCGCAAGGACAGGCCAAGCTCGTCCTCAGGGTCTGAGACCGTCTCGCTGCCGCGCGGACGATCCTCTCGATCTCGGGGACGAGGGTCCCTTTGCGTTGTGGTTCGCTATCGGGTCGATCGCACCATCGAGGGGAATGACCGTGCTCGGCCAAGGCTCTCTTCCGAGCAGCCTCGAGCCATCACTCGGCGGTGCCGATCGACCGAGCGGAGTGGTTCTGTGGCTGTTTGGAGACCGGAATGGTGCCGCTGGCCTGTCCCTATTCGGTGGCTCAGGTTCGAAGTTCGTGCATTGTCGGTCGCGTGACGATGGTAGGTCGAGCGGTCGGCACTGAGCCGTTCGGTTCCGTTGGCCAGAGGATGACTTCGGGCGCAGACTTCGGGCGCAGGCGGCTGGTTGCTGAGCGCTGCGTGCGGTCGGATGCTGTTGAAGTGCCGCTGCCATGGCTCGATCACGACGCGGGCCTCCTTCAGGGTGAAGAACACCTCGCCGTTGAGGAGTTCATCGCGCAGCTTCGCGTCGAAGCTCTCGTAAGTCACCGTTCTCCCACGGACTGCCCGATTCGATGTAGGCGACCTCCGAGCCGACCGCTGCGATCCAATCTCGGACAGATCGAGCGATGAACTCAGGTCCGTTGTCCGAACGGATAGGGCCGGGCACCCCGCGCAAACTGAACAGATCCGAGAGCACGTCGATCACGTCCAGCGCCTTCAGCTTACGGGCGACCCGGATCGGCAGGCACTCGCGGGTGAACGCATCGATGACGTTCAGCATCCGGTCCTTGCGTCCGTTGTGCGTCCGGTGCTCGACGACGTCGTAGGACCAGACGTGGTCAGGCCGCTCGGGCCGTAAGCGAAGGCAGGAGCCGTCGTCGAGCCAGAGGCGTGCCCGTTTCGGCTGACGAGCCGGAATCTTGAGCCCCTCGCGCCGCCAGATCCGTTCGACCCGCTTCACGTTCGCCGTCCAGCCGTCACACCGGAGCAAGGCCGCAATCCGACGGCAACTGTCGCGCCCGTACTGGACGGCGAATGCGATTCTTCAGCCGTATGCTTCTTCCGCCCCATGATGACATCCTCCACATGGCTCGAAGCCATATCTCAGGGAGGACCACTCTTCAGGAGGCAGGCCAGGGACCTCGAGTGCATGGTCTGCAAAAAAATCTCGTGAGCTTGGATGCTTTGGCGAGAAAATCGTTCTGCTTGGCGCCGTCGAAGGTTGATCTAGCTGGTTAAGCCCACGCGACCTCGGTCCTGCGTTCAGCAACCGGCACTGAGACCAACATCCCTGCGCTGCACCCCTCGTGCGCACCAGATGGCATTATTAGTGTGCTAACTCTACTTAGCTGTGCGCTAAGGGACGGAAATAATTGGTGCCGCAAGAGGGATTCGAACCCCCGACCCCCTCATTACGAATGAGGTAGCAATTCATTCGCGCGTTTCCATTTGTCTTCGTCAATCCCCATTAAGCCATTGAAGTCATTTCGTTCAACGCGCATACCTTGCTCGTAGCCTTTCACCGAATTTCGCGCATTGCCGGGGTGATTTGCGCCCCCAGCGCGCCCCCGGAGCATCGGTGGGCCTGAGAGTGAGGGTGTCGGAATGCCATCTCAATTACTCACGGACGCAGCTATCAGAGCATGGATAGTGCCCGAGACGAGTCGGGTGGAGATCGCTGACAGTCGCTGCCGTGGTCTGGTGCTTCGCATTACCTCGAAGGGCGATCGGAGTTGGAGTTACAGGTTTCGCGATGTCGAAGGACGTACCCAGCGAGTGACGATCGGCCCATACCCCGAGGTTGGTCTTTCCGCAGCGCGAGCCAAGGCAGATGATCATCGCGCTCGCGTCGCCCTTGAGGGAAGCACCATGGGAGATCGCGAAGCCGCTCGGCTCGTTGTTCAGCGTAGGCAGGCAGAGGAACAGGCTGCTGTCGCGTCGGCCGAGGCAGAGAGGTTGGCGGCAGAGCAGGCCGCAGCTGATGTGCAGGCCAACGCATGGGAGACGTTGGCAGAACAGTACCTGTTGCGCCACGCCAAGCCGAAGAAGCGCTCGGCTGGCGAGGATGAGCGCATGTTACATCTGCATGTGACGCCGCAGTGGGCAGGGCGCGACTTCCGTACTATTAAGCGGATAGACTGTATTAGGCTCATCGAGCAGGTGGGCGACACCGGGAAGACGGCGCTCGCGAATCGCTTGTGCCCGCTGCTCTCGAAGCTCTTCAAGTTCGCCGTGGATCGCGGGATGCTCGAAGCCTCGCCAGCCGTGGCCCTGCCTCGCGTTGCGCCGAATGTTGTTCGAGATCGTGTGCTCACGGACGAAGAGATAGCCCTACTTTGGGGGGCAACTAGTGCACTGACTCAGACGGATGGTTCAGGGGATCGGCTGACGGCAGCGAGGATGTCGGTGGCTGGCTTGGTCCAGACGAAGGGTTTGGCGTTCCGGTTGTGCTCGGCGATGTAGCGTTTGATCGCTGCCTGCAGGTCGACGACGCCGGTGAAGGAGCCCCGCCGCAGCCGACGACGGGTCAGCGCTGAGAAGAAGCCCTCAACGGCGTTGAGCCAGGAGGCTGAGGTCGGAGTGAAGTGGAAGGTCCAGCGCGGGTGCCGGGCGAGCCAGGCGCGCACCTTCGGATGTTTGTGGGTGGCGACGTTGTCGAGGATCGCGTGGATCGCCTTGCCGGGCGGGACGGCAGCCTCGACGGCGTTGAGGAACCGGATGAACTCACCGTTCCGGTGGCGCTGCATGCAGCGGCCGAGCACGGTGCCCGCCAGGACGTCGAGGGCGGCAAACAGCGTCGTGGTGCCGTGACGGGTATAGTCGTGGGTCTGGGCGGCGGGATGGCCTGGGGCGAGCGGACGGTCAGGGCGGGTCCGCTCCAGTGCCTGGATCTGGCTCTTCTCATCGAGGGACAGCACCACTGCGTGGGCCGGTGGCGCCATGTAGAGGCCGACGACATCCTCGACCTTGGCGGCGAAGGCCGGGTCGCGCGAGCGCTTGAACGTGCGCAGTCGATGCGGTTGGAGGCGGTGAGCGTCCCAGATCCGTTGCACGGCGCGCAACGAGATTCCGACAGCGCGGGCCACGGCACGGCCGGTCCAGTGCGTGACCTCGCCCGGCGGCTCCGAGCAGGTCAGCGCCAGCACCTCGGCCACCGTCTCGGTCGAATGGGGTGGTGTCCCGGGCGGACGCGTCTTGTCGCGCAACAGACCTTCGACGCCCGCCTCGGCGTAGCGCCGCTGCCAGCGCCATACGGCCGGGCGGCTGACGCCCGCCCGCCGAGCGACGTCTTGGACACTCAAGCGCTCGGCCGAGAGCAGGACGATGCGGGCGCGCTGGGTGTGTTTGAGCGGGCGGGAGCGGTCGCTGGCAATCGCAGCCAGCCGTGCCGCGCCGGTCGCATCGAGGAGCACGCATACCGTCTGAGCCATCGCCCAGACTCGCACGTCTCATCGTACGCGTGAATCCTCTGTCCGCGTCACTGCACTAGCGATGCCGCCGCCTTCTCACCTCTCGTGTCGCTCGCACTTCGGCTGATCATCGTGACAGGCGTGCGCCCAGGGGAGGTGGCCGGTCTTCACGAGAGCGAGTTGCAAGACCTCAACAATTCGCCCCGAGCCGTTTGGTACATCCCAGCCGAGCGGATGAAGGCCAAGCGCCCACATGCCGTGCCGCTCACGCCGCTGGCGCTCACCATCATTAGAGAGGCAATCCAGTTTACGAACAATATAGGTGAGCGTCGCGCTGTCGTGAGCGGTATCACGCCCCTCGTGCCCGGCCAGCGACACATATTCACCTCGCCCCGTGGCACACCGGGCAGCAAGGCAATGGATGCCCACGCACTGGCCCATGCCATGGCTCGTCTAGGCCGAATTATGGTGAAGCCTACAAACAATGAGCTGCCGCCCTGGATGAAGAGCAAGGCTGCCTCGACGTGGCTGGCTGATCAACCAACGCCTCATGATCTCCGCAGGACCGCTGCCACGGGTATGCGTAGCCTCGGTATCTCGATTTCCGATGTGCAAGCGGTACTCGGGCACAGCCGACAAGACGTGCTCGGCCGGCACTACGATCGTCATGACGCTATGCCAGAGAAGCGCCGTGCCCTAACGCGCTGGGCCAGTGAGTTGGAACGTATCGTTGGAGACGAAGCTGATCAGACAGTGGTGGCGCTTCGTACATTTCGCGTTGGGGTGGCGTGATGGCACGGGATCAGCGCCCCTATGAGGAACTGTCGCTCAGCGAGAAAATCGAAGTGCGGCAAGCCTACGAAGACTTGCCGTATATCGATCCTAATGCATCTTCGCCGCTAACGCGCTGGGAGGACCGGCTGCTAGGGCGCCCGGCTTTAGACATGCCATCGCTCGCGGAGCAATCGGGATGGCGTAGCTGGCGGGTTGGCCATGAAGCCGAAATTGACCGTTGGGTTTCGCGGGCTTTATCGCCTAACAAGCACTCGGGTCTAAGGATCAAGGCTCAGCAGTTAGCGGCAACCTGGGAATACGGATGGTGCCCCTACTACATGGCCCGTTGGCATACGGTGTTCGCGGCAAGCATGGCGAACATGCGGATGGAGTGGGCGCCATTCGAGTGTGAGCGAGTGTTAGAACTGATGCTCGCTCAAGATCAGCGAAATGACGTACGCTCGCGCGCTCCTCAGGCACAAGACGAGACACTAGTAGAGGCTAGACGGCGAGCGAGCCGAATGGCGCTCATCCAGGTGGCCGATGAGTCGCGAGCGCTTTGTGAGAAGCTGGCACTCTCTGACTCGATCGGCTGCAACGTGCCTGACCTATCCGCGCTGACACCAAGGAAAGCAGGCGCGTACTCATGCACTCTGACCAACGTCCGAGAGCACCTTCGCGTCATAAAGGCGGAATTGGATGCGCTTGATAGCCTGGCCCGCTTCCCTGATGCTGTACAACGCACCGATGATATAGAGACATGGTGTCAGGAGTTCGCCGGGTTTATGGCAGTCGGCTGGTTGCGAATGACGGGCACCCTGATTGGTGAGGGGAAGTGGTGTATCGACCTGATTAGCGATGCATTCGACAGCCTGTGGCCTAATCCACCAGAGCCGCGCGATTGGCGGGTGAAAGCCCGCCGGGCGCGGGAGCATTCGCTTGCCCTGGCCCAACAGACCAGACTCATGACACATCCCTTTGGCCGCAACGGCATCTGATCTTAGTGGAGAAAGCTAGGCCGCCTCTGGTTGTTGGTGAGCAGACATCGCGTTGAGCACCAGTTCAGTGGCCACAGTCAGCGCATCTGGTCTTTGATAAACCTGTCGACGCCGTTGCTTTCACTTGAGTGCGCACTTTTTGGAGGAACATGCGCACTACGTCGAATTGCCATTGCCTGTTCATTGTTCGTGGAATAGCAGGTGGGCAGTCGATTCCTTGGCTTCGCGCCCGACCAAATCGGGCCCATCTATCGACTGACGGACACTGCTATGGAGTAGTCTCACGCCGGTCTGTAAGTGGTAAGGCGCTTATACAGGCTCACACTGAGCTGGACTTAGGTGCCAAGATAATAACAACTCAAACATTATTTTATTTGACAAAAGGGAAAAACAGATGGACTGGCAAAGCATTACTTCCGCCATCTTGGCAGGCGGGTTAGCTGGGCAGCTTATTACTTTAATTGGTACTGACCGGCTGACCTACCGTCGGGACTATAGAAAGTGGTTAGTGGCAGAGCGCATGAAGCTTTTTTCAGAGCTTCTCACAATCGCCACTCTAATTCCAAGTACTGTCGAAGAAAGGAACAAATGGACTTATAAAATTCGGGACACATCCCAAAGAATACACATTCTTTTTGAAAAAGGAACAGCCCCGCAACCTCTAGCGAATGCAATGGAGGCCACCTTTCAAATGGCAAAAAATTTGAAAGAAACCGAGAAAACTGATGATTGGACCTCAGCACAGCGTGATACTGTTAGGACACTTCGTCAACAAATGGCAGAAAATCTGAACGTGTAAGTTGGGCGTTCTTACTAGAGTGTATTGTAGTCAATAGGTGTGAAGTGGTTCGTGCAGTCGTTGGAACGAGAAAGTCCAGCAACTTACTGAATTTGGTTCACAACGCCGGGACGGTGCGCCTTGCCCCCTTAGGCACAAGCGTTTTTAGCTTAGCGAAAGACATTTCGATCGAGTTGAGGCTGTGCGCCGCTTGCCACAGCGGCGACCTGGATCGCAGTGCTTTCATGGGCGGGCAGGCCGTCGAAGATGACCACATGCCCGGCCTGAGGGGCGGGACGAACACCTGCTCGGCTTTGCCTTGCAATCCGTTCTACATCATCGGCCCGTCTAGAACCATCGGCGCGCTACTCCCTCACACCCGAGCTATGCGCGATACCAGAAAGTGCGTGCTGACCACGGGCAAACGCTTGCGCCTAAGTCTCATGCGTGTGGAAAGACCGCGCTCGTTGAAAAGATTAGACGGGTAGGATCAGGATCAAACTGTTCAGTTAATTACGCCGCACGGTCTGCGGCCACGGCTTGTCGATCCCAATGAATCGAAGACGCTGACAAATTCTTCAGGTCTCAGTCCAGTGTCCGGAGAAGCGCCAGATCGTTGCCGGTTCGACTAACACACCTGGCTCGGTGCGCGGACGTCCCTGTACCTAAGTGAGCCTGAAACTGTTGGTCTACTCGATGAGCTCCAACAGGAAGGCTTCGTTGGCGTCGAGCCAGGCGACGCTTAATGGCTTTGGCGTTTGGGCATTGTCTTACAGGTGAGAACGGCCTGCAGGGCCCAGCGGATCGCTGTAGCGATGTCGAGGCAATAGCGCCTAGCCGCAGTTCGGCCTGAAAGTTCAATGTTCATGGCTCCTGCATCCGGACAAGAAAATTGTGGCTTTAGGCACGGGCTATGGCGACTTCCCTAACGAAGCCTCGGGGAACAACGCTCACCTCACCACGAAGACTCAAAGCCTGTAGAGAGCGTCTCAACCGGCTGCTCGAGATGCGTATGACTTGAGCCATTCACCAGAAGGCGCTTCAAAGCCAAGGCATCTCGATCGTTCCGGTCGAGGTGCAATATATAGTGAGCTTTTCCAAGTAGATGCTGGCGGAAATTAACATTATTAATGTTTAGGTTTCTAGCATGAAGCTCAAAACCGAATTTAGTTATATAATATAGATGCTGGCGGATGGCTCTTCTGATCTCCCTCGGGGCCGACATCTTTGTATTAACAACAACTCCAGTCACCTGTTGCCGCTGATGGTCGCGCATAAGGCGAGTCTTGTCTAAGTTGGGCTCAAACCCCTCGTCTTTTATAAATTCGTAAATTTTGGCTATATCTGAGTGCCTAATGACAAGGCCTGAGATCGTCATATCATCTGCATAACGGGTATATCTGAACCCCATTTCGCGAGCGTAGTCATAAATTTTGACGTCGAGTGGATGTGCAATGAGGTTTGATATAGCAGGACTTGTGGGAGCGCCCTGGGGTAATCTTCCATTCAGACAGCAGAGATGTGCAAGTAACGCCGAAACGTTTGCGCAATAGCCAAAGCTTCCAAACAGACTACAAACTCGATCTAAATCGATGCTGTGGAAAAACTCTCGTATATCTACAGCAAGTACACGCCGCTGATTGCGATGGAATTTCGCGTTGTCTCTTACTGACTTTCCTTTTACAAAAGCTTTAGCGGCAACATGCACCTGGCGCTTTTCAAGAATGTTCTCGAGTATCCACTTCTGAATTTCTTTAAGGCTCGGAAGCGGCTCTGAAATTTTCCGAGGCTTACCCGACCTTTTTGCAATCGTGAACGTACGATAGTAATTATGCGACCGTAATGATGCGCCCATCAGATAACTTTGCTGATATCCGACAAGTAATGAAAGATGGTTTATATCAAATATTATTGGAAGCTGCTGTACAAAAAGCTTCTGCCCATACTGCAAACAAATATTTTGTTCAGCTTCGGAAAGTCCTGATTCAGTAGCCTCAAAAACAAAATTGGCGGCATAGAGCCGCCATTGAATGTCGATCAATTCTTTTTTGTTTTTAGAGGTTTGCGGAACTATCCTTTGTTTCATTGTCTTGTATTGTCGGCCATTCTATTCGAGTTGTAAGTCACATATTCATTCAAGTCCTCTCGTGCCGGCGCGCTCGGCATTGCCGAGCGCTCGATGAGGAGCAGAGTTTGGCTTCTAGCCGAAGTCTGCTTCTCATCACGAGCTAGAAAGAACGTTCACTCCAGAGTGGCGATTCGCCACTCCTGTGGCACGCCACATGGGCTTCCGCTATAGACCTCGTAGGCTGGTTACCACAGCACGGTTAGGAACGTAAACGTCACTTGCATCGCTTTTTTGGCGACGTTTGTCGTTAGCAGGTTCGATCCACCGGTTGCTCCCGCCACTCATTTGTTCCGGCCTGCTTTCCAAATAATCCAACCCTGTCTCGGTCAAAAACGGGCTGTCATCCACCGTATAATCAACAAGACCCTCTATAACAGCTTGATTTAGCAGCTCCGCAATCCTGTGATATAGTAATCCATTATCAACTAAGTCGAGAAGGCTCCGGTGTGCTTTAATTGCTCGCAGCACTTGTTCCAACTGCTCGGCCATTATTAGGTCCTTGGAAAAGGTGAGGGGTAAGAGGAACCGCCCTTAAGTTTGGTCGCCCAGAATACAGGAAATGTGTTGTTAGGGGTCCTCTGCATGGTCACAAGCGCTTCGGAAAGCTTATAGCCATTCTTTAAAATCGGCTCTATATCGATGTGGTTTTCGATACTTTCCATGAGGTTGTAAAACGTGGCGTCGCCCTTCATTGTGTCGCAATCTGCGATTCCCCTAGGAGCGAGTACATCATATACAATTTCGAAACCGCTGTTGCTAATAGAAGTAACTCCTGCCTCCATTGCAACAAGCGCTAAAAATTTTACGCTTTTGTGCTTCGCCAATATGGTGGCGTAACCTTCAATAAAATTTACTGCCGTATCGCCTGATCCTACAAAGTCGTCAATTACCAGCAGTGTACAGTTGTCTTCCTGGGAGCCGGACTCGATCATCTGTGCCATATTTGCAAAAGACCTGAGTGGGAGGGCGCGGAAATTGGTTGAGCGTGCCCATACCGTATTGGCGAAGCTGTACAACAGCGAATTGCCGCTTTTTATTCTCCCGTTGTCCTTTGGTGCCATCAGTGGAACCAGATTGTAGCAGTGTCCTAGATCAGTACATGGATCAATTTTATCTAAGGCACGCACGAAAGATGGCATATATCTCTCGAACTCGAACAACAAGTATTTACAAAGCAGTTTACAGAAAAGATCGAACTGATCATCCGCAAGTATTGTGGCAATCTCAATGCACCGGTCTAAAGCATACTTGATTTGTATCTGACTATTTTTTGTATTAAACCACCCGTTATCTGAAAATATCGCGGTGATTCTGAAAATTCGTTTGTTAATCTCCGGCTGGCTCACTTTTTATGACTCTATCATTGACGGGCTTGTGATGCGAATGTGCTGTGACATGAGCTGCCATCACTCGTGATCCTAGTGCAAGCCGGATTATAGGGCAAACGCTCCGCTAACAACGCTACGAATGAGATATCAAGAGGTGTTGTAGGGGATAAAGCTGACGCTTGTGCAAGTCGCATAGAGTCGGTCTCTGACTTCCGTGCTTGCCCAGGAACCTACCTTCGGCAGTTTTGTTGGCCGATCTCAGAGGTTGGTGAAATGATACGGCGATATGAAAGCCGGCTCTTCCGCTCTGCGACTAAGGAGTGCAGTTGGCGCTCGTTGATAATTTGCAAGACTTCGCACATTTCTTCGCCCGGTATTTCGCCGACTCTTGATGTATCAACTACCTCGTTTTTAGGTTCTTCTGCCACTCTGCTGTAAGGCAAGTCCTCGTCCCGCCACGGGGACGCATAATGCTCTTTGTCATGTTTCGGGCGGTCATCGTGTTGTGATGTCTAAGACGCCGTCTCATAAGAGTTGAGCGAGGCGTCTGACGATGATCATGGCTGCGGCCAAGACGACGAAGGCGATTGCGAGGACTGGGTGGCCTCGTAGTCACGGGCGAGCCTGAGGCATCGAGCGATCCAACCGAAGGTTCGTTCGATCACTCAGCGGCGTGGCTGCACAGCGAAGCCTTTTTGGGCCTTATCCAAGCTAACGATCTCGACAGCAATGACGGTAGCATTGCTTACGCGCTCGCCCTGATAAGCCTGATCGGCAGAGCAGTAGGCTAGGAACGGCCACGACCGACCGGACGCCCCCAGCACTACAACCCCACCGTGGCTGTCGTGCCACCTGGCCCTCGAGACGGTCGCGAGGAGCGGACGTACATCCGTATCGGTGAGCGCGTCGCGCTTGCGGCAGGCGACTCGTAGGATGGGATCGTAACCGTGCTCGCCCTTTGACTCCGACGCCGCCCGAGCACGTGGCCTGCGCATTGAGGAGGCGGCCGGGCGGGTTGGCCTCACGCCCGCCGCGCTCGTGGTCGGCCAAGGTGAGGGAGTGGGTGATGCGCTCGAACATCCCTGCCTTCGATAGCCTCAGGAACCAGCGGTGAACGGTAAATCACGGTGGTAAGTCCGACGGCAGATGTCGCCAGGCGCAGGACGTACTGGATGCCGACCAGGGTTGCCCACAGCGGCCAGCGCCAGAGACGACCGGGGGGGCGGTAGAGGAGAAGCCGGGCAATGTGCGCCCACTCCGCGTGGGTTAGGCTGTGTGCATAGGGCGGGTTTTCGCGCGCAAGCTCGCCACGCACGGGGGCACATCGGCAATCCGGGGTGAGCGTCAGACGACCCCAATGCTGACGATGCTCGCCCCTCACCTCCGAACGGCCGTCCGACTCCCGTTTTGGAAGGGGTCTAAGAAGTCCACCATTTCCAAATCGGCAAACGCCGTCCCCCCGCCTGAGCGGCTTCCCGTGCTCAAAGCATCTGTCATGTAGCTGCAGAGGAACTGGATGACTGCTTGTCCGGCCAGCCAAGCTTTGGATGGTTATGCTTTAATAATCCCTGATCGGGCAGTAAACTCATTGATTCTTTGCCGTTAAACCGCAAATAAAATTGCTTATTTATCTAGGCGGGGTGATGTGAGCACTTAATTAATGCTTGTTAGTCCTGTCGGTATTTTTGCACTCGTCGAATAGCACCTTGCAGTGATCGAGGTTGCAGCCGGACGCTAGTAAGACGTTATGATATGGTCAGCGTTGAGCGGGGTGCTGTTAGGAGCAAAGAGCAGCGAGTCGTAGCTGACACGCGCCACAGGTACCTCCTTAGTCGTCGGGGGTGATGGGCTGTGCGACGGGCGCAAGCGCAGACTCAAGCACGTCGTTCCGTCGCCGAGCGCGGCGGCGACGCTCGGAGGCGTTCTTCCTAGAGCGCCAGCCTTTGGGATCGGCGGCTCGATACTGTTTTTCTCGGAAGGCCTTTCTCGCGCGGCTTTCACTGGATGACAGTTTCGGTGGCGTAGGGTGGCCGAGAGCAATACGCTCGCGACGACGTGCTTCCTGGGCGCGGCGCTGCTGCAGGTATCGTTCGGGGTCTCTGGCCTTATAGCGATTGCGCTGAGCGCGGTTCTTCTGGCGAGCGGCCTCTTGGTCGGCCGAGAGCGGTGAGGTTGACTCCACCTGGCTAGTGCTAGCGGCGGAAAGCGCACGCGCACGCGCACGCGCTCGCGCCTTCTGATCGCGACGTTGCTGCCGATAGCGCTTGGGGTCGGCGGCCACGTAGCGATGCTTCACTTCTCTTGCCTTTAGCCGGCGAGTTTCTTTAGCTTTGTCTACCTCCGCCGCCAACTCAACGTGGTCTTGCAACTTATAGCCCTCGTCCGTCTCGACCATGAAAACATTCTTTTTAGCTTGGCGTAGGAAACCATTGGGTCAACGATAAATTTGCGGCCCGGCCCGCCCGTCAAAAAATTACTCACGGCTGAAGTGGCGGGTGCAGCGGCCCCCGCACCCCGTTGGTCTCGGTTGAACGATCCTTGAAGGGGCGGGCATGTCCGCGGTCGGTCTTCGACTTCTGGGCACCGGGTGGGGTTGCTCGGTATCCTCCGGTGCCACTGGCTCTGCATTGCCCATCCCCTGCCCGCATCCGTGTACTCGCATACACGCTGAGCAAGCCCCTGGGCGTGGTGGCTTCAGCGAAGCGGCAAGGTGACCGCCGCCTGCCGAACGCCCTCGTGGGCTCGCTGGACTGCCTCAGGCGACATCCGCCTTCTGACTCTGGGACGCTCGCCACGCCGCCCGCTGTTTGGCGATATCGAGGGCCATAGCGTCGGCGAGGTTGATGCCTAGGTCGATCGCTCTGGCGGCATCGGCCACCATGAGCGGGCCATTGTCGCGCTGGGCGAGGGAAATACGCATGGCGGCACGGTTGGCAGCGGGCGTGTTGGCGCGATGGGCGAGCCCGCGGCGGATCGCTTCCTCGGCCACAAGGATGGGGAGCTGGGTCTGCCCCGGCGCCACTACAGTCTCTTCACCGTGCCGGTCCCGGTATCTGATCGGCTGGGAGATGATCACCAGCCACATGGTCTGATCGGCATGGAACGCTGGCTCGTTCGGTCCTTTCGGCTGGGGCGCCGTAGGCAGGACGGTGGTGCCGGCTCGGATGGAGGCAGCGCGGGCGCGCTTACCGGCCATTGTGGCCCTGGCGAAGTCGGCCGCGCATCGTGTCTCACGAGCGAAGCTATGGTGGGTCACGATGCCATTTCGGTCGATAACACCCCGCTTGAGCGCTGCTCCGGGCATGGGCGCGAGGCCGCTCCGTCCAGCATTAAAGCCAGTAAATGTTCCCTCCGGCAGCGCGTGCGCTAAGGCCTCGGCGAGCAGGATGGCCGTGATCTCGGCAGCGTTGGCCCCTGCACCCGCATAGGTGGCCTGCACCTCAGCATGGACGGCCAGGGCAACGACAGAGAATGCCTGAGCCGGCTTGTCCAGTTTCGCAGCACTGGCTTCGAAGGCAGCGCAGCGGGCTTCTATTTCCGCGGCCGCCTGCTCGCGAGCTGCCGTGTTGCGCGCGTCGCTAAGGCGTGCCTCCACCTCGGCGAGGCCGGCTCGCTCCCGATCCAGGCTTTCGCTGATCGAGCGCACGAAGTCCTGTGCTGCGGTGAGTGCAGAGTGGTGCGGGGCGGTCTTATCTGCATTGTCGCCGCTGTCCAGGGCGGTGGCCACCGCCTCATCCAACGTGGAAGTGCGTGCGACCACGTCGGAACGCGCGGTGGCGAGTTGCACATCGAGCCGACCGACGCGGTGGGCACGGCGCTTGGCGTCATCCTCAAGGGCGGCGATCGGGTCTTTTGCCCCGCCGAAGAGTCCTGGCATTTTCATGGTCTTTCTCGCTCTTTCGGCCGCTTGAGGGTTGAAGCGTCGCGCACCGGGCGGCCTGCCGGTGCCTGCGCGTGGGGGCTCTACGGGCCGGAGCGACACGCCAGGCCCGTAATGTTGATGGCCTTGGCACGCCACGCCTCGGGCGTGATCTCCACGTCCACACACGGCCTGATGAACCGCGGAGTGCCGTGCGCTGCCGGCCTGATCTCGATCAGCCCAGCCGCAGCGAGGGTTGCGATGATCCTGTCGAAGGCCGTGCGCGTCTCGACGATGTCCGCGACAAACGTCATGTCAGCGACGACGAAGCCGGCGTCGGCCCAGCGGTAGGCGATGTCAGCGAGCACCATGCTGGCTTGGGTGTTCGGCACACCCACAACCAGAAGCCACCGAGCAACGTGTTCTTGCCACTTGCCCCGCGGCGCGTCGCTGGTAGCAGGTCCCAGCGACGGCTTGCGAAGCTCCGGGCGGGAGAGGACGATGCGGAGCGGCGAAGCGCGTAAGTGGCGAGGCTTGCGGACGCGACGGGTGGTGTTGGGCGCGATGGCGACGGTCACAGGCGGGTCTCCTCACTGAAAGATCGGCGCGTACATCGCGCGATGCCTACGCTCTTCTTCGTCACGCTGGCCGCGCTTGATGCCCTCGATGTAATTGAGGGGGTCACCGCCGGGCTCCGCCTTGAGGCACTGGGCGATCAACTTCGAGGCCTCGAACGCCCCGTGTTCCTTGATCAGCTTACCCAGTCGGCCGCGCAGGGCGGCGTCGCTCATTACGATGCCGTTCGCGGCGGTTCTCTCAGCAATTCGGGGACGCAGTTCACGCCACAGGCGGGCGTGGTGCTCGCGGCTCTCGGGAAGAACCGCGGGCTCGACATGTGCCCTGGGCTGGGATCGAGGCGTCGGCGGGGTGTAGCGCTCGCCCCTGGCCCAGGTCCGCGCCGCACGGAGCTGCTCTGCAGGTGACAAGCGAAGCCCAGCCGGCAGTTCGTCGGGACCGTAGCTGATGGGCGCGGCTGTGACCGGAGAGGCTGCCTGCCGGTGGGGCTCGGGCCGCCCGTCATCATCGAACTCGCCGCCATCGGTGAGCGCATCCGCCTCGCCGTTGTCATACATGCAGCCGTCGTCGTCGAAGTCGTCGTCTCCGCTCCCAGTGCTCGGCCGACGATCGACCATAAAGAAAGCCGGATCGCCGGTAACGGTGATCGGCGTCGTAGAGGCCGAATGGGAACCGCCTGCGGTCGGTGCGGGATCGGCGCTCGGCCCTTCGGGGAGCCCCCCGGCGGGGCGCTTCGCGCCGGGTGATGGATTGGGGGATTGGTCGGCCGACGCATTGGGTGAGACGACGAACTCAGAAACACCCCTGTCCTCGTAGAGGACTGCCCCCGGACGTTCAGTCTCACGAGCGTCGGCGAGGCGGCGGTAACAAGTGGCCCGCGACCAACCCTTCTCGATCATCATCGCTCTGACGGCCTCGCCGGTCGCCCGCGGTTTAACCCCGGCGGCGCGGCGGTTTGCGGCTGCCCGCTCGCGATCGGTTACCTTGAGAGCCGCGGCACGCTGGGCCGGCGAGACATCGGCCGCGTGAATCATACGGATGCTGAGGCGCGCGCGCGTTGAACTGTCGAGGCTCAACAGCCGGCCGAGTTCCTGACCAATTTGCGCACGCCAGCCTTTGCGCGAGCGGCGGCCCGCAGCGCCCTGGCGGCCAGCCTCTGACATTTTGCGCAGGGCATTAAGCTGTTCGTACACCCAACGTTCGCCCTCTCGCTCGATGAGCATGGGGGCGATTTCGATGGAGATCGTGATTGCGCGGCGCGTGCTTCGGTACAGATCGTCTTCGCGCTCTTCCTCGCGAATGACGTACAGGGCCAGGATGCGCCTCAGGAGCGCTTCACCTTGATCGCCTGCGGCGGGGCAGCAGCCATTTGCGACCGCGCATCTCACCTCGTGGATCACGCTGTTGAGCCATGGCGTCGGCCGGATGTTAGCATGGCCATGCTGGAACCCTTCGCACCATTGCGTCAGCGAACCCGGCCTGCACTGTATAGAGGCGGCAGCCATCTGGCTGATGCTCAACCCAGAGGGCTTGACGCCAATTCCTCTTTGCTGATGATCAACAGAGTTCACTGGATGGGCCTTTTCCGGTGAAAATGGCAGGTACAGCGAGGGCCGGTGCTGTCAGGAGCGCCGGCCCTTTGTTTTGCCAGCTCAGGCAGCCTTGCTCGAATAGTTGCCGCGCCACTCGGCAGCCGGCAGCGCGGCCTTGTATCGGGCCACCTCACCTTCACTGATCATAGTGCGAGCGCCGAGTTTTACTGCTTTGATATGACCCGCATTCATCAGCTTGTAGAAGGTGGTGGTGCCGATACCTAGAAACGCACGCGCTTCCTTAACGCTCATCAGGCGATCGCTGCGGGTATCCATGGGTAGCGCCCTCTTCGTCTTGCCAGCGACTTTCACCGGCTTCCTGGGGCTACCCTGGCATGTCTCCGAATTGGCTTCGCACATCGACTCGGCCAAAAACTGCATGGACGATGTGTGGCATGGCCCGCGCGGGGGCTCGGCCGGGATCAGAGCGTTATCGCGAGGAGGTATGAGCGAGCGCCGACCACCTTCAGCTCAATGCCGAAGCGATGGCTACGATGCTGGGCGCCCCGCTAGCCGACTGCATGGCCAGCAATTGGGACAGCCGATGCAATCTGCGCCCCCAGCGCGCCCCCAGCGGACATACGCTACGGCACGGGTAACGGCACACGATCAGCGATCGTTGATTTTAAAAGGGAAAAGTGGTGCCGCAAGAGGGATTCGAACCCCCGACCCCCTCATTACGAATGAGGTGCTCTACCAGCTGAGCTATTGCGGCGCGGTTCCGAAATGGACGCTGCTGTCCGACGGGACCGTTCGGGGGAGGGTCATATCGGTCGCGGCGCGGAATGGCAAGCTTCGACCGGCGTTTCGGGCGGTGGAATGCGCTCGGAAAAGCGATGCAGCACGGCCACGGTGCCGGGGCATCGTGCCTGCGATGCGGCCGGTTGCTTGACGGCCCGGTGGTCGACCCCGAAGGATTCCGGGCGTTCCAAGGATCATCATGTCGCTGCTCGCTCGCCTTCGCGCCTATGCTGCTGAATCCTTTGGTCTCGGAGGCCATCCCTCGGTGGTCGAAGAGGCCGATGAGCGCCTGGCAGCAATCGCGCTCCTGGTGCACGTGGCGCGAGCCGACGGTATCCTCGCACCGGAGGAAACCGAGCGCCTCAGTCGTCTGGTCGAGGGCCGATTTACCGAGACGAGGGCGGAAGCGGAGGCGCTGATCGCGCGGGCCGCGGCGTTCGACGCACAGACCCGCGACATGGCACAACTGGTCGAGATGATCGGGCACGAGGTCGGTCCGGATCGGCGCGCCCGCCTCCTTGCCATGGCTTGGTCGGTGGCCGGCGCGGATGGCAGCGTCCACGAGTTTGAGGAGGCCCTGGTCTGGCGCCTCGGCGGACTCCTCGGCCTCGACGAGGCTGCCATCGGCGTGGCCCGGCGCAGCGCCGCGGATGGGCAGGTTTCCCTGAGCTGAGCACGCTGCCACGATGATCCTCAGCCTCACCCTGATCCTCCTGGCACAACTCATCGGCGAGGCGCTGGCGCGAGCGAGCAACCTGCCGGTGCCAGGTCCCCTGATCGGTATGGCGTTGCTGCTGCTGTTCCTAGTCATGCGGGATCGGGCCTCCCGCTTGGCACCTCGCGTGTTGGCGCCGCCCCTCGTGGACGGCCGCCTGGAAAGCACCGGCAAGGGGCTTCTCGCCAATCTGTCGTTGATGTTCGTGCCGGCGGGGGCCGGCATCGTCGGACGCCTCGACGTTCTAGCGGTACACGGAGTCGCGTTAGCGGTGGTGGTCTTGGTCTCGACGGTCACGACCCTGGCCGCCACGGCGTTGACGTTCGTCGTGGTTTCGCGCTGGCTCGCCAAGCCGAAGGCACGGCCGTGACCGGCGATTTTGCCGTCTGGGTCTATCTTTCGCGGACACCGCTGCTGTGGCTGACCGTGACGCTGCTCGCTTACGTGGTCGCCGACCGGATCGCTCTCGCGACCCGGCGCCATCCGCTCGCGAACCCGGTGCTCATCGCCATCGCGCTCACCGCCGCCGTCCTGGAACTCACGAAGACCCCCTACGCGACCTATTTTGAGGGCGCCCAATTCGTGCATTTCCTGCTGGGGCCGGCCACCGTGGCCCTGGCGATTCCGCTCTACGAGTATCGCGCCACGGTGCTGCGCTCTCTTGCACCGATGTTGGCAGCCCTCGGGGTCGGTTCGGTGGTGGCGCTGAGCTCGGCCCTGCTGTTGGGGCAAGCGTTCGGCATTCCCCGTGACGTCATCATCTCGCTGGCCCCGAAATCCGTGACCACCGGCGTCGCGATGGGCATCGCTCAGTCACTTGGTGGAGACCCGACGCTGGCCGCCGTCATCGTCATGCTCACCGGCATGACCGGCGGCATCCTCGTCACACCGTTGATGAATGCCCTGCGCATCCGGGACATGCGGGCCCGCGGCTTCGCGGCGGGTCTGGCCGCTCACGGCGTGGGCACAGCGCGGGCCTTCCAGGTGAACGAGGTAGCGGGCGCCTTCGCGGGCATCGCGCTCGGCTTCAACGCCTTCCTCACCGCGATCCTGGCGCCCATCGCGGTGACGTTCCTGCGCTGAGCTCTACTCGGCAGCCACGGGCGCCGGTACCTCACGCGGCACGAACCGACCATCATTGGCGGGCTGCATGTCGAGACGGCGTTCGTGCAGGGCATGCAGGGTCGACCGATGGCCGATGGAGACGATGGTGGTGCCGGGCAGGCGCTCGCGCAGCATCCGGTAGATCGCAGCCTCGCTCGGCTCGTCAAGCGCGGCGGTGGATTCATCGAGGAAGAGCCAGTCGGGCTTGGCGAGAACAGCGCGGGCCACCGCCAGGCGCTGCTGCTCGCCGCCCGAGAGGCGCTGATCCCAGGCGTCCACCTCGTCGAGACGATCAACCAGCCCCGGCAGCTGGGCGGCCATCAGAGCGTCACGGATCGCCTCGTCCGGGAACATGTCCGTGGTGCTCGGGTAGACGACGGCGCCACGCAGCGTCCCCAGGGGGATGTAGGGGCGCTGCGGCAGGACCAGGGCCGACTGTCCCTTCGGCAGGTCGATCCGTCCCTGGGCGAAGGGCCAGATGCCCGCAATGGCACGGAACAGGGTCGACTTACCGGAACCGGAGGGACCCGTCAGCAGCGTGGCGCCGCCCTTTGCAATGGTCAGGGCGTCTGCGGCCACGATCTCGCGTCCGTCGGGTAGGCCGAGGCGGAGCTTCGAGGCAGTGACGTCGCCCTTGGTGTCGTTGCCCTGGAACAAGCCTTCCCCGGTCCCTCCGATCGCCTCCGCCTTCGTCATCGCCTGCTTGAACGAGGAGAGTCGGTTGGTATTGGCGCGGTAGGCCGCGATGGTGACGTAGGAATTGATGAAGAACGACAGCGAGGATTGCACGCTGCTGAAGGCATCTCCGGTCTGCTGAAACTGACCAAGTGTAATTTTCTTCAGGAAGTAGGACGGCGCAGCAAGGATATAGGGAAACACCACGCTGATCTGGCTGTAGGACAGCGTGAAGCTACCGAGCTTGATCCGCCGGACGATGATGTCGAGGTAGTTGCCGACGATCGCGTGGAACAGGCTGCTGAGTCGGACCGTCTCGGCGCGCTCGCCGCGCAGCAGCGCGATCTGCTCGCCGTAGATGCGGGTCCGGGCCAGGGAGAAGCGGAAATCGGCCTCCACTTTCTCCTGGCGGAAGTCGAGCCCGATGAGGGGGCGGCCGATGACGTGCGTCAGCCAAGTTCCAATGACGGCGTAGCCGACCACCAGCCAAACCAGGAAGCCCGGCACCACCGTATCGGTGAAGGGCAGCACGAAGTCGCGAGACAGGCCCCATAGGATGACCATGAAGGACACCAGGGTCGCGGCCTGAGACAGGAGCCGGATGGAGAGCGTCGTGGTCTGAGAGATGAAGAGATTGATGTCGCTCTGAATGCGCTGATCCGGGTTGTCTGTGCTCTCCCCGGTGAAGGGGACCCGGTAATGCGTTCCGGCATCCAGCCAGCGACCGTAGAAGCTGCGGGTCAGCCAGGTGCGCCAGCGGATGTGAAGCGTGGCATCCACGAAGGTGTCGAACATGCCGACCACAACCCAGATGGTCGCGAGCGGCGTGAACACCCAGACCAACTGGTACCAGAAGGCGTCGGCGTTGTATTCTTGGAGGGCGTTGAACAGGTCGCGGAACCAGAAGTTCAGCCGCAGCTGCAGGGCGACCTGCGCGAAGGTGATGAAGATCGACAGGGCAACGAGGCGCTGGCCGACCTTACCCTCGGTGCTGCCGAACAGGCGGAAAGGTCCAATCTCCCGTGTCGGCTTGTCGGTGGTGGCGAAGTAGGGGTCGGCGATCAATGTGATCGCCCGTATCGGCTCGAGGTACGAGATCGCCAGGACGATGCCGGCAAACACCACGGCCCCCGTGGCTGCGAAGCTCGGCGGCAGGAGGGCGGCGAGCGTCGGGGGCAGGAAACCCATGACTGCCAGTTGCTTGGCCCCTGCCAGGAACAGGTAGCCGATGCCGTAGACCGAGACGAAGACCTTCAGGTAGGACGAGAGGCGCCCTGATGCGAGCAGAATGCCCGCCATGGCAAGGCCGCTGAGACTGACGTAGAGCGGCGCGGTAACGCCGGGTAAAAGCAGGAGGGCGAGGGCGAAGAGTGCAGTGACGGCGGCTTGCAGGCCGAGGCCTGTCCTCAATACGGCCACGCGCGTCTCCCCTCAGTTCTAGACTTCGTTCGGCGTCGTGCCCCGGGGGGGCCGCCCATGCATCGGCATTGCAGGCGGGTCGTGGCGAGATCGTGGCGCACTCCTGCGGCCGACTATCCTCGCGCCCTTGCTCGTCTCACCAGTCCCAGTCGCCGAATTCCGGCTCGCGACAGCGATAGCCGATCGGGCATTCCGGGTTGTCGCGCGTGGGCACGAAGCGGAGCTCGGCGATTTCCGTGAGATTGCATTGACCGCGGTCGCGAACGAAGCGCTCGAGCGCTCCGCCAGAACTGATCGAGACGGAGCCTCGGCTCTTCACGAGAGCCATCGCGTCGGCACAGGTCATGCGCTGGGTCGTCGAGAGGGGGCTCTGGGCACCGGCCGGCGTCGCCAGGGCGACACAGAAGGCGAGTGCGAGGCGTCTCGTCACGATACTCGGCGCCACTTCTCAGTTTCGATACGGTCAAGCATGGCAGTTTCCGCGTGGTGCGGAAAGGGCTTGCCGTCCGCTTGCCGCAATCGGGCGCTCTATCCACCGGGATTGCGCCCTCGCAGCGGCGCTGCAACCCAGTGCGTACCTGCTCGAACCCAGGCCGGTGCGCCCGAATGGACGAACGTCGAAGCCATGACGGGATTGTCGATCCTCAACCTTAATGCCGTGCGAGCCGCCCCTGTCTCGCGCGAGCCCTACAGCTTCTTTCTCGGCAACGACGTGCTCAAGCCCGAGGCCGTCGACGAGATCCGCCAGGATTTCCCTGCGATCGCCAAGCCCGGCTATCTCACGGTCGACGAAGTCGCCCTCAAGGGCCGCTTCAAGGCGCTGATCGACGAACTGGAGAGCGACGCGTTCTCGCGCATCATGGGCGAGAAGTTCGGCATCGACCTCGTCTCCTGCCCGCGCCTGACCACCATCATGAAGCGCAGTCAGCTCAAATACGGCTCGATCCACACCGATGGCCCGTCCAAGGTGATGACGATGCTCATCTACATGAACGACGCCTGGGACGCCCCGGCCGCCGGGCGCCTGCGGGTGCTCTATGACGGCAAGAATTACGAACCCTTCGCCGTCGAAGTGCCGCCCACCATGGGCACGATGTTCGCCTTCCTGCGCGCCGACAATTCCTGGCATGGCCACGAGCCGTTCGAGGGCGAGCGTCGCGTTGTGCAGGTGGCATGGGTCAAGGACGCGAATGAACTGGAGCGCAAGAAGAAGCGCAATCGCACCGCCCAATTCCTCAAAGGCATCTTCGGGCGTTAAGTTCGCACCGAAGCCCCGTTTGGCCCTGGTCCCAAGGGACCGGGGCCCGCCGCACGATCGACAGTGCCCCGACGGACCGATCGCGCGTCGAATATCCTCGCAGTCCGGGTCTGTTTCCCGTCGCCCACGCCCGGTTCTGTCGAATCGGTCTGCAGCGGAGTAGGGCCGGCTTTTTGCGGATCGCCTCGGCCGTCCCTTCATGCGCGGCGAAGATCACAGGTGACGCGAGCGCGAGCCTGTCGACGCGGCCAGCACGCGCACGCACTTCACGCGTCTTAGTCGATATTCCCAAGTCCTGACAACCGTGCATTGTTGTGACCGGCAGGGGATGCCTGCCGGGCACTGACGTGTGACGCATCACGCTGAGCCGATCGCTTGATTCGCGCGTCCGGTTCGTCCGATCCCCGGTTCGCGGCTCGCCGTCCCGACCGACAGCGAGGGGAAACGACGTTGTGGGGGGAACGGGCATGAGCGAAGCCGCGCGCCGGCCACGGGGGAGCGGCCGGCTGATTGCCGTCGCGAATATGAAGGGCGGTGTGGGCAAGACCACAACGGTCGTCATGCTGGCTGAGGCTCTGGCTGCAGACGGAGCTTCGGTGCTGGTTGTCGATCTTGATCCTCAGGCCAGCGTCTCGGTCTGCCTCGCCGGGGAGACAGCGTTGGCCGAGATGATCGCCCGGGGTCGCACCCTCGAGGCCTATCTCGCGCTCAAGCTCGTGAGCCGCGAGAAGCCACTCCTGGCACCCCGCATCCAGAGTCAGACCGGCGTCACCATGCACCGGAACGCGCCGCTGCCACTCGCGCTGCTTCCGGCCGGTCCCTACCTACGGCTGGTCGAGCGCGAGATCATCTACGAACTCACCGCGCGCAACTTCTCGATGCGCGCCATCGACGGAAAGCTCCGAACGATCTTCGAGGACGAGTTCGTCCCGCTCGCGGAGCGCTTCGACTACATTCTTTTTGACTGCGCACCTGGCATCTCTCCGATGACCGAAGTTGCGATCCGCGGTGCTGACCTCGTCATTGTCACGTCGATCCCAGACTATCTCTCGACCTACGGGCTCGATGCTTTCATCCAAACGGTATGGGGCGACAAGGATCGACGGCACGACGCGGTCGTACCCGCGCGACAGCCTCACGTGCTGGTGACGCGGTATCAGCCACAGGTCCGCCAGCACCAGCACACGCTGGCGCGGCTCCAGGCGGAAGCGAGTGCAGAGGATCCGGGGTTCCGCCTCTTCGCAACGCGCATACCCCAGGCAGCGGCGCTGGCTGGAGCGCTCATGCCACGTCGGGATTTGCCCACGTTCTCGGGCAAGTACGGCATCCATGTCTCCACGATCCTCATCCCGCTGGTCGCAGAAGTGAAAGGAGTCTTCGATGGCGCTTGACGTGGATGGTTTCGTTGCCCTCGGGGCGATCGCGCGTTCACCGGAGGTTTTTCCGGATATTCGGGCGGACCTCGCCAGGACCGTCCGGTCCCTGGTGGTGAAGCAGTTGAAGGTCAAGAATCTGACTCTCGATGGCCTACGCCGGGTGCGCAGATGTTTGGGCACCGAAACCTACGCTCTCATCATCGACGGCCTGACCGAGGCCGAGGCGCGAGCGTTGATCGGACGTCTCGACAAGCATCACGCGGAGGCGAAGCGCGCAAAAGCTGACTGGCTTCGACGCCGCTTGGCCGATCTCGTGGGTGGTGCCGAGCCCGCGGTGAGGGCGGAAGCCTCTCCGCAGCGACGGGCCGGATCCGCCGCTGGGGCTCCGAGCCTCACGCGTGCCCTCGGAAGCCCTGCCTTTACCGCATCCTGGGACCGCAAGGATCACGATCGGACTGGGAAGGCCGGATCAAAGGCGGTTGGTGCGAAGGCGGTGCGCGTCAAGAAAAAAGGCGCCTGATGCGCCGCCTGCGATCCTGACTATTGCACTGCGATCGGCTGTCGCGCAGACGAAAAAGGGGTCGCCTTACGGCGACCCCCCATTCCGATTTGGTCGGGTTCTGACTTCTTAGAAGTCCATGCCGCCCATGCCGCCGCCGCCCGGCATCGCCGGGGCGCCGCTGTCCTTCTTCGGAGCATCGGCGATCATGGCTTCGGTGGTGACGAGGAGGCCGGCGATGGAGGCGGCGTCCTGCAGGGCGGTCCGTACGACCTTGGCCGGGTCGACGATGCCGGCCTGGATCATGTCGACGTACTCTTCGGTTTGGGCGTTGAAGCCGAAGGTGATCGAAGAGGTGTTGTCGGTGATCTTGCCGACCACGATCGAGCCTTCGACGCCGGAGTTGGCAGCGATCTGGCGAATCGGGGCTTCAAGGGCCTTCAGCACGATCTTGATACCGGCCTGGACGTCCGGGTTGTCGCTCTTGAGAGCACGGACGGCTTCACGGGCACGGAGGAGGGCGGTACCACCGCCGGGAACGATGCCCTCTTCCACCGCAGCGCGAGTGGCGTTGAGCGCGTCGTCGACGCGGTCCTTCTTCTCCTTGACCTCGACCTCGGTCGCGCCGCCGACGCGGATGACCGCGACGCCGCCGGCGAGCTTGGCCAGACGCTCCTGAAGCTTTTCACGGTCGTAGTCCGAGGTGGTCTCCTCGATCTGCGCCTTGATCTGGCCGACGCGGGCCTCGATGTCCGACTTCTCACCGAGACCGTCGATGATCGTGGTGGTCTCCTTCTCGATGCGGATGCGCTTGGCGCGGCCGAGCATCGGGAGGGTGACGTTCTCGAGCTTGATGCCGAGATCCTCAGCGATCATCTGACCCTGGGTCAGGATCGCGATGTCCTCGAGCATGGCCTTGCGGCGATCGCCGAAGCCCGGAGCCTTGACGGCCGCGACCTTGAGGCCGCCGCGCAGCTTGTTCACGACGAGCGTGGCAAGCGCCTCACCCTCGATGTCCTCGGCGATGATGACGAGCGGCTTACCGGTCTGCACCACGGCCTCGAGAACCGGCAGCATCGCCTGGAGCGACGAGAGCTTCTTCTCGTGGATGAGGATGTAGGGGTCCTCAAGCTCGGCGACCATCTTCTCCGCGTTCGTGATGAAGTACGGGGAGAGGTAGCCGCGGTCGAACTGCATGCCCTCGACAACATCGAGCTCGGTCTCGGCCGTCTTGGCCTCCTCGACGGTGATGACACCCTCGTTGCCGACCTTCTGCATGGCGTGGGCGATCATCTCGCCGATTTCCTTGTCGCCATTGGCCGAGATGGTGCCGACCTGGGCGACTTCCTCGGAGGAGGCGACCTTCTTCGCGCGGCTGGTGATATCCTTCACGGCGGCGGTGGTGGCGAGGTCGATGCCGCGCTTCAGGTCCATCGGGTTCATGCCGGCGGCGACGTACTTGGCGCCTTCCCGAACGATGGCCTGGGCCAGCACGGTGGCGGTGGTGGTGCCGTCACCCGCGATGTCGTTGGTCTTCGAGGCCACTTCGCGCACCATCTGGGCGCCCATGTTCTCGAACTTGTCGGCGAGCTCGATCTCCTTGGCGACGGTGACGCCGTCCTTGGTGATGCGCGGCGCACCGAACGACTTCTCGATGACGACGTTCCGGCCCTTGGGGCCGAGCGTCACCTTCACCGCGTCAGCGAGGATATCGACGCCACGGAGCATCTTCTCGCGGGCGTCGGAGGCGAAGCGGACTTCTTTCGCTGCCATGTCAGATCCTTGTCAGTGATGGGCCCCGAGGCGCCGGATGGCACCCTCGAAGGGCTCGTGAAAGGGAGGAGAACCGAAAGCCGACTTAGGCGACGACGCCCATAATGTCGGATTCCTTCATGATCAGGAGGTCCTGACCGTCGATCTTGACCTCGGTGCCGGACCACTTGCCGAACAGGACGCGATCACCCGCCTTGACGTCCAGCGGGTTGACGCGACCGGCTTCGTCACGGGCGCCGGGGCCGACGGCGACGATCTCGCCCTCTTGCGGCTTCTCCTTGGCGGTGTCCGGGATGATGATGCCGCCCTTGGTCTTCTCTTCGCCTTCGATGCGGCGGACGACGACACGGTCGTGCAGCGGACGGAACTTCATGAGCTGCCCTCTTGCTTCAAATTCGTGGATGGCGTTGATGCGGCGCGGCAGCGCGCTCAACCCAGGTCGTTAGCACTCTCCTTGAGTGAGTGCTAACGATGGCGACGAGTTAGGCGCGGGCGTCCCTTAAGTCAAGACTGTCGCAGGTTCGGACGACGATCCAGCGACAGGATCATCCCCCAATTCCACAACCCGATGGAAAGTCCTTCGCGGATGATCAAGCTTCATGGTCCGCAAGGCGCGGTCGAGCCCGCGGCGCAGGCAGCCGCAGAAGCATACCCAGTGGAAGTCGTGTGGATCGATCTCGATGATCCGAGCGCCGAGGAGGCCGAGCGGGTCGAGGCCTGCACCGGCATCCGGGTCCCATCGCGCAAAGCCCTCAGCGAGGTCGAGAATTCGAGTCGGCTGCGGCGCTTGAAGACCGGGTTCTCGCTCTCGACCCCGATGGTCACCTTCGACAAACTTGATACGCAGTTGAAGCCGTTGGGCTTCGTGCTCACCAGGGACCGCCTCGTCACAGTGCGCTTCCACGAGCTGCGGGCCTTCGCGGAGGTGAAGAAGCGCATCGATACCGGCGACGGGCCGGGCACCACCTCCACCGAGATCTTCCTTCTCCTGATGGAGGAGCTCGTCGACAGTCTCGCAGACTCCCTCGAGGACATGGGCGCGGACCTCGACGAGTTGTCCACCCGGATCTTCGATTTCGATGTCCGCGGCGGTGCACCAGCCGGGGACGCCAAGCTGCGCAGCCAGACGCCCCGTCGGCGCGACTTGGCACTGCGCCGGATCCTGCGCGGCATCGGACGCCGCGGGAAGACCCTCGGCAAGATCCGTTCGAGCCTCCTCGGACTGGAGCGGATCGTCCCCTTCGTGGCCAACGAGTGCGAGCACATCCTCGGCGAGGAACAGGTGCCGCGCTTCGAGGCCGTGCGGCGCGACATCGCCTCCCTCGACGAGTTCGAAATCCGCCTGTCGGAGAACGTCCAGTTCCTTCTCGATGCGACCCTCGGTCTGATCAGCATCGAGCAGAACAACACCTTCCGGGTTCTCACCGTGGCATCGGTGGTCGGCATCCCCCCGACCCTGATCGCCTCGATGTACGGCATGAACTTCAAGCATATGCCCGAACTCGAATGGGCCTATGGCTATCCCTACGGCTTGGCACTCATCCTTGTGAGCGCCATCATTCCGATCGTTTTCTTCCGCATCCGGGGGTGGTTGTGACTGGTTGACGGAATGTTTGGCCGCCCGCGCTAGAGCGTGGCGCGACGATGCCCCGTCCAGCCGGCATCCGAGGATGACCCGTCCACGCCATGGCCGTGATCGCTGCCTTCGTCCTGAATGCCGGCCTGAACTTCGTCCTCGGCCTCCTGATCGCCAAGCTGCTGGGACCGGCGGAGTTTGGTCTGTTCGCGCTGGCGACGGCCGGTGCGATCGTAGCCAACACGGTCCTGTTCGAGTGGCTGCGTCTCTCGGCGACGCGATTCTACTCAGCCCGGGTCCGTGTCGATGAACCCTGGATCCGCCAGGGCCTCGACCGGGCTTACATGGCCCTCACGCTCAGCCTCTTCGTGGCGGCCTTGTTCTGCGCAGGACTGGGATTCACGCTCGAGCCCAGCGCGGAAAGTCGTCTCGCGATCACGGCCGGCGCGGCGGTCGCTGCCTTGGGTATCGGCGTCTTCGACTATCATGCGGCGCTCGCCCGGGCGCGCTTCGACGGCCGGCTCTACTTCAACCTCGTAGCAGTCAAGAACGGTCTCGCCTTCGTGCTGATGGCAGGGGCCGCCTGGTTCTTTCCCCAGCCCGTCTGGGTCCTGACGGCGGCCGGCATCAGCCAGGGTTTCGCGATCCTGCTGCTGTATCGGCCGCTGCGCGATCCGGTCGCCCCGCGCGTGCAGCTGAAGCTGCGGGAAGCCTGGCAGCTCTTCGTTGCCTACGGCCTTCCTCTCATTGCCGCTAATGCGATCTACCAGCTGCTGCCGTTCCTGAATCGGGGCAGCATCGCGTCGCATGCAGGACTCGCCGAGGCGGGCTACTTCGCCCTCGCCGCCGATGTGACCACCCGGAGCATCGGCACCCTCGGGACCGCCCTCGACCTGCTGCTCTTCCAGCTCGCGGTCCGGGTCGAGGAGGAGCAGGGGCGCGCTGCGGCCGAGCGCCAGGTCGGGCTCAACATCGGCGTGGTGGTGGCCCTGCTGCTGCCCTGCGCCGTCGGGTTCTGGGCCGTGCTGCCGGCTCTCGAGGCGCTGGTGGTGCCGGAGGCCTATCGCGGCCCCTTCGCCGCCTATGCGGGGCTGATGGTACCGGGCTTCTTCTGCCTCGCGATGACCAATTTCGCCCTTAACCCGATCTTCCAGATTCGCCGGCGCACGCGCCCCGTGATCGCTGCGGCACTGGTTGGGCTCGCCTTGAACGGGCTCGGGTTATGGCTCCTGCCGTCCCGGTACGGTCCCGAGGGCGTCGCGATCGCCCAGACCGTCGGCCTCGGGGCCGCCACCCTCGTCCTGGCTTGGCGGGCACTCACCGGACCCCAGCGCCTGCACCTGCCCTGGTGGGAGATCCTGGCCGCCAGTATCGCCTCCCTTGCCATGGCGCTCTGCCTGCTGCCCCTGCGCCATATCGAGCCGACCCGAGCGCTGCTTTCCGTTCCCCTCGGCATGGTGGTCTACGGCGTGCTCGTCTGGCTCTTCGACATCGCGGGCCTGCGCGGCCACGTGGCGGCGCGTTTCACCCGGTCCCCACCCGGGACCGCACCGGCTGAATAGCCGATCCGAACCGGATGCCATCTGCACGAACCTCCTCTAAGGTGGCTTCACAGGAACAGGATCGAGGGCGCCGCAGAGTGCCCCGGATCGGGTAGGAATCGATGCGTACATATGAGCCTCAGGACGAGGGCGCCGCGGCCGAGATCGTCCGCGCGGCGGTCGGGAGCCCGGAGCGGCTCCGCCTCGTCGGCGGAGCGACCAAGGCCGGGATCGGACGGCCGGCCCAGGACGAAGCGACGCTCTCCAGCGTGGGCCTGAGCGGCATCACGCTCTACGAGCCCGCGGAGATGGTGGTCGCCGCCCGGGCGGGGACGCCCCTGGCCGAGGTTCAGGCCCTTCTCGCGGCCCGCGGGCAGATGCTGCCCTTCGAACCCATGGACCACCGCTCCCTGATGGGCACGACCGGAGAACCGACCTTCGGCGCCGTGGCGGCGGCCAACACTTCCGGGCCGCGCCGGATCAACGCGGGCGCCGCTCGCGACAGCCTCATCGGGGTGCGCTTCATCAACGGACGCGGCGAGGCGATCAAGTCGGGCGGGCGGGTCATGAAGAACGTCACCGGGCTCGACCTGGTGAAGCTGATGGCCGGGTCCTGGGGCACCCTCGGTCTCCTGACGGAGGTGACCTTCAAGGTGCTTCCTGTTCAGGAACGGGTCGCCACCCTCGCATTCCCGGACCTCGACGATGCCCGCGCCATCACCGCCCTGAGCGCCGCCCTCGGCTCACCCTTCGAGCTGACTGGCGCCGCTCACCTGCCGGCCGGGATCGAAGGCGGCGCGGCGCGGACGCTGATGCGGATCGAGGGTTTCTCGGAGTCGATCGATTACCGCCTCGGCGAATTGCGTCGTCTGCTCAAGCGCTTCGGCCAACCCGAGATCGTCGAGGGCGAGGCGGGAACGGCGCTTTGGACGCGTATTCGCGACGCTGCCGCCTTCGCCGAGCCGCGCAGTTCCGCGGTCTGGCGCATCTCCGTCGCGCCGACCCGCGGCCCCGCCGTCACCGCCGCGATCGCCGCCCGGCGCGACGCCCGCTGGTTCTACGACTGGGGTGGTGGGCTGATCTGGCTCGCGACCGATGCGGCCGGCGATGCCGGTGCCGAAGGCGTCCGCGCCGCCGTACGGGCGCAGGGTGGGCACGCGTGCCTTGTGCGGGCACCCGACGCCGTCCGGGCGGCCGTGCCGGTCTTCGAGCCGCTGGCCGAGCCCCTCATGCGGATCACCGCGGGCATCAAGGCGGCGCATGATCCGCATGGCCTGTTCAATCCGGGGCGGATGTACGCCGGTCTCTGAGCGGGGGGCGGTGCGGGACGAGGTCGCGCCGCCTGCGCTGTTCGGAGCGATTCCAAGGCTCGGCAACCGGCGCGAGACCCTCTAAACAGGTGGGACCAAGAAGACGATGCCGACGCGGGCCGGACCCGATGGACGGCACGAGGGTGGACCCGAGGACTCACCGTGCAGACCAATTTCAGCCTGACGCAACTCGCCGATCCGGCCATGGCGGCGTCCGAGAAGATCCTCCGGACGTGCGTGCATTGCGGGTTCTGCACCGCGACCTGCCCGACATATCTTCTGCTCGGCGATGAACTCGATTCGCCGCGCGGGCGGATCTACCTGATCAAGGACATGCTCGAAGGCGGAAAGCCGGCGGTGCCGGAAGTCGTCAAGCATGTCGACCGCTGCCTGTCCTGTCTGTCCTGCATGACGACCTGTCCCTCGGGTGTGCACTACATGCACCTCGTCGACCATGCGCGGAGCTATATCGAGGAAACCTATCGGCGTCCGTTGAGCGACCGGCTCCTCCGCAGCGTGCTGGCCTTCGTCCTGCCCTACCCGAACCGCTTCCGGCTGGCCCTTCTGGGGGCGAAGATCGGGGCCCCGTTCCGGCCCCTGGTGGCGCGCCTGCCGCGGGTCGGCAACCGCCTGGCGGCCATGCTCGACCTCGCCCCGGCCCACCTGCCGAACCGCAACCCGACCGACCGGCCCGGCACCTTCCCGGCCGAGACGCGCGCCCTGGAAGCGAGCGCGGCGTTGCATGGGTATACCGCACCGTCGCGTCGAGGTCGCGTGGCCCTGCTGCGCGGTTGCGCCCAGAGCGTGCTCCGTCCCGATTTCAACGAGGCGGCGATCCGGCTCCTGACCCGGCACGGGGTCGAGGTGGTCCAGGCCGCGGGGGAGGGCTGCTGCGGCGCGCTCACCCATCACATGGGCAAGGCGGATTCGTCGCACGCCCAGGCCCAGCGCACCATTGACGCCTGGATCGCCGAGATGGACGGCGCCGGTCTCGATGCGATTCTCGTCACCGCCTCCGGCTGCGGCACGACGATCAAGGATTACGGCTTCATGTTCCGCGAGGACCCGGCCTATGCGGAGAAGGCGAAGCGGGTCTCCGCCATCGCCAAGGACGTCACCGAGTACATGGCCACCATCGGGTTGATGCCGCCGATCGTCGAGACCGACCTCGTGGTCGCCTACCACTCGGCCTGCTCGATGCAGCACGGCCAGGGCATCCGCACCGAGCCGAAGAACCTCCTGAAGACGGCGGGCTTCACCGTGAAGGACGTGCCCGAGGGCCACATCTGCTGCGGCTCGGCCGGCACCTACAACATCCTCCAGCCCGAGATCGCCGCCCGGCTGCGGGACCGGAAGGTCGCCAACATCGAGCGGATGCGCCCCGACGTCATCGCCACCGGCAACATCGGCTGCGCCACCCAGATCGGGAAGGGGACGGCGATCCCGATCGTCCACACGGCGGAACTGCTGGACTGGGCGACCGGCGGCCCGAAGCCGGCGGCGTTGGCGGGATTGCCCGAGCGGGCGATGCTGGCGGCGGAGTAGGGACGCATCAGCGCCGGGGCCGCTCCGCCATCGGGCTCCAGCGATATCCCAGTCCGTCGCGGACGACGTACCCCAGCGACGGGAAGTCGGTGTGGTAACCGGCGACGAGGACACGATCGGTGGCGGCCATGTCGTAGATCGTCCGCCGGGTGGCGGCGCCGGCCGCCTTGTCCATGTCGAACAGGGCGTGCCAGTCGGGCCGGGCCAGCGAGGCCACCTCGTGATGGGCGCTGTCGCCCCAGACCAGCAGGCGCTGGCCCGCGCTCTCCACGTGGAAGGCGAGGTGCCCCGGCGTGTGGCCGAAGGCCGCCACGGCATCGATGCCCGGAACCACCGTCTGGCCCGGGGAGACGAGGCGAATCCGGTCGGCGAGGGGAAGCAGGTGGCTGCGGAAGACGCGGGCCGACCGGTACGCGTTGCCCTCGGGCGCACCCGCGAGGCGATCGTCATCCGTCCAGAAGGCGAATTCCCGTTCGCCCACGACGTAACGGGCGTTCGGGAAGAGCGGGCCCCCGTCCTCGAGGAGACCGCCGATATGGTCGGTGTGGCAATGCGTCAGGACCACGAGGTCGATGTCCTCCGGTGACAGCCCGGCCTGCCGAACCCGCTGCGCCAGCTGCCCGCCGGCCGGGCGCGGGATGAAGCCCACGGCGCCGTTCCCGGTGTCGAAGAGAACGGTCTCGCGGCCGGTCCGGACCAGGATCGGCGTGAAGCCGGGGCGGAAACGGTCCGCCGGCCGATGGTTCTCGCGCATCAAAGCCTCGACCTCCGCCCTCGGACGGTCCTCGCCCACGATCGGCCAGGGTCCGTCGATGACCGCGTCGGCATCGCGCAGGGCCGTGACGGTGAAGGTTCCGAGGCGTATGTGATGCAGCCCATCGACCAGGACGTTTGGGGCCAGGACGTGCGGGGCCAGGTTCGGGGTGGACGTGCCAGCCAGGGCCGACCTCGGCAGGGCGAGGCCGGCGACCAGGGTGGCGGCGAGATGACGGCGGGTGAGTTCGGTCATCGCTGGGAGTTTCCCGAGAGAGCCGGTTCCGTCAGGATGGGTGTGGGACCGGTCGCCAACGGTCTATCGCGGCGGGAGGGCGCTCAGCTTGAACGAACGTGCTGCGCCGCCCGGCACCTCGCCCGTCCCGCTCTGGCATGTCGAGGGCGCGCATACGCTCTACGCGGGGCCGCTGACGAACCATGCCAGCCACCAGCACGGGGCCCCGGTCTACCTCGCCGGGCTCTACGAGGCCTTCCGCATCCGCTTCGCGCCGGGGGCGTGGATCACCTGCCGCACGGCCTTCATCCCGGCCGGGATGCCGCATGAGCTGGATTGCGCCGGTGCGCCGATCGGCGTCCTCTATCGCGAGCCCGATGCCGGAGCCTGGGCCCTGACCGGCTTGATGGGTCCGGCCGAGACGGTCGGCACCGCCCTCGTGAGCATGAGCGGGGAGATCGGCGCCCTGCGTTCGCTGTTCGAGCACCGCGACGCCTGCGATTGGGCCGGCGCGGCCGTCGCCGACCTGTCCGGCTTCGCGGCCCGGCGGGTCGACCGACCGGTCGATCCCCGGATCGCGGACATCCTCGTCGACCTGCGGGCCCGGCCGGAGGCCCGGATGAGCGCGGGACGGCTGGCCATGGCGGCGTCCCTGTCCTCGTCGCGGATGCAGCACCTCTTCAGCGCGACCATGGGCGTCCCCTTCCGGCGCTATCGCGGCTGGCTGCGCATGCGCCGCGCCATCGAGGCCGTCGTGCGCGGTGCCAACTTCACCGGGGCCGCCCATGAGGCGGCGTTCGCCGACCAGGCGCATTTCGCCAACGCCTTCCGCCGGACCTTCGGCGTGCCGGCGTCCTACAGCCTGCAGGACATCCGCCGCCCGATCCCGTCGCGACGCTCAGGCGCGATCGCGCAGGCTGGTCAGGACGAACACCCGCAGGGCCGATGAGAGGTTCTGGCCCTCCCGGCCGGCATCGATGGCGCCGATCAGGGCCTGGACGGACTGGTCGCGACCCGCCGCGATCTCCCGCAGGACCTCCCAGAACGGGTCCTCCAGGGAGACGCTGGTCCGGTGGCCGGCAATCATGACCGAGCGCTTGGTGATGCCGGTGGTCATTCCGATGCCCGACCCTCTCCCGCAGGAGCGAGAGGGAGATGCGCAGCCGCCATCCCCATCACCCCTCGGAATCAGGCCCCACCAGCTTGTGGCCCTCGTGGCGGGCGAACGCGATCGCCTTCTTGGCCTCCGCCAGGGTCCTGGCCTTCTTCGGGCGGCCGAAGGCGATGCGGTTGTCCGCCGCCTGCGCCTCCTTGACGTCGCGGGCCTTGGCCTTGCGGGCCTGACGCAGGTTGATGATCTCCGCCATGCCGGTCGACTCCCTCACTCGGCGCTGGGCGCCAGCATCGTCTCCGGGCGGACCACCCGCTCGAACTCCTCGGCCGTGACGTAGCCGAGGCGCAGGGCCTCCTCCTTGAGGGTGGTGCCGTTCTTGTGCGCCGTCTTGGCGATCTCGGCGGCCTTGTCGTAGCCGATCGAGGGGGCGAGCGCGGTCACCAGCATGAGCGAACGGCTCATCAGGTCGGCGATCTTGTCCTCGTTGGCCTTGATGCCGACGACGCAGTTGTCGGTGAAGCTCACGGCCGCGTCGGCCAGGATGCGGATCGACTGCAGCACCGCGTTGGCGATCACCGGCTTGAACACGTTCAGCTCAAAATTGCCCTGGCTGCCGGCGAAGCTCACGGTGGTGCCGTTGCCGATCACCTGGGCGCAGACCATCGTCAGCGCCTCGCACTGGGTCGGGTTGACCTTGCCGGGCATGATCGACGAACCGGGCTCGTTCTCCGGCAGCGAGAGCTCGCCGAGGCCCGAGCGCGGGCCCGAGCCGAGGAAGCGGATGTCCTGGGCGATCTTGAACAGGCCGGAGGCGAGCGCCGTGAGTGCGCCTTGCGTGAAGACCAGGGCGTCATGGGTGGCCAGGGCCTCGAACTTGTTGGCGGCCGAGGTGAAGGGCAGGCCGGTCAGCTCCGCGACCTTGGCGGCGAACTTCTCCGCGAAGGCGGGATGGGCGTTGAGGCCGGTGCCCACCGCCGTGCCGCCCTGGGCCAGCGCCAGCACGCCCGGCAGGGTCGCCTTCACGCGCTCGGTGCCGAGGGCCACCTGCGCCACGTAGCCGGAGAACTCCTGGCCGAGGGAGACCGGGGTCGCATCCTGCAGGTGGGTGCGGCCGATCTTGACGATGCTGGCGAACGCCTCGGACTTGGCCTGAAGCGCGTCCTGCAGGTGCTGGAGAGCGGGCAGCAGCCGGTCGTTGATCTCGCGCGAGACCGCGATGTGCATCGCGGTCGGGAAGACGTCGTTCGAGGACTGGCCGCGATTGACGTGGTCGTTGGGATGGACCGGGGACTTGCCGCCGCGCTTGCCGCCGAGCAGTTCGTTGGCGAGGCTGGCGATCACCTCGTTGGCGTTCATGTTCGACTGGGTGCCGGAGCCCGTCTGCCAGACCGCCAGGGGAAATTCCTGGTCGTGCTCGCCCGAGACCACCTCGGCCGCGGAGGCCGCGACGGCCTGGGCCACCTTCGGGTCGAGGGCGCCGAGATCCTGGTTCACCAGGGCGGCGGCCTGCTTGACCATGCCGAGGGCGTGGACGAGGGGCGCCGGCATCTTCTCCGTGCCGATCTTGAAGTTCTGGATCGAGCGCTGCGTCTGCGCGCCCCAGTAGCGATGCGCCGGGACCTCGATCGGGCCGAAGGTGTCGGACTCGGTGCGGGTGGCGGGCGTCTCGGTGGGCGACATCGTGGCCTCTTCGTCTGGTTCAAGCGGACCCTACTTAAACCGCACGTGGTCGGAGCGCGATGGCGCAGGTCCAGCGGGCCGTGTGCCCGGCGCCGAATTGTCATGGTTTATCAGCCCGGAGCCCGGGCCCGGAGTGTCGTCGATGTCGAGTGCCGCCGCCCGCGTTGAAGCCCCGATCGACGAAACCCGGATGGGCGACGTCCAGACCGGCCACGCCGGGGTCGACCCGGCCGCGCCGGTCCGGTTCCGGCCCGCGGTCCCGAAGCCCCTGCGCGAGCAGCCGGGCCTGTTCGGCTTCCTCAAGGCGGCCCGCGCCAACCCGCTGACGACCTGGCTCGACGTGCATTTCGAGAAGCCGGTGGTGGCCGCCGACGGCGCCCTCGGGCGCGTCACCGTGGTGAGCGACCCGGCCCTGATCCGCTACCTCTACGTCGAGAACGCCGCCAATTATCGCAAGGACGACCTGCAGCGGCGGGTCCTGGCGCCCGGCCTCGGCAACGGCCTGCTCACCGCCGAGGGCGAGGAGTGGAAGCTGCAGCGCCGGACCCTGGCGCCGATCTTCTCGGCCCGGCACGTGCTCGGTTTCAACGGAGCCATGAACGCCGCCGGTGCCCGCATCGCGCGCCGGCTGGCCCGCCGCGACGGCACCCGCATCGACGTCGCCCTGGAGATGACCCGCGTCACCCTCGACGTGCTGGAGCGGACGATCTTCACCAACGGCCTCGCCAGCGACCCCGACGCCCTGGGCCGCGCGATCACCCGCTTCCTCGAATCGGTCGGTCCGATCGACCCCCTCGACGTGTTCGGGGTGCCGGGCTTCGTGCCGCGCATCGGCCGCCTGCGGGCGCGGCCTGCCCTCCGCTTCTTCGCCGAGGTGGTGGACGAACTGATCGAGCGCCGCCGCGCCCTGATCGCGCAGGGGACCGCGCCCGCCGACCTGCTGACGCTCCTCCTGAAGGCGCAGGACCCCGAAACCGGCAAGGGCCTCACCGACCTCGAGGTGAAGGCCAACATCGTCACCTTCATCGCCGCCGGCCACGAGACCACGGCCAACGCCCTGACCTGGGCGCTCTACTGCCTGTCGCAGGACCCCGCCGCCCAGGCGCGGATCGAGGCGGAGGTCGATGCCGTGCCGGCGGGCCAGGATTTCGACGCGGATGCGCTGCCCTACACCAAGGCCGTGATGGAGGAGACCATGCGGCTGTTCCCGCCGGTGCCCTTCCTGAGCCGGCAGGCCATCGCGGAGGACCGGATCGGCCGCATCAAGATCCCCAAGGGCTCCCTGGTGATGGTGGCGCCCTACGTGCTCCATCGCCACAAGACCCTGTGGCAGGAGCCCGGCGCCTTCATGCCCGAGCGCTTCCTGCCCGAGGCCCGGGCCGCGATCCCGCGCTTCGCCTACCTGCCGTTCGGGGCCGGCCCCCGCGTCTGCATCGGCCAGAGCTTCTCGCTGCAGGAGGCGGTGGTGGTGCTCGCCCACATCGCCCGCGCGGCGCGCTTCACCCTGGCCGACGACCACGCCCCGGTGGTCCCGCTCCACCGCGTCACGCTGCGGCCGGAGCACGGGCTGCACATGACGGTGCATCCGCGGGGGTGAGGGACGCGCTGTCCTGTCCGAAGGGCCGTCGCCTCGATCCAGGCGGTCTCGGGGGCAGTACCCGCGCGCGGCACCGCGTCAGCCCGGGGCCGCACGGCGGCGCCGGGGATCCAGACCCGCACGAGGTGCAGGACTTGAAGCCCTCGGCGGTTCGGGCTTGCATGTCCGGGCCCGCCTGCGGCGACCCGGACCGACGGCTCGGTTTTCCCGGTGAGCGTCCGCGTCGGCGCTGCTTCGGTCAGCTCTTCTTGCGGAAGGCGTCGAGGCTGACGACCTCGGCGCTGGTCTCGCCGCCGTCCTCGGCCTTCTTGGCCGCCGGCTTCGATTCGGACCCGTCCTCCGACTTCGCGGCCTGGGCGGCGGGGGCCGGTGCGGTGCCGGAGCCGATCTTGGGGACGGCGCTGCCGATGGTGGCGAGGCCCGTGCTCTTCGGCTTGATCTCGGTGGGCTCCGAGGCGGCGCCGCGGGGCGGGGTCTTGCCGGCCAGGGCCGGCGCCTCCTCCGAATCCTCCTCGGAGGCGGCCGTCTCCGTGCCCTCGCTGAGGTCGAACTTCAGGCCGAACTGGACGGAGGGGTCGAAGAAGCCCGTCAGGGCGTCGAAGGGCACCAGCAGGCGCTCGGGCACCCCGGAGAAGGACAGCCCGACCTCGAAGGTGTGCTCGTTGACGCCGAGGTCCCAGAACTGGTGCTGGAGCACGATCGTCATGTCCTGCGGGTACTTTTCGCGCAGGCGCTGCGACATGCGCACGCCCGGCGCCTCGGTGCGGAACGAGACGTAGAAGTGGTGCTCGCCCGCGAGCCCCTCGCGGGCCGCGTCGGTCAGCACCTTGCGCACCACGCCGCGCAGCGCGTCCTGCACCAGAAGATCGTAGCGGATCAGGTCGTCTGCCATCTGCGGTCGCTTATGCCCGGTCACTGCCCGCCGTCACACGCCGCGATGGCGCTCCGGGTCGGATGAAAATCGAATGGGAACGCCGATGCCCGGCCCTCCCAGAACCCTGCCTGAACAGCCGTCGCGGCCATCCGGGCTTCCGCCCCATCGGGGACGCCCGCCCCGAACGATCCGCGACGCGGCGGCTGCCCGGCGCGGCACTGACCGAGATCCCTGCAACGGACCGAGCTTCCGCCAAAACCCGGGGCCTGTCGAGCCTCGGACCCTTGCGTCCAAAAGCCCGTGGTCCGGAGAGGGGCTGCCGGGTTACCGTTCGGGTCTCGAAGCCGTTCCGGCACCGCCGGATCCCCGTCCTCGCCGAGCCTTTCGGCCAACGCCTTGATTATAGTGGGAGTGCCGCAGCATTTGAAGCCCGATGATGGGGCGCCGATGCCCGAGGTGCCGGCAGGCGGGTCCGCCCCCGCACGGCCGCGGCCGTCCCGGGTCCGCACCGGCCTCGGCGCCGCGGCGGCGCTGGTCGGGCTGGCCGTCGCGGCGTTCCTAGCGCTCGCGGTGGCGACCCTCCTCGCCCTGGTGATCGTGCGGGTGGGCGGCGACTGGATCGACGGCGTCGCCGTGCTGGGCGGGGACCGTCCGCGCCTGCATCCCCGCCAGCTCGCCCTGCGGGAACTCTCCGTGGACGTGGTGCGGCAGCTGGTCCTCGCCCTCCTGGTCGTGGGGGCGGTGCGCTGGCGCGACGGCGCGGCCTGGCGCCGGACCCTGGCCCTGGTCCCGCCGCTGCCGCCGCCCTGGGGGGCCGGCGCCCCGGGCCTGTCGGTGCGCCGCTTCGCCGTGATCCTGCTGGTCTGGCCCGTGCTCCACATCACCTGGGTGACCGGCAGCGCCGAGCTGTTCCGGATGCCGATCGGCCGGCACACTGCCCTGTCGCCCGGGCTGACCCCGGCCGCGGCGGCCCTGTGGTTCGCCTACGTGCTCGTCCTGGCCCCGGTGGCGGAGGAGCTGCTGATGCGCGGGGCCCTGTTCGCCCGGGCGCGGGAGGCCTTCACGGCGCGGGGGGCGATCCTGGCGACGGCCCTGCTCTTCGCCGGCGCGCACCTCACCCCCGCGGGCTTCGCCCGGCCGGTCTCGCTCATCCCCCTGGCGCTCATCCTCGGCTGGGTGCGCTGGCGCAGCGGCCGGCTCTGGCCGGGCATCCTGCTCCACGCCTGGAGCAACCTCGCGATGATCGCCTACGTGCTGGGGCCGGCCGTCGGCTGAGGCCGGCGCGGAGGCGGGGCGATGGCACGACCTGTTGACGCCCCGGCCCGCCACCTCGCCAGCCCCGGCGCTTCGGGGTATTCCGGGGACCCCCGCCTCGGAGCCGCGATGCACGCCTATCACCAGCTTCTCGAACGCATCCTGCAGGACGGGGTGCGCAAGGACGACCGGACCGGCACCGGCACCCTCTCGGTGTTCGGGCATCAGATGCGCTTCGACCTCGCGGAGGGCTTTCCCCTCGTCACCACGAAGCAGCTGCACCTGCGCTCGATCATCCACGAACTGCTGTGGTTCCTCACGGGCGACACCAACGTGCGCGCCCTCCAGGCCAACGGCGTCAGCATCTGGGACGAGTGGGCGGATGCGAACGGCGACCTCGGGCCGGTCTACGGCCACCAGTGGCGCTCCTGGGCCAAGCCCGACGGCGGCAGCGTCGACCAGATCGCCTGGGTGCTCGACGAGATCCGGCGCAACCCGGATTCCCGGCGCCTCATCGTCTCGGCCTGGAACCCGGCCGACCTCGACCGGATGGCGCTGGCGCCCTGCCACTGCCTGTTCCAGTTCTACGTCGCCGAGGGGCGGCTCTCGTGCCAGCTCTACCAGCGCTCGGCGGACGTCTTCCTCGGCGTGCCCTTCAACATCGCGAGCTACGCCCTCCTGACCGCGATGATCGCCCAGGTGACAGGCCTGAGGCCCGGCGACTTCATCCATACCCTGGGGGACGCCCACCTCTACGTGAACCACCTCGAACAGGCCCGGCTGCAGCTGACGCGGGCGCAGCGTCCGCTGCCGCGCCTCGTGCTCAATCCCGCCGTGACCTCGCTGTTCGACTTTCGGTTCGAGGACGTCGCGATCGAAGGCTACGCCCCCCATCCGGCGATCCGCGCCCCGGTGGCCGTCTGACAAACAATTTCAAGCGACCCTTTTTGCGAAGGGAAGTGAAATCTGTTCCTCTACGCCCAGAGTGTCGCTGCTAAGATTTTTCGTTAATTTCGGTAGATCTTTCTTAATTTGAGGAACTTCGTTATCTACGTAAAATTCAGAGATGTTTCTAACTCTAGTATACTTTCTTTTCTTATCCATGACCAAAATCTGAAAATCAAATTCGTCAAGCTCTGAAGCGGTGTGCTTCTGATTTTGAATAACGTCCCATTCTCGCAAGTCAAATTTTGTATTGAAGTATGCGTCACCATTCGGAAAATGGTGGAATACTTCTGTGAGATAGATTTTAGTGAAAAGTTGATCAAATACTTTATAGATCTGAGCTCCACCGATAACGAATATCTCAGATTTACCGGCAATAATAGAATAAAAGTCTGCAATATATAGTGCCATTTCACGGGTGTTGACCCATATTGTATTTTCGAAATGTGCACCTTTTTCTGTCGAAAGAACAATATTTGTGCGGTTTGGAAGTGGTCGACCGAGAGATTCAAATGTTTTGCGGCCCATGATAACGACATGGCCTTGCGTGACAGACCGGAAGAACTTCATGTCTGTCTTCAGCTTCCAGGGCAACTGATTTTCGCAGCCGATTACACCACCGGGACTGCTCCGAGCCACGATATATGAAATTGACGGCATCAGGCGTTCGATCGGTTTCATTACTCAATTTCGTTTTGAGGCCGAGGCGATTTGAGCTTGCCGGAATTTCGTCGACGATGAGCGCAAGCGGTTAAGTTTGCGTGGAGGTCTCATAGGAGAGGGGGCGGCACGCGGCCCTGACCAACAATCCTGCGGAAGCGCGCTGCGCCTCAGGGGCACGTCAACCATGATTCTGGTGCGTTTGCCAAACCAGGAAGAAAGCGTGTTTTATGATGCTGGCGGCTTTATCCTCCGGCCCGTGACCAAGGTTCAAGCGGAGCGCTATGTCGCTGTTGCGGAATGGCGCCGCGATGCCCAAGTGGCAATCTTGACAGGATCCCGTGCGCCCACGCAGGTGCCAGGGTCGGGTCACGACGAGATCAACACTCTTGTCCACGCGGGGGAGTTCCGGCCCGCCTCCTGAGGAGGCCGGGGCGGAGAGCGCGGGTGGGCTTCGTGCGCGGCGCAGACGCTGCTGGAACAGGAGAGATCGGCGAGCATGCCTTGGAGCAATCAGAGCGGCGGCGGTAGCGGCAACGGGGGAGGGCCCTGGGGCCGAGGCGGCGGCGGCAATGGCGGCGGGGGTGGCCCGTGGGGCGGTGGCGGCGGCGGTGGCGGCAAGACCCCGCCCGACCTCGAGGAACTCCTGCGACGCAGCCAGGACCGCCTGCGCGGCGTGCTCCCGGGCGGCTCCTTCGGCGGCGGCCGCGGCCTCCTGATCGCCGGCGGCATCGTGGTCGCCGTCTGGCTCGCGACCGGCTTCTACACCGTGGCGCCGCAGCAGGTCGGCATCGAGACCGTCTTCGGCCGCTACCTCAGCACCACCGGCCAGGGCCTGAACTACAACTTCCCGGCCCCCATCGGCGCCGTGACCAAGCCGAATGTCGGCCAGGTCAACAGCGTGCAGATCGGCTACCGCGCCGGGCTCGGCAACCAGAGCCGCACCGTCGACAAGCCCGAGGAGAGCCTGATGCTCACGGGCGACGAGAACATCGTCGACCTCGACTTCGAGGTGCAGTGGCGCATCAATCCCCTGAAGGCGTCCGACTTCGTCTTCAACCTCGAGAACCCCGAGGGCACGATCAAGGCCATCGCCGAGAGCGCGATGCGCGAGGTCGTCGGCCGTCGCAACATCCAGCCGATCCTCACCAACGAGCAGTCGAGCGTCGCCCAGGAGGTCCGCGAGATCACCCAGAAGGCCCTCGACGAGTACGGCGCCGGCGTGCGCATCGAGCTGGTCCAGCTCGTCAGCGTGCAGCCTCCGCCGGAGGTGCGGCCCGCCTTCTTCGACGTGAACGCGGCGCAGCAGGATGCCGAGCGCGCCAAGAACGACGCGCGCACCTACGAGAGCCAGAAGGTGCCGCTCGCCAAGGGTGAGGCCCAGAAGATCATTCAGGCGGCGGAAGCCTACAAGACGCAGTCGACGGCCGACGCGACCGGACAGGCCGCCCGCTTCAGCCAGGTCTACGAATCCTACAAGGTCGCCCCGGTCATCAGCCGCGAGCGCATCTTCCTCGAAACGATGGAGCGGGTCCTGGGCTCGGTCAACAAGGTGATCATCGATCAGAACGGAGCCGGTGCCGGCCCGGGCGCCAGCGCGGCCGGCGTGCTGCCGGTGCTGCCGCTGACCGAGTTCGGTCCCCGCAACGCTGCCGGTGGAGTGGCCCGATGAACAACCAAGCCCTCCGCACCGGCCTGATGATCGTGGCCGCCGCCGTGGTCGTCGGCCTCTACGCCTCGGTCTTCACCGTCGGCCAGATGCAGCAGGCCCTGGTGCTCCGCTTCGGCGGCGTCCGCGCCGTCCTGAACCAGACCGGCACCGACAAGCCCGGCCTCTACTTCAAGCTGCCGTTCTTCGAGAACGTCGTCCTGTTCGACAAGCGGGTGCTCGACCTCGACCTGCCGGTCCAGACCCTGCTGACCACCGACCGCCAGAACCTCGAGGTGGATGCCTTCGCGCGCTACCGGATCATCGATCCGCTGAAGTTCTACCAGTCGGCCAACAACATCGCCCGCGCCAACACCCTGCTGGCCAGCTTCACCAACTCGGCCCTGCGCAACCTGCTCGCCCGCTCCACCCGCGACGCCATCGTCCGGACCCAGCGCGCCGAGCTGATGAACCAGATCCAGGCGGACGTGAACCGGCAGGCCAAGGAGCTCGGCGTCGAGATCGTCGACCTGCGCATGACCCGCGTCGACCTGCCGGCCCAGAACAGCTCGGCGGTCTACAAGCGCATGACGACGGAGCGCCAGCGCGAGGCGGCCGACATCCGGGCCACCGGCGAGCAGGCCGCGGTCACGATCAAGGCCAAGGCCGACCGCGACGTCACCGTGCTGCTCTCGGAAGCCAACCAGACGGCCGAGACCCTGCGCGGCCAGGGCGACGCCGACAAGAACCGGATCCTGGCGGAAGCCTACGGCAAGGACGCGGACTTCTTCAGCTTCTACCGCTCCATGCAGGCCTACGAGACCGGGCTGAAGGGCTCCGACACGCGGCTCGTGATCAGCCCGTCCTCGGACTTCTTCCGCTACTTCAGCGATCCGCAGGGCCGGACTCCGGCGACGCCGGCCGCCCGCACCCGGGCTCCGGCCGAGCCCGGGACGACGGGCAGCACCCGCTGACGAGACCCGATGACACGCCGGCGGCGGACCCTGGTTCGCCGCCGGACTCTTGATCGGGGACCGGCGCGGACGATCTAAGACCGTCCAGACACACATGAGGTCGACCATGCTTCCCGTTGCGAGCGCCGTCCGGGCGCCCCGTTCCCGAGCGCTCCAGCGCAGCCTGCGCTCCGCCCTCGCCGCCGCGGCGCTGGCGACCTCCCTCGCGGTGGCGGGCGTCCCGGCTCCGGCCTTCGCCAAGGGCCCGGAATCCCTCGCCGACCTCGCCGATCAGGTCACCGATGCGGTGGTGAACATCTCGGCCTCGACCACCGTCGATGCCCGCCCGAACACGCGCTCCGGCCCGCAGCTGCCGCAGGGGACGCCCTTCGAGGACCTGTTCGAGGAATTCTTCAACAAGCGCGGCCAGCGCGGCGGGGGCGACCGCAGCGAAGCCGACCGGCCGAAGCCGCAGCAGCGCAAGTCGAACTCGCTCGGATCGGGCTTCATCATCGACGCCTCCGGCATCGTGGTGACGAACAACCACGTCATCGGCGACGCCAACGACATCCAGGTCATCCTGCACAACGGAACCAAGCTGAAGGCGGAGATCATCGGCAAGGATGCCAAGATCGATCTCGCGGTGCTGCGGGTGAAGCCCGAGGCGGGCAAGCCCCTGAAGGCCGTGCCGTTCGGCGATTCCGAGAAGATGCGCCCGGGCGACTGGGTCATCGCCATCGGCAACCCGTTCGGCCTCGGCGGCTCGGTCTCGGCCGGCATCGTCTCGGCGCGGGGCCGCAACATCGAGTCCGGTCCGTACGACAACTACATCCAGACCGACGCGGCCATCAACAAGGGCAATTCCGGCGGTCCGCTGTTCAACATGAACGGCGAGGTCATCGGCATCAACACCGCGATCCTGTCGCCCACCGGCGGCTCGGTCGGCATCGGCTTCGCGGTCCCGTCGAACAACGCCTCCCAGGTCATCGACCAGCTGCGCGAGTTCGGTGAGGTCCGCCGCGGCTGGCTCGGCGTGCGCATCCAGAACGTCGACGAGACCACCGCCGAGGCCCTCGACATGAAGGACGGGGTCAAGGGCGCGCTGGTGGCCGGCGTCGACGAGAAGGGCCCGGCCAAGGCCGCCGGCCTCGAGATCGGCGACGTCATCGTCAAGTTCAACGGCACGGCGGTGAAGTCGTCCAGCGACCTGCCCCGGATCGTCGCCTCGACGCCGGTCGGCAAGACGGTGGACGTGCTGGTGATCCGCAAGGGTGCCGAGACCACGAAATCGGTCACCCTCGGCCGCCTCGAGGACACCGAGAAGCCGACGCTCGCCAGCGTCAAGCAGCCGGAGCCCGAGAGCGCCGTGCGCCAGGTGCTCGGCCTCAACCTGTCGGGCATCACCGACGAGGCCCGCAAGCGCTACAGCCTCAAGGACGGCCTCAAGGGCGTCCTCGTCACCCGCGTCGATCCGAACTCCACGGCGGCCGACAAGCAGATCAAGCCGGGCGAGGTCATCGTCGAGGTCGGGCAGGAGGCGGTGAACGCCCCGGCCGATGTCAGCAAGCGCATCGACCAGCTCAAGAAGGACGGCCGCAAGTCGGTCCTGCTCCTCGTCGCCGGCGCCAGCGGCGACGTCCGCTTCGTGGCCCTCGGGATCGACTGATCCTGCCGAGCCGCGAGACGCTCTGAAGCCGCCGCCCGTGAGGGCGGCGGTTTCGTTTCGGCGGGTGGGACGCCGTCCCCCCGCACGCCTGCGCGGCGGGGCGATCCGGCGCGATTGGTCTTCGTGCGTGGCGAGGCGCCGCTCAGCCCACGAATTCGGCCGAGGCATAGCCTTGGAGGTAGAGCAGGGCGGTCAGGTCGCCGTGGTCGATCCGCACCTGTGCGGCCGCCGCCACCTTGGGCTTGGCCCGGAAGGCGACGCCGAGGCCGGCCTCCCCGAGCATGTCGAGGTCGTTGGCGCCGTCGCCCACCGCCAGGGTCTCCGGGGCCTCGAGCCCGAAGCGGCTGCGCAGGGCGATCAGGGTGGCGCGCTTCGTCGCCTTGTCGACGATCGGCTCGATGACCTCGCCGGTGAGGCGGCCGTCCCGGACTCCGAGGGTGGTGGCCTGGGCCTCGTCGAAGCCGATCCGGGCCGAGACCGGCCCGGTGAACAGGGTGAAGCCCCCCGAGATCAGGCAGGTATGGCTGCCGTGCGCCTTCATGGTCTGCACCAGGGTGCGGCCGCCCGGCGTCAGAGTGATCCGCTCGGCGATCAGCGCGTCGATCTTGTCCACCGGCACGTCGCGCAGGAGGGCGACGCGCTCGCGCAGGGCCGGGCCGAAGGCGATCTCGCCCCGCATGGCGCGCTCGGTGATCGCCGCGACGTGGTCCTTCAGGCCGATCGTGTCGGCGAGCTCGTCGATGCATTCCTGCTCGATCATGGTCGAATCCATGTCGGCCAGGAACAGGCGCTTGCGCCGGTGCGGCCCGGCGTCGAGGACGGCCACGTCGATCGGCTCGGAGGCCAGCGCCGCGCGCAGGCGGCGCGCCAGGGACGGCGCATCCGCCTCCGCGCCCGGGACCAGGACTTCGGCCGCGACCTCCCCGTGCAGGATGCGGGGCTGATGCTCGGTGCGCATCACCGCGCGGGTCTCGGCCAGGACCGCATCGGTGATGGCGGGGCGGCTCTCGTTTGCTATCAGGATCGCGACGAGGGTCATCCGGGAGCTTTCCACGCCAGTGCCGCCGGTCACGCAACGCACGCACGCGCCTCTTCTGCCGGCGGGCATCCTCATCGCAGGGCCGACCGCCTCGGGCAAGTCGGGCCTGGCCCTGGCGCTGGCCCGCGCCTTCGGCGGGGTGGTGATCAACACCGACTCGATGCAGGTCTATGCCGACCTGCGCCGGCTCTCCGCCCGGCCGAGCGCGGCCGAGGAGGGGCTCGCGCCCCACCGCCTCTACGGCCATGTCGACGGCGCGGTGAACTACTCCGCCGGGCACTTCGCCCGCGAGGCGGCGCCGCTGATCGCCGCGCTGCGCGACGCCGGCCGCCTGCCGATCTTCGTCGGCGGCACGGGCCTGTACTTCCGGGCCCTGGAGGAGGGGCTCTCCGAGCTGCCGCCGGTGCCGGACGACGTCCGGTCCGCCCTGCGCGCGCGGGCCGAGGGGCGGGCGACAGAGGACCTTCACGCCGACCTGGCCCGACGCGACCCCGCCGGGGCGGCGGCCCTGCGCCCGAGCGACCGGGCGCGGGTGATGCGCGCCCTCGAGGTGTTCGCGGCCACCGGCCGGCCGATCGCGGACTTCCACGGGGCGCGCACGCCCGGGCCTCTGTCCGGCCTGCCGCTCCTGAAGCTGTTCCTGGCGCCCGAGCGGGAGGCCCTGCGCCGGGCCATCGATGCCCGCTTCGAGGCGATGATCGCCGAAGGGGCGCTCGGCGAGGTCGAGACCCTGCGCGACCGGCGCCTCGACCCGCTGCTGCCGATCATGCGCGCCCACGGGGTTCCGGGCCTGATCGCCCATCTCGACGGGACGCTGTCCCGGGCGGAGGCGATCCGGCGCGGGCAGGGCGACACCCGGCGCTACGCCAAGCGCCAGTTCACCTGGTTCCGGCACCAGATGGGCACCGACTGGCTCTGGACGCCGCCCGAGGACGCCCTCGGGCGGGCGCGGGCGGCGCTGACGTCTCCGGGCCTGACGTCCCCGGGCCTTACTTCTCCAGGCGGGCGATGAGGGACGAGGTGTCCCAGCGCTTGCCGCCCATGCCCTGCACGTCGGCGTAGAACTGGTCGACCAGGGCGGTGACGGGGAGCTGGGCGCCGTTGCGCCGGGCCTCGGCGAGCAGGATGCCGAGGTCCTTGCGCATCCAGTCCACGGCGAAGCCGAAGTCGAACCTGCCCGCGTTCATGGTCTTGCCGCGGTTCTCCATCTGCCAGGAGCCGGCGGCCCCCTTGGAGATCACCTCCAGCACGGCCTCGACGTCGAGGTTCGCCCGCTTGGCGAAGTGCACCGCCTCGGACAGGCCCTGGACCAGGCCCGCGATGGCGATCTGGTTGACCATCTTGGTGAGCTGGCCGGAGCCGGCCGGGCCCATCAGGCGGCTGGCGCGGGCAAAGCACAGGATGGCGGGCTCGACGGCCGCGTAGGTCTCGGCCTCGCCGCCGCACATCACGGTGAGCGCCGCGTTCTCGGCGCCCGCCTGTCCGCCGGAGACGGGGGCGTCGATGAAGCCGAGGCCGGCGGTCTTGGCGGCATCGGCGAGTTCGCGGGCGACTTCGGCCGAGGCGGTGGTGTGGTCGACGAAGACCGCGCCCTTCTCCATGCCCGCGAAGGCGCCGTCCGCGCCGAGGGTGACGCTGCGCAGGTCGTCGTCGTTGCCGACGCAGGCGAAGACGATGGCCTGGCCCGTCGCGGCCTCGCGCGGGGTGGCCGCGAAGGCACCGCCATGGGCCGAGACCCAGGCCTCGGCCTTGGCGGTCGTGCGGTTGTAGACCGTGACCTCGTGACCCTTGGCGGCGAGGTGGCGGGCCATCGGGCCGCCCATCACGCCGAGGCCCAGAAACGCGACCTTCGCCATCATCATCTCCGCTCGTATCCTGAATACGAACGGGGTCTAGGAGCGATACTTCCGAGCGTCAAACCGATGCGGAGACTTATCCGCCGGTGACGCTCATGTGGCGCGGCACCGCGGCCGGGCGCGCCCGCTCGATGACGAAGTCGTGGCCCTTGGGCTTGCGCGCGATGGCGTCGATCACCGCCTGGGTCACCAGGGCGTCGTCCGGGGAGGCGCGCAGGGCCGCGCGCAGGTCGGCGGCGTCCTCCTGGCCGAGGCACATGTAGAGCTTGCCCGTGCAGGTCAGGCGCACCCGGTTGCAGCTCTCGCAGAAGTTGTGGGTGAGCGGCGTGATGAAGCCCAGGCGCCCGCCGGTCTCGGCGATGCGGACGTAGCGGGCCGGGCCGCCGGTGCGGTCGGGCAGGGGGGTCATGGTGTAGCGCTGCTCGAGCCGGGCGCGGGCCACCGACAGGGGCAGGAACTGGTCGGTCCGGTCACCCTCAATCTCGCCGAGCGGCATGACCTCGATGAGGGTCATGTCCATCCCGTCGCCGTGGGCCCAGGCGATCATGTCGGCGATCTCGTCCTCGTTGACGCCCTTCAGCGCCACGGCGTTGATCTTGACCTTGATGCCGGCCTTGCGCGCCGTCTCGATGCCGTCGAGCACGACCTTGAGGTCGCCCCGTCGGGTCACCGCGCGGAACTTGTCCGGGTCGAGGGTATCGAGCGAGACGTTGACGCGACGCACGCCGAGTTCGGCCAGCTCCGGTGCGAAGCGGCCGAGCTGGGTGCCGTTGGTGGTCATCGTCAGTTCTTCGAGGGCGCCCGTGTCGAGGTGACGGGACAGGCGCCGGAACAGGTGCATGATGTCGCGGCGGACCAGCGGCTCGCCGCCGGTGATGCGCAGCTTGCGCACGCCGCGCTGGATGAACACGGCGCAGAGCCGGTCCAGTTCTTCTAGGGAGAGCAGGTCGCGCTTGGGCAAGAACTGCATGTCGTCGGACATGCAGTAGACGCAACGCAGGTCGCAGCGATCGGTCACCGAGATGCGCAGATAGGTAATCGCCCGCTGGAACGGGTCGATCAGCGGCGCAGGTGCGACCGGGGCAGCGTCGTTGGTGGCGCGGGGACCCCACATGCGGGATTCTATGCTCTGTTGGGGTGAGGAAACGTTGGCGCGGTCGCGTGACGAACCTAGCATGGCACGTCATATGAGGTCTCGCACCCTCGCGGGCAAGTTTGCGTCGGTCGCAGGGGTCATGCAAGGCCGGTCTCCTGCAAGGTCAGTCTCCTGCAAGGCCGGTGTGCTGCAAGGCCGGTCTCCTGCGATCCACGCGGCCGACGCGGCCGGAAGGAAGCCACCATGACTCAACAGGCTGTCGATCCGCACGCGGCCCCGGCCGCATCCGAGCGCTGGCCCACCGAGATCCGTCTCGCGGGCGACAAGCGCACGCTCAACGTCGCCTTCGAGGATGGCGGCCGCTTCGCCCTGCCGGCGGAGTATCTCCGGGTCTCGAGCCCCTCGGCCGAGGTCCAGGGGCACTCGCCCTCCGAGCGCAAGGTCGTCGGCGGCAAGCGCGACGTGGCGATTCTCAAGGTCGAGCCGATCGGCAACTACGCCGTCAAGCTGACCTTCGACGACATGCACGATACCGGGCTGTTCGGCTGGGGCTACCTCTACGATCTCGGGCGCGAGTACCGGAACCGCTGGGCGACCTACCTGTCCGAACTCGAGGATCGGGGCTTGAGCCGCGATCCCGTCCGCCGCGCCGCGAAGCCGGCCCCCGCCCCGAGCGAGGGCGGCGGAAGCTGCGGCAGCGGCTGCGGCTGCCACTGAACCGATCGAGCGCCGCCCGGAAGGCCGCCGCAGGACCCCTTCGCAATGACGCCTTCGCCATGACGCCCTCGACCAGCCCGGCGACGAGCCGGCACGTCCTCGCGCTCGCGCTGCCGATGACGCTCGCCAACGTGACGACGCCGCTCCTCGGCTTCGTCGGCGCCACCGTGATCGGCCGGCTCGGCGATGCCGCGCTCCTCGGCGCGATGGCGCTGGGTGCGGTGATCTTCGACGCGATCTTCTGGTCGTTCGGCTCGCTGCGCATGGCCACCGCCGGGCTCACCGCGCAGGCGGTGGGCGCCGACGACCCGGCCGAGGTCGACCGGACCCTGGCTCGGGCCCTCGCGGCCGCCGTCGTGGTCGGGCTGGTGATCGTGGGGCTGCAGGGGCCGATCGGCCGGGCGGCCTTCTCCCTCAGCGGCGCGAGCCCCGCGGTGATCGCCGCCCTGGCGGCCTATTTCCACATCCGCATTTTCGCCGCCCCCTTCACCCTGGCGAACTACGCCATCCTCGGCTCGGTGCTGGGGCGCGGGCGCACCGATCTCGGGCTGATCCTGCAGGTCGCCATCAACCTCACCAACATCGTCCTGACCCTGGCCCTGGTCCTCGGGGCGGACATGAGCGTCGCCGGAGCCGGGCTCGCCACCCTGATCGCGGAGGCGGCCGGTGCGGGCCTCGGCCTGGTCCTGTTGGCGCGGCTGGGCTCGCGGCCCTTCGCGGTGCCGTTCCGGGTGGTGCGCGATCCCCTGGCCCTCGCCCGGATGCTCAGCGTCAATGCCGACGTGATGATCCGGACCCTGCTGCTGGTGGGCTGCATCACCCTGTTCTCTGCGCTCGGCGCCCGCTCCGGCGACGTGGTGCTGGCGGCCAACGCCGTCCTGTGGAATCTCTTCATGATCGGCGGGTTCTTCCTCGACGGCTTCGCCACCGCCGCCGAGACCCTGTGCGGTCAGGCGGTGGGGGCCCGGGACGAGGCCCGCTTCCGCCGCGCCGCGCGCCTCAGCCTGCTCTGGTGCCTCGCCTTCGGCGGCGCCATCGCGGGCGGGTTTCTCCTGGCCGGAAACGCCTTCATCGACGCCGTGACCACGAGCCCCGAGGTGCGGGCCATGGCCCGGCTCTACCTGCTGCCGGCGGCCCTGGCGCCCTTCATGGCGGCGCTGCCCTTCGCCTTCGACGGCATCTATATCGGCGCCACCTGGACCCGGGCGATGCGCAACCTGATGCTCGTGGCGAGCGCGGTCTACGGCGTGGCCCTCTTCGCCGCCCACGCGGCCGGCCTCGGCAATGGCGGTCTCTGGCTCTCGTTCCTGATTCTGCTGGCCGGGCGCGGGATCAGCCAGGCCCTGGCCTATCCCGGTCTGACGCGCCGGACCTTCCCGCGAACCGGCCAGATCCCTCTGGATAAGCGTGCGGGCGAATTCACGCCTGCGTGACGCGGCTCCGGCGCGATGCACGCCGGCATTTGGCTTTTCGGAGACGTTTAAGAGCAGCGGCCTGGACCGTGCGGCGGATTTACTTAAGAGGTCAGGTAGAAGCTTAGTTTGGAATTGTTCTGATTAAGGAACGTGACGAAAAAGCCTCTTTGCTTGTTTTATCGTCTGGTCTACGCGCTAGCGACGATGCGCAAGAATCTCCGCTCCTCCCTCGCCCTGGCCCTCCTGTTCGCCGGCGCCGTCTCCCTCGGGAGCGGGGCCCAGGCGAAAGAGACGCCCATCGGCCCGCACGTGACCCAGAACGGGATCGAGGTGGGGGCGGTCTACCTGCAGCCGATCGAGATGGATCCGCCGGACATGATGCGCGCCGCAGCGGCGTCCGACATCCATCTGGAGGCCGACATCCACGCCGCGAAGGACAACCGCAACGGCTTCGCCGAGGGCGACTGGGTGCCGTCCCTGACGGTCAGCTTCGAGATCACCAAGCTGGAGGGCGAGGCGGCCACCGGGCCGAAGGTCACCGGTTCCCTGATGCCGATGGTGGCCAATGACGGCCCGCATTACGGCGACAACGTCAAGCTGTCCGGTCCCGGCCGCTATCGTCTCAAGCTCACCGTCGCACCGCCCGGTCCGCACAGCCATTTCGGCCGCCACGTCGACAAGGAGACCGGCGTCGCCGAGTGGTTCAAGCCCTTCGACCTGATCCAGGACTTCACCTTTGCGGGTATCGGCAAGAAGGGAGCCTACTGAGCCCCATGGCCGTGCTCCGCCGAACCCTGACCGCCGCCCTCGCGGCCGGTCTCCTCGCCGCCACCGGTCCGGCGCGCGCCGAGGATCTGCCGGTCATCAAGGTCGAGATGAAGGACGGGACCATCACCCCGAACGTCATCGAGGTGCCGGCCAACACCCGGTTCAAGCTCGAGATCACCAACACGGGCACCAGCCCGGTGGAGTTCGAGAGCCTGGAACTGAAGCGCGAGAAGGCGCTTGCCGCGGGCGCGACCTCCTCCATCGTGTTCCGCACCGTCGATCCCGGCAGCTACGACGTGTTCGACGATTTCCACCCCAACTCCAAGGCCACCCTGGTGGCGAAGTGAAGCGGCACCCGTAACCCTGGCGAACCCAACCGGAATGGCAGCCTCGACGTCCCTCAAGCCGCACGACGTCCGCCCGCCGCGCGAAACCCGCATGCCGGGTGGCGCCCGGGACGCCTGGATCGACGCGAAGCTCGCGGATCTCGGGCAGTGGATGCAGCGCCATGGCGGTGCGATCCGCACCATCCAGTGGGGCGTGGTCGCCGTGTACCTGGTGCTGGTCGCCGTGCCGGCCTTCCTGCCGCTGCCCGACCGCAGTGCACACCTGTGGAACAACCTGACGGTCTTCGCCCAGTTCGCCTTCTGGGGCATCTGGTGGCCCTTCGTGCTGGTGAGCATGGTGGTGGTCGGCCGGGCCTGGTGCGGCATCCTCTGCCCCGAGGGGGCGCTGACCGAGTTTGCCAGCCGCTGGAGCCTGGGCCGCGCCGTGCCGCGCTGGATCACCTGGGGCGGCTGGCCCTTCGTGGCCTTCGCCGGGACCACGGTCTACGGCCAGATGGTCAGCGTCTACGGCTACCCCAAGCCTGTGCTGGCGGTGCTGGGCGGCTCCACCGTGGCGGCGATCATCGTCGGGCTGCTCTACGGCCGCAACAAGCGGGTCTGGTGCCGCTATCTCTGCCCCGTCAACGGCGTCTTCGCGGTGCTCGCCAAGCTCGCGCCGGTGAGCTTCCAGGTCGATCACGCCGCCTGGGCGACCTCGCCCAAGCCGCGCGGAGACGCCTTCAACTGCGCACCGCTGGTGCCGGTGAAGACCATGAACGGCGCCGGCGCCTGCCACATGTGCGGGCGCTGCTCCGGCTATCGGGGCTCGGTGCGCCTCGCCCGGCGCTCCCCCACCCACGAGATCGTCCACGTGGCCGGCACCGAGCCGAGCCTCGACCAGACCATGCTGATCCTGTTCGGCATGATGGGTCTGGCCGTCGGTGCCTTCCAGTGGTCGTCGAGCCCCTGGTTCATCGACGTCAAGCAGGCCCTGGCCACCTGGCTGATCGAGCGGGGCACGACCTGGCCCCTCGAGACCACGCTGCCCTGGTACATCCTGACGAACTACCCCGAGCACAACGACGTGCTCAGCGTGCTCGATGGCGGACTCCTGCTCGGTTACATCGCCGCCGCCGCGATCGTCCTCGGCCTCTCCCTCTCGGGCCTCGTGGCCCTGGCCACCCTGGCCCTCGGCTGGTCGCGTGGCCGCTTCCACCACCTGACCCAGACCCTGATCCCGGTGGCGGGCTGCGGCGTCTTCCTCGGCCTCTCGGCCCTCACCGTCACCTTCCTGCGCGGCGACGGCATCCTCATTCCCTACGTCTCGGAGATGCGCGCCGCGCTCCTCCTCGGCACCAGCCTGTGGAGCGTCTGGCTCGCCTGGTCGGTGGCCGGCCTCTCGGCGCGGGGCCTGCGCCGCATCGGCGCGACCCTCGGCATCGCCGCCGCCTGCGCCCTCTCGGTCTCCGGCTGGGTGCTGCTGTTCTGGATCTGGTAGGGCGGCTCCCAGGGCCGCGACCGCGAACCCACGAAAAGGAATCCTCCGCATGATCGGAGCCTTCGTCATCGCCTTCCGCGAAGTCATCGAGGCGGGCCTCATCATCGGCATCGTGCTCGCCGCCACCCGCGGCATCGCCGGGCGCGGCCGCTGGATCGCCCTCGGCGTCCTCGGCGGCCTTGCCGGCGCGGCCCTGGTGGCGCTCTTCGCGGAGCGCATCTCCGACGCCTTCGAGGGCGCGGGGCAGGAGATCCTCAACGCCGCCGTGCTCATCGTCGCGGTGCTGATGCTGATCTGGCACAACACCTGGATGGCCAAGCACGGGCGCGAACTCGCGGGCGAATTGCGGGCCGCCGGCGAGGCGGTGCGCACCGGCCAGAGCACGGCCGCCGGCCTCGCGCTGGTGGTCGGCGCCGCGATCCTGCGGGAGGGCGCGGAGCTGGTGCTGTTCCTCTACGGCCTCGTGGCCTCCGGCACGTCCGGGCCGGACATCCAGTTCGGTGCCCTGGCCGGCGTCGCCGTCGGCGCGGCGACCTCCTCGGTCAGCTATTTCGGCCTCGCCGCGATCCCGACCCGCTACGTCTTCTCGGTGACGAGCGGCCTCATCGTCCTGCTGGCGGCGGGCCTGGCGGCGCAGGCTGCTCAGTTCCTCACCAATGCGGGCCTGATCACCGTGCTCGACCGGCCCCTGTGGAACACCTCCGCCGTCCTGCGGGAGGACAGTCTCGTCGGCCGCGTGCTCCACGCCCTGGTGGGGTACACCGACCGCCCCAGCGCCATGCAGGTGCTGGTCTATCTCGGCACCATCCTGGTCATGGTCGCGCTGATGCAGGTCTCGTCGGCCGGCAAGCGCCGCCAGCTCCGCACGGCCTGAGCGCCCATGCACGTCACCCACGCCGCCGACGCGCCGGCCGCCCCGGCCATCACCTTCGACGACTTCCTGGCGGTGGACATCCGCGTCGGGACCGTCGTCTCGGCCGAGCCGTTCCCCGAGGCGCGCAAGCCGGCCCTGAAGCTGGTGATCGATTTCGGGCCGGCGATCGGCACCCGGCGCTCCAGCGCACAGATCACCGAGCATTACCGGGCCGAGGACCTGCCCGGCCGACAGGTCGCCGCCGTGGTGAACTTCCCGCCGCGCCAGATCGGCAAGTTCCTGTCGGAGGTGCTCACCCTGGGATTTGCCGATCCGCAGGGCGCCGTGGTGCTGTTCCGCCCGGATCAGGCCGTGCCGAACGGCAGCCGCCTGTTCTGAGGGGCGGGTTGCCGGACGGTCGGTTTTTCGCCATCCCTGTCCGCATGAGCGACCTCGGACACGACGAATCCGGCATCGAGTGGGACGACGGGTTCGCCGATCAGCTGATCGGCGCGACGCTCTTCGTCGGCATCACCTATCTCGACCATGACGGAACCCTGATCCGTCGCGAGCAGGTCTTCGGCCGGGTCGAGACGGTGGATGCCGATGCCGGGATCACGATCCGGCCGTTCGACGGCGCCGCGCCCTTCACCATGGTGCCGATCCTCGAGGCCATCGAGGCGGCCGATCCCGGATCGTATCAGCTCTCGCCCGACGACCCGGTTGTCGAGAACCCCGACTACACGGTGGTGTTCAGCCTCACCGCCCCGCTCCGCCACTAGGGGCGTCGGGCTCAGCGGCGTCCCGCTCAGCGGCGCAAGGGGGCATCCCGGGTCCAGTCGGCCAGTCGGGCGACCAGAGCCGGGCCGTCGCCGGACAGGGCGACGATCTTGAGGCGGGCGGTCTCGCCGGAGACGATCCGGATCTCGGACCGGCGGAGTTTCAGGGTCTTGGCGAGATAGGCGATCAGCGCCGCGTTGGCGGCGCCCTCGACGGGCGGCGCGGCCACCCGGACCTGCAGGGCGACCCGCCCCTCCGCATCCGCCACCAGACCGTCCAGCCCGTCACGGTTCGCCCGCGGTGTCAGCCGCAGGGCAAGGCGCACGCCGTCCGGGGTCACCTGGTAAGGCGCGCTCATCCGTTTCCCGTCCCCGCGGATCTGATCCGGGATCACGTCCGATCCTCCAGCCCCCAGCCCGAGATCCGCGTCGAGGAACCGGGGCGAGCCGCTTGCGCCGCGTGCGTTGCAACAAAATCACTGGAATGCCACGCCATTCCGACCGTATCGGGGTGTCCCGCCCAACGTGTTGCACTAAGCTTCAGTGAAAATCACGGGAACGCCAGATGTCCGACCTCCGCTTGCGCCGCAGCGTGCTCTATATGCCCGGTTCGAACCAGAGGGCGCTCGACAAAGCCAAGACCCTGGCGGCCGACTCGCTGATCCTCGACCTCGAGGATGCCGTGGCGCCCGACGCCAAGGATGTCGCCCGCGAGCAGGTCTGTGCCGCGGTGAAGGGCGGCGGCTACGGCGAGCGCGAGATCATCATCCGCGTCAACGCCCCCCAGACGCCCTGGGGCGAGGCCGACCTCAAGGCGGCGATCCAGGCCCGCCCCGACGCGATCCTGATGCCCAAGGTGTCCTCGCCGGCCGTGCTGGAGAGCATCGCCAACCACCTCGAAGCCCTCGACGCGCCCGAGAGCATCGCCGTCTGGGCGATGATCGAGACCCCGGCCGCGATCCTCAACATCCAGGACATCGCGAAGGCGCAGCGCGACCGGCGCACTCGCTTGACCTGCTTCGTGCTGGGCACCAACGATCTCGCCAAGGATACCTGGGCCCAGCTCGTGCCCGGCCGCGTGCCGATGCTGCCCTGGATGATGTTCACCCTGGCGGCCGCCCGGGCCGAGGGCCTGACCATCCTCGACGGCGTCTGGAACGACATCGAGGATGTGGCGGGCTGCCGGGCCGAGTGCCAGCAGGCCCGCGACCTCGGCTTCGACGGCAAGACCCTGATCCATCCCAACCAGCTGGAGCCGGCCAACACCTGCTTCGCCCCCTCCGACGAGGAGGTCCGCCGCGCCCGCCTGGTGATCGAGGCCTTCGACCGCGAGGAGAACGCCAAGCGCGGCGCGATCAAGATCGAGGGCCGCATGTACGAGCGCCAGCACATCGGCATGGCCCGCCGGGCGGTGAACTGGCGCGAGGCGATCGCCGCGAAGGGGTATTGAGCGAGCCCGAGTCACCGTGGAGCCCGAGGCACCGGAGAGCCCGGATCGGTCCGGCGGCGCCGCGCCTGCGGGCGGAGGCGGCCCGATGATCGTCGAGATCCCTGGTGAGATCACCTTCTCGCGGACCTACAACATCCCGCCGATCCCGGTGCGGCTCCCCCTGATCGCCCGGGCCCGCACCCTCGGGCAGGCCGCGGTCACCGCCATCGCGTGGGGCCTGATGATGCCCACGCTGGTGCTGTTCGTGATGCTGCTCTGGTACGCCGCAGTCGCGGCCGATTCCGGCGGATCGGCGCTGGTCCTGGGCGCCCTGGCATTCCTGCTGCTCTGTTTCATGCCGCGGGCGCTGTTCGGTCTGGAAGACTTCACCCGCGCCGGGCCGACCCTCGTCGTCGATGCCGACGGCGTCACCGACGGGCGTTCCGGCCAGACGATTCGCTGGACGGACGTGGCGGCGGCGCGCCTCGTCCGGGGCAAGGCCGCGTCCGTTCGCCTGAGCCTGCGGACGCCCCTTCCGCCACGACCCCTGTTCGATCGTGGGGGCACCGGCCTGCTCGGGCGTCGCGCGCCGGACGCATACACCGTCGACATCACCCACCTCGACGTCCGCCAGCACGTGCTCGGCCAGACGATGCTCGCGCGCGTCGTCGCCCATGGCGGGCGGGTGGAGCGCTGAGCGCCCTCCCGGAGCGTTCTCCCGGAGCGACCGGCGCAGCAGGGCAGGGCTGCGTCCGGACCCACGGGCGGAACACCCTCCGGCGCTGCCGCTTGTCCCGGCTGAACCCGGCGCCGCCGCGCGCTGCGCCCCAGCCAGGACATTGACGACCGCATGAGCCCGATCCTCGCGCCCTTCACCCTGGGCGATCTCACCCTGAAGAACCGCGTCGTGATGGCGCCGCTCACCCGCAGCCGCTCCTCCACCGAAGGGGTGCCGCCGGATTTCGCGGTGGACTATTACGCGCAGCGTGCCAATGCCGGCCTCATCATCAGCGAGGCCACCAACATCTCGCCCCAGGCCGTCGGCTACGCCTACACCCCCGGCATCTGGAGCGACGCACAGGTCGAGGCCTGGAAGCCCGTCACCGCCGGCGTCCACGCCAACGGAGGCCTGATCTTCCTGCAGCTCTGGCACACCGGCCGGATCTCGCATCCCGACGTGCAGCCGGACGGACAGCTGCCGGTGGCGCCCTCGGCGCTCAAGCCCGAGGGCACGGCCTTCACGGAATCCGGCATGCAGCCCCACGTCACGCCGCGGGCGCTGGAAACGGACGAGATCCCGGGTATCGTCGAGGATTACCGCCGGGCGGCCGAGAACGCCAAGCGGGCCGGCTTCGACGGCGTCGAGATCCACTCGGCCAACAACTACCTGCTCGAGCAGTTCGTGCGCGATTCCACCAACCACCGCACCGACCCGTACGGCGGCTCGATCGAGAACCGCCTGCGCTTCCCGCTGGCCGTGGTGAAGGCGGTGACGGAGGTCTGGGGCGGCGGTCACCGCGTCGGCATCCGCCTGTCGCCCGCGACCACCGAGCCCGGCAAGACCCCCCTCGACAGCGACCCGAAGGCGACCTTCGGCGCCTACGTGGAGGCCCTGAACGCCTTCGGCCTGCTCTACGTCCACACCATCGAGGGCGTGACGCAGCAGACCCGCGACGTGCCGGACTCGGTCGATTTCGGCCAGATCCGCGAGCGGTTCAAGGGCGCCTATATCGGCAACAACCAGTACACCCTGGAGCTGGCCGAGAAGGACCTCGCGGCCGGCCGCGCCGACCTCTTCAGCTTCGGTCGCCCCTACATCGCCAACCCGGATCTCGTGCAGCGGATGGCGAGCGGAGCGCCCCTGGCCGAGGCGCCCAAGCCCTACTGGTACGGCGGCGGCGCCAACGGCTACTCGGACTGGCCGGGCATGAACGGCCCGGTGGCGATCAAGCGCTGAGCGGGGCGTTCACCGCCCCTCGCGGGGGGAGCCGGGCTGGGCGTGATCGGGTGCCCCTCCGGTCGTGAGACCGGCGGTCGCACCGACAGGCCGCTCTACCCCCGACGCGGTCACGCGCAACGCAGCTGGCGCCACCGCCTCATTCCGCGGCGCCGCCGGCGAGCCTCGACACGAAGGGGCGCGCCCGCGGCGTGCAATCCAGGGCCGCCGGCAGCGCCGGATCTTACCCGGTCGGCGGTTCTGGATTCCGGGCTCCGCTGCGCGGCCCCGGGATGACGGAGGGTTGAGCCGAGCCTTTCGGCAGGCCTCTTGGCGCGTGTCGATACGCCTGGCGCGAGGGCGCTTACCCGTGCAGGTGCGCCAGCACCGCATCCCCGGCCGCACTGGCGGCGTAGCGGGTGCGCTGGGTCCGCGGATTGCGGTCCTGCAGGGCGAGGAGGCCGGCATCGCCCGCCAGCGTCTCGACGGCGCGCAGCACCAGCGCGTGCTCCAGGCCGAAGACGCGGGCGAAGCTGCGGCTGTCGCGGGCGAGGTCGAGGTGGAGGGCGGCGAGGATGCCGGCCTCCAGGGCCGAGAGGCCGGGCTGGAGGGCGGCCACCGAGTCGGTGACGGCCAGGAAGGTCTCCGCGTCGGCCGGCGGTTCGCTCATGCGGCGGCCGGGGCGCGCAGGCGCACCAGCACCGACTTCGAGGTCGGCGTGTCGCTGCCCTCGCCGAAGGTGGACAGCGGCACGAGGACGTTGAGCTCCGGGTAGTAGCCGGCCAGCGATCCGCGCGGCATGTCGAAGGGCACGAGGCGGAAGTCCTCGGCCACCCGGGTCACGCCGTCGGCGTGGGTGCCGACGATATCGACCCGGTCGCCGGTCCGGGCCCGGATCTCGGCCAGATCGTCCGGATGGGCGAACACCACGCGGCGCTCGCCGTAGACGCCCCGGTAGCGGTCGTCGAGGCCGTAGATCGTGGTGTTGTACTGGTCGTGGCTGCGGAAGGTCTGGAGCACGAAGGTGTCCGCCGCGCGCTTCGCCTGCTGGTGCTCCGTCGCCTCCGGAAGCGGATCGGCGGAGAAGTTGGCGCGGCCGGTCGGCGTCTCGAAGCTGCGCTCGGCGGCGAGATTCCGCAGCATGAAGCCGCGCGGGCGCCGGACACGCAGGTTGTAGCCGGTGAAGCCCGGGATGGTGCGCTCGATCAGGTCGCGGATCCGATCATAATCGTCGGAGAGGGCGGCCCAGTCGACCCGCTCGGAGCCGACCGTCGCCGCCGCCATGCCGGCGATGATGCCGATCTCGGAGCGCAGTTCGGCGGAGGCCGGCTTGTTGATGCCGCCCGAGCCGTGGACCATGCTCATGGAATCCTCGACCGTGACGATCTGGGTCTTGCCCTTCGAATTCCGGTCGATCTCGGTGCGGCCGAGGCAGGGCAGCAGGTAGGCCACGCGGCCCGGGACGAGGTGCGAGTGGTTGAGCTTCGTCGCGATGTGGACGGTGAGTTCGCAGGAGGCCAGGGCCTTGGCCACCAGGGTGGTGTCCGGGGTCGCGCGGGCGAAGTTGCCCCCGAGCCCGATGAAGGCCTTCGAAGACCCGTCGAGCATGGCCCGGATGGCGGCGAGCACGTTGTGGCCGTGGGTGCGCGGGGCGGTGAAGCCGAATTCGTGCTCCAGGGCGTCGAGCAGGGCGGCCGGCGGCTTCTCGTTGATGCCGACGGTGCGATCCCCCTGCACGTTGGAATGGCCGCGCACGGGGCACAGGCCGGTGCCGGGGCGGCCGACATGGCCGCGCAGGAGCATGACGTTGGCGAGTTCGCGGATGGTGGCCACCGAGTGGCGGTGCTGGGTCACGCCCATCGCCCAGGTGCAGATCACCTTGTCGGCGGCGAGGTAGACCTCGGCCGCGACCTCGAGATCGGCCCGGGTCAGGCCGGACTGATCCTCGATGGTGTCCCAGCCCGTGGCGTCCACGGCGGCCCGGTAGGCCTCGTAATCCGCGGTGTGGTTGCGCAGGAACGTACGGTCGAGCAGCGACGGCTTTCCGGCCGCGCGCGCCGCATCGTCGGCCGCGAACACCGCCTTGGCGATGCCGCGGAACGCCGCCATGTCGCCGCCGAGGCGCGGCTGGTAGTAGTGGCTCGCCACCGGCGCGCTGGCGCCGCGCAGCATCTCCACGGTATTCTGGGGGTCGGCGAAGCGCTCCAGCCCGCGCTCGCGCACGGGGTTGAACACCACGACCTTCGCGCCGCGCTGGGCCGCGCGCCGCAGGTCACCGAGCATGCGCGGATGGTTGGTGCCGGGGTTCTGCCCGACCACGAAGATCGCGTCGGCCTTCTCGAAATCCTCCAGCAGCACGGTGCCCTTGCCGACGCCGATGGCCGCCTGGAGGGCGATGCCGCTGGCCTCGTGGCACATGTTGGAGCAGTCGGGGAAGTTGTTGGTGCCGTAGTGCCGGGCGAAGAGCTGGTAGAGGTAGGCGGCCTCGTTGGAGGCGCGGCCCGAGGTGTAGAACTCGGCCTGATCCGGGTGATCGAGGCCGCGCAGGGTGGCGCCGATCTCCGCGAAGGCGGCGTCCCAGGTGGTGACGACGTAGCGGTCGCTCGCCGCGTCGTAGCGCATCGGATGCGTGAGGCGGCCCTCGCCCTCCAGGGCGTAGTCGGTCCAGTCGCGCAGCTCGGTCACGGTATGCCTAGCGAAGAATTTCGGCGGGGTGCGCTTGTCCGTGGCTTCCCAGGACACCGCCTTCACGCCGTTCTCGCAGAACTCGAAGGAGGAGCCGTGGGCCGGATCCCCCCAGGCGCAGCCCGGGCAGTCGAAGCCGTCGGGCTGGTTGGCCTTCAGCATGGCACGGGCGCCCGACAGCGGCGCCCGGCTTCCCAGCAGGTGCTTGCCGCAGCTTTTCAGGGCCCCCCAGCCGCCAGCCGCGGAGGAGCGCTTCGGGGACGCGACCGGATGATCCATGAAGGGGTCCTGAGGGGCAGGGCTCGCGTGGCCGACGATCGGTCGCGAAGCGGAGCAGTCTCGCTCCAGCGATATCGCGATGCACCGTGCGCGCTCAATCGCGTGAAAACGCAGGCCAGTCATGCCGTTAGGGGTACCATGCGTTTTTTGCAGAGCCGATGAAGAGTGGGTTAAAACCGTTCCAGGCCGCGATGCGAAACATCAGGTGCTTGATCCCGAGAACCGCACTCTGGCGGAGGGCCGGCCGATCGCCTAACCCTCGCCCCGGATCGCGGCTGGGGCGCGTGGCAGGCGGGAGCGCGGGAGATGAAGACGCCGGTGAGGATCTTCGCGGCGGCGGCCGTCGCCCTCGCGGTCGGCCTCGCGGTGATGGCGCATGATCGGCAGATGGGGGCCGAATGGGCCGTGTCCGCCGAGCAGATCGCCGACGCTCGGGCCTACGGAAAGCCCGGCGTGGAACTACCGCCGGGTTACATGGTGACCGAGCCCCAGCGCAGCGAGGGCGCGGACCGGCTTCCCCTGAAGTGGATCCTCCTCGGCCTGGCGGCCGGCGGCGCCGTGCTGGCCGGGACGGGCCACCGGCGCGAGCCGGCCCGGAAACCGTAGGGACGGCGCTGACGCCCGGCCCCTGTCGCCTGCCGGGCACACCGGCCTGAAAACCCGCCGCGGCCATTGACGCCGCAGCCGCCGATCGGGCCTCCTGACCCCCGACGGTTCCTCAGGATCGAGGATCAAAAGGGAACGCGGTGAGGGCGAGCGCCCGAGGCCGCGGCTGCCCCCGCAACTGTAAGCGGCGAGCTCCTCATCAGCACGTCACTGGGTTCTCGGACCTGGGAAGACGATGGGAGGGCGGTGACCCGCGAGCCAGGAGACCTGCCGTCAGTCGTGGTCACACGCGAAACGCATCGGGCGGGGTGTCCTGATGGGTGTCGGGGTGGATGCCGCGTGGCATCCGCGCCGGCCTCGTTCGCGGTGACGTGCCACAGACGTCGCCCGAGGTCCCATGTCGTCCTCTGATTTTTGTTCGCCCTCTCGTTCTCGTTCGCCCTCTCGTTCTCGTTCGCCCTCTCGTTCTCGATTGTTCCGTCGTTCACGGCTTTCCCGCCGATCCTGGCTCCTCGCCGCCTGCGCCGGTCTCGCCCCCTGCGGCGCCGGGATTCCCGACGCCGTCGCCCAGAGCGCGCAGGCGGATCTCGCTGAGTTGTCCGTGACCGCGGAGGCACCGGCGGGCGGCGGGCGTGGACCGGCCGCCAATGCGGGGTATGTCGGCGGCGTCACCGGCATCGGCGGCGGCCTCCGGACCGTCGATGCGGCGAGCGCCGGCGTGATCTCGGGCGCGGCGCTGAACAGCCGGCCGATCTCACGGCCCGGGGAGGTGCTGGAGAGCGTGCCCGGCCTCATCGTCACCCAGCATTCCGGGGAGGGGAAGGCCAATCAGTTCTTTCTGCGCGGGTTCAACCTCGACCACGGCACCGACATCGCCATCGCGGTGGACGGCATGCCGGTGAACATGCGCACCCACGCCCACGGCCAGGGCTATGCCGACCTCAACTTCCTGATTCCCGAGCTCGTCGGCGCGGTGGCGTTCCACAAGGGGCCGTACTTCGTCCGCGACGGCGACTTCGCCTCGGCCGGCTCGGTGCGGATCGACTATCTCGACACGGTGGAGCGCAACCTCGCGCTGACCTCGCTCGGCAGCTTCGGCTACAAGCGCGCCCTCAGCATCGCCTCCGCGGCCCTCGGCGAAGGCCGCCTCCTCGTGGCCGGCGAGGCCCAGACCTATGACGGCCCCTGGGACGTGCCGGACCGCCTCGCCAAGCTCAACGCCGTCGTCCGCTACAGCCAGGGGACGGCCCTCGACGGCTTCGCGCTGACGGGAATGGCCTACTGGGCCAGGTGGAACGCCACCAACCAGATCCCCGAGCGGGCGGTGGCGGAAGGCCTGATCGGCCGCTTCGGCTCCCTGAATCCCACCGATGGCGGCGACACCGGCCGCTTCTCCCTCTCGGGCCGCTGGAGCCGGACGAGCGACGCCGGGATCACCCGGGCGAGCGCCTACGTCATCCGCTACGGCATGAACCTGTTCAACGACTTCACCTACTTCCTCAACGATCCGGTGAACGGCGATCAGTTCCGCCAGCGCGACAGCCGCGTGCTCGGCGGCGGGGAGGTCAGCCATACTGTCCAGGGCAGCCTGTTCGGCGTGGCCATGGAGAACGAGATCGGCGTTCAGACCCGCACCGACAGCATCCGGGTCGGGTTGTTCAACACCACGAACCGGCAGTACCGCTCGACGGTCCTGGACGACCGGGTGCTGGAGGCAAGTGGAGCGTTCTACTACGAGAACCGCCTGCGCTGGACCGACTGGCTGCGCACCAGCGTCGGTTTCCGCGCCGATACCTATTACGCCGACGTGGTGTCCGATACGGCGGCGAATTCCGGCACGGCGCGCGACAGCATCGTCAACCCGAAGCTCGGCCTCGTGCTGGGCCCGTGGTTCGACACCGAGCTGTTCGTGAACTACGGCGGCGGCTTCCACTCGAACGACGCCCGCGGCGTCACCGCCACGGTGGATCCGACCAGCCCCCTGTTCACCATCAGCCGGTCGCCCTTCCTGGTGCCCTCGACGGGATCGGAGATCGGTCTGCGCAACCGCAGCATCGCCGGGCTGGAGACGGCCGTGACGCTGTTCCAGCTCGATTTCGCGTCCGAGAACCTGTTCCAGGGCGACAGCGGCACCACCGAGCCGAGCCGTCCCACCCGCCGCTTCGGCATCGAGTGGACCAACCGCTACGCGGTGACGCCCTGGCTCTCCCTCGAGGGGGACCTAACCGTGACCCATGCCCGCTTCGCCGACCGCGACCCCGTCGGCGACCGGGTCCCGGAGGCGCCGACCACCATCGCCTCGGCCGGGTTCACCGTCGGCGAGGGGCCGGGCTGGTTCGGATCGATGCGCCTGCGCTACTTCGGGCCGCGGCCGCTGATCGAGGACAATTCCGTGCGCTCGCGCCCGACCGCACTCGTGAACGGCCGGGTTGGCTACAATTTCGACAACGGGGTCAGCCTGTCCCTCGACGTGCTGAACCTGACCAACGCCAAGGCCGACCAGATCACCTACTTCTACGCCTCGCGCCTGCCCGGCGAGGCGGCGGACGGCGTCGCGGACCGGCACATCCACCCCGTCGAGCCGACCGCTGTGCGCCTGACCCTGGCGGGGCGGTTCTAGGCCCCGCGCACCCGTCAGCCCGTCAGCTTCGCCAGCGCGATGGCATCGCGCCCGACCAGGGGCGCGAGCTGTGGCGCGCCCTCGGCCTTCATCCGCTGCACCAGCCCGGCCTTGATCTCGGGGATCAGGCCGGGGCCGGCGTAGACGAGGCTCGAGTAGAGCTGCAGCAGGCTGGCGCCGGCCCGGATCTTGGTCCAGGCGGCCTCCGCCGAGTCGATGCCGCCGACGCCGACCAGGGGGAGCTTTCCGCCGACCCGGAGGTAGGTCTCGGCGAGGAGACGGGTCGCCGCGGCGAAGAGCGGCCGGCCGGAAAGCCCGCCGGTCTCGCGGGCGAGGCTCGCCTCGCGCAGGGTCTCGGGGCGGGCGATGGTGGTGTTGGACACGACCAGACCCTGGACGCCGCGCCGCAGGGCCGTGGCCGTCATCGCGTCGAGGGCGTCGAGGGTGATGTCGGGCGCGATCTTCAGCAGGATGGCGGTGGCCGGATGGGTCGCGTCCCGCGCCTCGACCACACGGGCGAGCAGTTCGTCGAGGAAGGCCTCGCCCTGGAGGTCGCGCAGGCCGGGCGTGTTCGGCGAGGAGACGTTGACGGTGACGAAATCCACAAGCGGCGCCAGGGCACGGGTACAGGTCACGTAGTCGGCGAGGCGGTTGGTCGACTCCTTGTTGGCGCCGATGTTGACGCCGACGCGTCCGGGCCGGCCCTGGCGGGCGGCGAGACGCCCACGCACCACCTCGAGGCCCTCGCTGTTCAGGCCGAAGCGGTTGATGACCGCCCGGTCCTGCGCCAGCCGGAAGACCCGGGGGCGGGGATTGCCCGGCTGGGCCATGGGAACGACGCCGCCGACCTCGACGAAGCCGAAGCCGAGCCCGAGCAGGGCGTCGGGAACCTCGGCGCCCTTGTCGAAGCCCGCCGCCAGGCCGACCGGATTGGGGAAGCGGCGGCCCAGGACATCCACGGCCAGGCGGGCATCGTCGGCCGGCGGATGGCGCGGGGGCAGGGCGGCGAGGCCGCGCAGCGTGAGATTGTGCGCCGTCTCGGCATCGAGGCGATGCAGCAGGGGCTTGGCCAGGGGGAAGAGGGCGCCGATCATGCCGGGCGTCCTTCGACGATCGCTGCTGCGCCGAGATCACCCGGGAAGACGTGGCGTCCGTCGGCCCCGAGGGGCAGGTCGCTGACGGACCGGACGGCCTTCAGGTCCAGGTCGGCGTAGAGATGCGGGAACAGATCGCCCCCTCGCGACGGTTCGTATCGCAGGGCCGGTCCGAGATCGTCGGCCTCCACGGCGACGAGAACGAGGTCCTCGGCACCGGCGAAGTGACGGGCCGCGGTCTCGGCCACCTGGGCGGCGGTGGAGAAATGGATGTAGCCGTCGCTGCGGTCGATCGGGGCGCCCTCGAAGCGGCCGATATCCTCGGCCCTGCGCCAGAGGGCCCGGGGGGAGATCTTGTAGATGAGCGCCATGCCCGCTCCGTACCGGGTTTCGCAGGGCCGATCAAACGCCGCCGGAGCGTCGGAAACCGCAACCTCAGGGACTCAGTTGACGTCATGAGTTGCCAGGACCTCACGATGACCCGGCGGGCCGGATTGGCAGCCTTCGCACCATTGCTATCCGAAAAGAATAGTTCTACTTTCCTAACTCTAGGCTGGACGTCTTAACCGTAATACGCTTTGAGCTTTCGATGCTGTCTCATGAACAGATTTGGACCGCAATCGACCGCCTAGCGGAACGTCATGGATTCTCCGCGTCCGGTCTCGCGCGCCGCGCTGGACTGGATGCGACGAGCTTCAATCGCTCGAAGCGCATCGGCCCCGATGGTCGCAAGCGCTGGCCCTCCACCGAATCAGTCTCCAAGGTGCTCGCCGCCACCGGGGCGAGCCTCGACGAGTTTCTCCGGCTGATCGAGGCGCGCGACGGCCCGCCGCGCACGATGATCCCGCTGATCGGCATGACCCAGGCCGGCGCCGGGCGCCTCTTCACCGACGAGGGCATGCCCACCGGCGGCCCGGGCTGGGAGGAGATCGAGTTTCCGGATCTCGCCGACGATCGCGCCTTCGCCCTGGAGGTGCAGGGCGATTCGATGGCGCCGCTCTACCGCGACGGCGACGTGCTCATCGTCTCGCCGACGGCCGGGGTCCGAAAAGGCGACCGGGTGGTGGTGCGGCTCGTGGCCGGCGAGGTGCTGGCCAAGGAACTCAAGCGCAAGACCGCGCGCACCATCGAACTCGCCTCGCTCAACCCGGAGCACGAGGACCGGGTCGTCAACGTCAGCGATATCGCCTGGATCGGCCGGGTGATGTGGGTGCGCCAGTAGCGCTTCCGGCGCAGCTTTGCCGTTCCCCCGGTTGCGGCTATGCCTTGTGGCCGGAGGGGCCGCGCGCCCCGGATCGGCGGACAGGCCATGGCATTGCCCCGGACGGACGATCACGCTGCGGAAAGTGCACCTGAGGCCGGGCTCGCCCGATTGCTGAGCGCCTCGGCCGTGCCGGCCGCGCTGCTGGCACCGGACGCGCCTGGCGGCCGTCTTCTCCTCGCCAACCGCGCCCTCCGCGCCCTCGTCCGGCGCCCTCCCGATGCGCCCTCCGACGGCGACCTGCACGACTGGCTCGGGCTCGGCGGCGACCGGGATTCCGGCTCCACCTTCGCGGCGGCCCTGGCCGACGGGGCGCCCGAGGGCGTCGAGGTGCTGGCACGTCCGGGCGGCGGCGCGGCCTTCTGGGCGCAGGTCTTCATCGTCCCGGTTCCGGAGACTCCCTACCGGCTCGCGCAGGTCGTGGACGTCACCCGCCGCCACGACGCCGAGGGAGCCCTCGCGCTCTCCCGCCAGCGCGAGGCGCTGGGCCTGCTGACCAACAGCGTGGCGCACGAGTTCAACAACTTCCTCCAGATCCTCATCGGCTACATCGATGGGCTGAAGCGCCGTCTGGGCGACCGCGACGAGCCCTTCATCCAGCGCGCCATCGTCCGCTCCACGGATGCGGCCGAGCGCGCCACCACGCTGACCCGCCAACTCCTCGCCTTCTCGCGCCGCATCGCGCCCGATGTCCGCCCCGTCGACCTGAACCAGCTCATCGAAGCGTTCGGCGCCCGGACCGGCCCGACACTGCCGGCCCGGATCACCCTGGAGACCCGGACCATGCCGGGGCTCGCCTGCGGCCTCAGCAACCCGACGCAGATCGAACTCGCCCTGAATCACATCGTGGCCAATGCCTGCGAGGCCATGCCGGCCCCCGGGCGCATCGTGATCGCGACCTTCGCGGTGCCCCCGGGGGACCGCGCCCTTCAGCGGCCCGGGGACGGCGCCGTCGGCATCACGGTGACCGACGAGGGCCAGGGCATGTCCCCCGAGATGGCGGCCCGCGCCCTGGCGCCCTTCGTCACCAGCCGCGAGGCCGGCCGCGGTGCCGGGCTCGCCATCGTCCACGGCCTGGTGAAGCGCCAGAACGGCACGGTGTCGATCGACTCGAAGCCCGGGGAGGGCGCCACGGTCCGGATGGTCTTCCCCGCGGCGCTTTGAGGAGAATCCAACAGGATTCTGTCAAGAACAGCGGACTAAAACTCCGGCGCGAACGTCACCATATCAGGAGCGGCGTCATCGCCGGACTTCCCAGTTGTTCACCAGAGGCGTTTTCATGCTCACCTCCACCACTCGCCGGAAGCGCGCGGCGTCCATCCTCGCGCTCGCCGCGACGCTGGTTCTCGCCGCGCCCGTCGTCGAGGCGCGTCCCGGTAGCGGCAGCAGCGGTGGCATGGGTTCGCGCGGCTCGCGCACCTACGCGCCGCCCTCGGCCACCACCACGGCGCCCGGCGCCCCGGCCCCGATCCAGCGCTCGCAGACCCAGCCCGGCCCGGCCATGGGCAATCCCGGCATGAACACGGCCGCACAGCCCGGCCGACGCTTCGGCGGCGGCTTCATGGCCGGCCTGCTCGGTGCCGGCCTGCTCGGCGCGCTCCTGGGCGGCGGCTTCTTCGGCGGCCTCGGCGGGATCGCCTCGTTCCTCGGCCTGATCCTGCAGGTCGGCCTCGTCGTTCTGCTGGTATCCTTCGCCGTCCGCTGGTTCCGCCGACGCCAGGGCCAGCCGGCCGCGGCCGGCCTGTCCCGCTCGACCCTCGACGGCGCCGGTGCCAACCCGGGCCCGATGGGTGGCGCGCCGATGGGTGGTGCGCCCGGCGGCGCCCCGATGGGCGGCGGTTACGGCAACGGCCAGCGTGGTCCCGCCCCGGTCCAGCCGGTGCAGGCGCGTCCGGTCCAGATCGGACCGGGCGATTTCCAGAGCTTCGAGATCGCCCTCAACGACGTGCAGGCGGCCTATGGCCGTGAGGACGTCGCGGCGCTGCGCAACCTCGCGACCCCGGAGATGGCCGGCTACTTCATCGAGGAGCTGCGGGCCAACGAGGCACGCGGCGTCGTCAACCGGATCTCTGACGTGAAGCTGCTGCAGGGTGACCTGTCCGAGTCCTGGGGCGAGGGCAATGCCGAGTACGCTACGGTGGCGATGCGCTACGCCATCAAGGACGTGACCCTCGACCGCCGCACCGACCGCGTCGTCGAGACCGGCGAGCCGGAGGCCGTGGAGCTCTGGACCTTCGTGCGGGAGCGCGGCGGCCGCTGGGTCCTCTCGGCGATCCAGCAGGGTCGCTGACGGTCGGCCTCACCCGGTATCGATCGAACAGACAGGGCCGCGCGGAGAGATCCGCGCGGCCCTTTTCACGTCGTGAGAGGCTGAGGCGAGCCGGGGGCTCAGACGGGGCGGTAGGCCTGGGCCATCGCCACGAAGGCGGAGACCGGGACCTCCTCGGCCCGGGCGGTCTCGGGAATGCCGGCGGCCTCCAGGAGCCGGGCCGGATCGGGGACCGCTGCCTTGAGGCTCTGGCGCAGCATCTTGCGGCGCTGCCCGAAGGCCGCCCGGGTGATCGCTTCGAGGGCCTGGACCGAGCAGGGCAGGGGCGCGCGCCGGGGCGTCAATCGGACGACGGAGGACGTCACCTTCGGCGGCGGCACGAAGGCCGAGGGCGCGACGTCGAACAGGATGTGGGCCTCCGTGCGCCAGCCGCAGAGGACGCCGAGGCGGCCGTAATTCGCCCGGTCGTCCTCGTCCGCGACGATGCGCTCGGCGACCTCGCGCTGGAACATCAGCGTCAGGGAATCCCACCAGGGCGGCCAGGCCCCGCCGGTGAGCCAGCCGACGAGGAGGGGCGTGCCGATGTTGTAGGGCAGGTTCGCGACGATCCGCGCCGGTCCCGTGCCGATCAGCGGCACCGGGTCGAAGTTCAGGGCGTCGGCATCGACCACCTCGAGGCGTCCCGGATAATGCGCGGCGATCTCGGCGAGCGCCGGCAGGGCCCGGGGATCGCGCTCGATGGCGATGACCCGTGCGGCGCCCTCGGCCAGCAGCGCGCGGGTCAGGCCGCCGGGGCCCGGTCCGATCTCCACGACGGTGACGCCCGCGAGCGGTCCGGCCGACCGGGCGATCCGCCCCGTCAGGTTGAGGTCGAACAGGAAGTTCTGTCCGAGCGCCTTCTTGGGCTCCAGGCCGTGCCGGCGCACCACCTCCCGCAGGGGCGGCAACCCGTCGATGCTGACGCTCCCGTCCTCGCTCACGCGCCGGCCTTCACGAGACGGGCGGCGAGGCGGAGCGCCGCCATCAGGCTGTCGGGCCGTGCGATGCCCTTGCCGGCGATGTCGAAGGCGGTGCCGTGGTCCGGCGAGGTGCGGATGAAGGGCAACCCGAGGGTGACGTTCACGCCCTCGTCGAAGGCCAGGGTCTTGATCGGGATCAGGGCCTGGTCGTGGGTCGGCGTCAGGGCCACGTCGTAGGTCTCCCGCGCCCGCGCATGGAACAGGGTGTCGGCGGGCAGGGGCCCGCGGATGTCGATGCCCTCGCTCTGCAATCGCAGCACCGCGGGCTCCAGCATGTCGCGATCCTCCGTGCCCATGGTGGCGTTCTCCCCCGCATGCGGGTTGAGGCCGGACAGCACCAGGCGCGGCCGGGCGATGCCGAAGCGCCGGCGCAGGTCCTCGGCCACGATGCGGGCGGTGCGCAGGACGAGATCCTGCGTCAGCAGGTCGGGCACCCGCCGCAGGGCGACGTGGATCGTCACCGGTACCACCGCCAGGGTCTCGCTCCACAGCATCATCACGGGGAGCGGCGGGGTCTCGCCGGGCTCCACCGCGCAGGCGGCCAGGAACTCGGTGTGGCCCGGATGCGCGAAGCCGACCTGCGTCAGGACGTACTTCGCGATCGGGTTGGTGACGAGGGCGGTCGCCGCCCCGGAACGGACGAGGGTCACCGCCGTGGTGATCGATTCCAGCGTCGCACCGGCATTGGCGGAATCGGGCCGACCCGCCACCGCGTGGATCGCGGCGCCGCTCGGCAGGGCCATCACCGGCAGGGCGCGCCCGAAGACTTCGGTGGCGAGGTCCGGGCCGACATCCGCGATGGGAACCTGAAGGTTCAAGTCGCTCGCCCGCCGCTCGATGAAGGCGGGATCGCCGATCAGGAAGAACGGCGGCAGGCCGGGCCCGGCATCCCGCAGGCGCCAGGCCATGAGGGCGAGTTCCGGCCCGATGCCGGCGGGATCTCCGAGCGTGAGGGCGATCGGCCCGTGCAGGCTGCTCACCGCATCACTCCGCGTCGTTCGAGGGGTGGGCCGCCTCAGCGGACCGTCGAGATGCCGTCGGCCGTGATGGCCGTGTTCAGGTTCTGGCGGAAATCCGCCTCGCCCAGGGTCTTCAGTTCGAGCCGGAGCAGGACGGTCCGGTTGCGCTCGCTGGTGCCGAGCGCGGCCGCCACCGGCGAGACGATGTAGTTGACCGACACCGTCGTGCACTCGTCCTGGTAGCCGCCGCCGATGCTCATGCCCGACAGGTAGGCGCGCCCCGGGTTGCGGTAGACGGGGGCGTCCCCGACGGGGTTCGCCAGGTAGGAGGCGTAGGCGGTCTGGAAGTTGTCGCGCACGTCGAGGTAGTGCGACAGGTCCACCAGGGCCGAGCCCGTGACGAACCAGTTCGGGGTCACGTGATAGGTGGCCGAGGCGGTGATGCCCTCGCGGCGGTTGGCGAAGCCGAGGGCCGGCTGGGCCTTGTAGTAGGAGTAGAACGCCGAGAGATCGATCGGCGCGAAGGGGGCGAGGCGGGCGATCACGCCGGTCTCGACCCGGTTCACCCCGAGATCGGCGTGATCGAAGCGTCCGCGGGTGATGAAGGTGATGTGCTGGTTCGGCGAGAGCTGGAACCGGCCGACGAAGTCCGAGGCCCGGGTGTCGAGGCCGGAATCGAGGCCCACATTGGCGATGTCGCCGCGGCGGAACGAGTTCACGCCGGCGATCTGGATCGACTCGCCGAACATGACGTTCGCATACCAGCCGGCCGGGGTCACGACGGAGTACTGCGCGCCGAGATTGGTGCGCACGCCGCCCTCGACCCGGTCGTAGCCCGAGAACTTGTCCCACTCGAACAGCGAGGTGTCGTCGAAGATCAGGCTCTGGGCATCCTCGTTCGGCAGGCGGCCGATATGGGTCTCGCTCGGCCGCGCGATGACCTGCGCGATCGGCTCGATCGTGTGCACGCCCAGCGGTCCGAAATTGCTGACGAACGGGTAGCGGTAGTCGATGCCGACGGCGGGCAGCACCCGGCCGGAGAAATCCGCGTCCTGCGTCGCGATGTTGGCGGACAGGGCGTTCTGGTAGCCGGAGGTGCGCGGGTCGACGAAGAACGCGTCCGTGCGCAGGTAGGCGAAGGGCGTGAAGACCTGGCCGACGTCGTCGATGAAGCTGCGGCGCCAGGAGAGCTGGGCCGAGGCGCGGGTGTTCGTGCCGGCGAGGCCCCGGATCACGCACTGGCCGCGCGAGAAGGACGTGCAGGTCTCGTAGAGGTAGTAGGTCCTGCCGTTGATCGTCGGCGTCTGCAGATAGGCCGTCGGGCTCTGGACCGCCTGGAAATCCGTCGCCTGACGGGTCAGGCTGGTGATGTTGGCCTCGAACCGGACCTCGCCGCCGAGGAAGCCCGGCCCGTTGATGCGCTTGTCGTAGTCGATCACCGGCGCGACGAAGGGCTGCTCCTTCTGCCAGTCGAAGCTCGACAGGCCCTTGAAGTAGTAGCCCCGCGCCTCGAACCACGAGCGATCGCCCTGACCGATCAGGTAGGCCGTCGAGACGGCCTCACGGAAGTAGTCCGTCGTGATGCTCTGGTTGCGGATGCGGTAGTTGTCGAGGAACCACTTGTCGGTGACGCCGACGATGTCCCAGCCCGTGCGCCAGCGGTCGTTGATGTAGAACTGGCCCTTGGACTCCACCGAGCCGCGGAAGTCGCGGTCGCCGGCGCCGAGCGGGCCGGGCAGGAAGGCGCTCGGCGTGGTCTGGAAGATGCCGGAGAGGCGCAGGTTGTAGGAGCCCGTTTCCAGGCGATGGCGGAACTCCGCCTGGCCGAGGACGCCCTGGTTGCTGAGGAAGGCCGGCGACAGCGTCAGGTCGTAGTTCGGCGCCAGGTTGACGAAGAACGGGGTCGCGAGGCCGGAGCCCAGGGCCGTCGAGGTGAGGAAGCGCGGCGTCAGGAAGCCGGTCTTGCGCTTCACCGTCGGGTCGGCGGTCTCGAAATACGGCAGGTAGGCGACCGGGATGCCGCCGATCTCGAGGGTCGATTCCTCGAACGCGACGGTGTGGGTCTGGTTGTTGTGGATGATCTTGGTGGCGCGGATCTGCCAGAGCGGCGGCGTCTCCGGATTGTTCTTGCACGGCTCGCAAGCGGTGTAGGTGCCGTATTCGAAGCTGGTGCTGTCGCCCTCGATCCGCTCGGCGCGGGGCGCCGAGAAGCGGGTGCGGACGGTCTGCCCGTTGAGCTCGACGCTCTGCTGCACCCGGAGCGCGTCGATGAAGCCGTTCTTGAAATCGTCGGTGAGCTCCATCTTGGAGCCGGTGACCACGGCGCCCGACGCCTCCGTCAGGCGGACGTTGCCCTCGGCGAAGACGCGGCTGACCTTGCGGTCGTAGATCACCCGGTCGGCCTGCAGGGTGCGCGGGCCGTAATGCAGCTCGGCATTGCCGCGGGCCGTCACCGTGTTGCGGTCGTTGTCGTAGACGAGCTCGGAGGCTTCCACGAGGAGGCGCTCGGCCGGCTTGGCCGAATCCGGCTTGCCTGAATCCAGCTTGCCTGCCGCCGACTTCGCCGCAGCCGTCTTGGGGACACCCTGGGCGAGCGCCTGCCCGCCGGGCGCCGCGGGGGCGACGGCCGTGAGCAGGACCACGAAACCCGTGGCCAACGTGATGTCGGCGACCTTACGCAACGCCAGTCCCAACTCCTGCCAAGGCTTGCGCCCCTTCGCCACCACCGAGTCCGACATCAGCCGTCCTCCTGATAGAGAAGCGTGAGCGTACCAAGGAGACTCCCTACCACGGCCGGGAACCACGCCGCCACAGCCGGCGTCACGATTCCCGAGGCACCGAGGCCTTCCAGCACCTGTCGGGCGACGTACAGCACGAACCCCGCCGCGACGCCGCCCAGCACCAGTTTGCCGACACCACCAAAGCGGAAGAACCTTAAGGAAACGCTGGCCGCCACCAGCACCATGGCCAGGAACAGGACAGGCCGTGCCAGCAGCACGTCGTATTGCAGGCGGTACCGCGTGGCATCGAGGCCGGCCCGCTCGGAGCGTGAAATGGTCTCCGGCAGTTGCCAGAAAGGCACGGATTCCGGCGGCGTGAAGCGCTGGCGCACCTGGGACGGCACCAGCGTCGAGGCGATCAGGTAGGTGTCGAAGCTCTCGGCCGGCTGGCCCTTGGCCATCACTCGGGCCTGGCTCAATTCCCAGTAGCCGTCGTGGAGGCTGGCCTTGGCCGCCTCGATCTGCGCGGTGAAGATGCCGGCCTCGTCGAAGGTGAAGACCGAGACGCCGGCCAGCGTGGTCGTGCCCTCCACCGCGGTGTCGGCCCGGATGATCGCCTGCCCGTCGAGGCTGCGCTGGCGGATCCAGAGGTCCTTGCCCGAATTGGCCTTGGTCGAGCGCGAGAAGATCTTCGCCTCGATCTCGGTGGAGCGCTGCTTCATCAGCGCCGAAACCGGATTGTAGACCCCCACGGTGAAGGCCCCGATGGCGAGGGCGACGAACACGCCCGGCTGCAGGAACTGCCAGGCCGAGATGCCGGCGGCCCGGGCCACCACCAGTTCGAGCTTGCGTGAGAGCTGGAGCAGGGCGGCCATCGAGCCGAACAGGATGGCGAAGGGCAGCACGCCCTCGGCCACCGCCGGGGTGCGGTAGAGCGAGAGCTGCGCCATCAAACCTGTGGACGCGCCCTCGGCATCGCCGGCGCGACGCAGGAGCTCGACGAAATCCAGGGTGTAGACGAGCGTGAAGACCGTGAGGAACACGCCCAGGATCGTGCGCACGAAGCGCATCGCGAAGTAGCGGCCGAGGGTGGCGCCGATCAGCATGGCGTCAGCTCCGCCTCACTGCACGCCGAGGCGCGGACGCCGGCCGAAGCGGCCGACGAACCCGGTCGCGGCCCGAGCGACCCGGGCGTTCCAGTCCCGCATCGCCCCGCCGTTGAAGATCACCATTGCGGAGATCAGGATGGCGAGGAGGGGTACGGCGTAGACCGCAACGACCGCGCCCTGGCTGCGCGCCGCGGCGCTGGAGGCCGCGAAGCCCCCGATGCGCACCACCACCACCGCGAGGACGGCGCCGGCCACCGCGAGGCCGCGCCCCTGGCGGGTGGTGCGCGGGTCGCCGAGCGCCGCGAAGGCGATGAAGGTGAGCGCCAGCGGGTAGAGCCAGGACGAGAGCCGGTCGTGCAGCTCGGCCCGGAAGCGGCCCTTCTGCTGCTTGTAGTAGGTCTCGCTGGTATCGGGGAACAGCAGCTGCGCCGTGGCGCGCTCGCGCGGCTTGTAGACCAGTTCCGCATCGGGGGGCGTGAAGGCGGCGAGGTCGACGGTGTAGCGCTCGAAGGTGATGATCGAGGCGTCGCGGGACTCCTTCTGCTGCCGGTGGATGCTCCCCTTCTCGAGGGCGAGGTAGCTCTGGCCGCCATATTCCAGCGCCTGCCCGCGCTCGGCGAGGTAGACCACCGACTTGCCGGCCTCGCGCTTGTCCTGGATGAACAGGCCGAGCAGGGCGCCGCCGGGGCCGCGCTCGCGGAAGTGGAAGGTGATGCCGCTGTCGAGGCTGGTGAACTGGCCCTCCTTGACCACGTTCGCGATGAAGTCGCCGCGCACGCGGGTCAGCACGTCGCGCAGTTCCTGGAACGACGACGGCATCACCTGGATCGTCAGGAAGGCCACCGCGAGGCTGACCGCGAGGCCGAGGCTGAGGAAGGGGCGCAGGATCTGCCGCGGCCGCATCCCGGCCGCCGACATCACGATGAGCTCGGAATCCCCGTTGAGCTTGTTCAGCGCGTAGACGACGGCGATGAACAGGGCCACCGGGGCGATCACGGTGATCAGCGTCGGCAGCGACAGGCCGGTGATGAGGAAGAAGATCACCAGGGTCTGGCCCTTGGCGGTGATGAGGTCGAGCTCGCGCAGGGCCTGCGTCACCCAGATCGTGCCGGTCAGGCCGACGAGGCAGGCGAAGAAGGCCCCGAGCGCGATTTTGAAGATGTAGCGCTCGATCTGCGTCATGGGTTCTCGTGGATCGGCGTCTCGCGGATCGCCCCCCGCATCGCCCGGCGAGGCCTCGGCCCCGCCCGTTTCTACCCGTCCCGCCCCCCGGCCGTCGACTCCGATCGGGGCGCGCCGATTCGGGCGCTTTCACGGCCGTCCGGTCGCGTTGCGTTCTGTGCCTCAACAGGTACACAGAAGCGCCGGGGGTGGCACGTCCAATGCCGTGCCGCTCCGCACATCCTGCACGCACCACTTCGAACGCATGGTTCGTTCGAGCCCAATCCTCGGAAAGCTAGCGTCATGGCGGACGGAATCACGATCGCGTTCGGGCCCCTCGGCCCGGTGGGCCAGGGCGACGTCGTCCTCTTCGTCGGCGACGACCTCGCCGTGGCTCCGGCCGTGGCCCAGGCGATCGGCGGCGGCGTGGCCGATCTGGTGGCGCGCGCGGCCGCCAGCGAGCGCTTCAAGGGCAAGTCCCTGTCGGCCCTGGCGCTGCCCGCGCCCGCCGGCCTCGACGCGGACCGCCTCGTGGTGATCGGCCTCGGCTCGGAGAAGGACCGTGCCAAGCTCGATTGGCCGGCGCTCGGCGGCTTCACCGCCAGCAAGGTCTCGGGCCGGAGCGCCCGGGCCGCGCTGATCGTCGCCGGCCTCGACGTCACCGCGGCGAACGCCGCCGACTTCGCCCTCGGGGCCCGCCTGCGCCACTACAGCTTCGACCGCTACAAGACCAAGAAGAAGCCCGAGGGCGAGGAGGCCAAGGGGACCGCGCTGACCCTGATGGTGGCCGATGTCGCCGCCGCCGAGGCCGCCGCGAAGGTTTCGGAGGCAGTCTCCGACGGCGTCATCCTGGCGCGCGAGCTCATCAACGAGCCGCCGAACGTCCTCTACCCGGAGGAGTTCGCCCGGCGCGCCGAGGCCCTGACGCAGCTCGGCGTCGAGGTCGAGGTTCTCGGCCCCGGCAAGCTGGAGGCGCTCGGCATGCGCGCCCTCCTGGCCGTGGCGCAGGGCTCGACGAAGGAGGCCCGCGTCGTGGTGATGCGCTGGAACGGCGCCGCCGACCCGGCCGAGGCACCCCTGGCCTTCATCGGTAAGGGCGTCTGCTTCGATTCCGGCGGCGTCTCAATCAAGTCCGCCGGCGGCATGGAGGACATGAAGGGCGACATGGGCGGCGCCGCCTGTGTCGTCGGCACGATGCACGCGCTCGCCAGCCGCAAGGCGAAGGTGAACGTGGTCGGCGCCATCGGCATCGTCGAGAACATGCCGGACGGCAACGCCATGCGCCCGAGCGACATCATCACCTCGATGTCGGGCCAGACCATCGAGATCATCAACACCGACGCCGAGGGCCGCCTCGTCCTCGCCGACGTGCTCTGGCACATCCAGAGCGCCTACAAGCCGAAGTTCATGATCGACCTCGCGACCCTGACGGGGGCGATCATCGTCGCCCTCGGCCAGGACATCGCCGGGATGTTCTCCAACGACGATGCCCTCTCGGCCAAGATCACCGCGGCCGGCGAGGCGACGGGGGAGGCCGTGTGGCGGATGCCGCTGATCCCGGCCTACGACAAGGCGATCGATTCGAAGTTCGCCGACATGAAGAACTCCGGCGGCCGCCATGGTGGCGCGGCCACGGCGGCGTCCTTCCTGAAGCGCTACGTCAACGACGTGCCGTGGGCGCATCTCGACATCGCCGGCGTGGCGATGTCCTCCTCGGCGAGCGAGATCAACCGGAGCTGGGGTGCGGGCTGGGGCGTGCGCCTGCTCGACCGTCTGGTGCGCGACAACTACGAGGCCTGAGCCGCGTGCTGCCGGCTTTGCTTCCGCTGGCAGCAGCGCTCCTGGCGATCGCGCTCGCCTTCGTCACGGGCTTCGACCAACGGGTGGCCCTGCCGCCCGAACTCGACGCCCGCTTCTACGGCTTCTTCCTCGATCGCTACCCGCTCTTCGCGGTGGCGATCGTCTACGGGCTCGCCTGCCTCGCCCTGCGGATCCTTCGACCGGGTCCCGCCGGCTGGCTCCGCCGGCTCATCGGAGGGGCCCTGGCCCTGGCGCTGTTCCTGGCGGCCTGCCTCTATCCCACCTTCGGCGGCGTGGCCCTGCGCCTCGCCTTCGCCAGCGGTGGTACCGCCTTCATCACGCAGCAGCCGATGCCGGCGGCCTACGCCCTCGGATCAGCACTGGCCGCGACGGTGTTCGGGAGCGTCCTGGCGATCGGCGCCCTGCTCATCGGCAACGGTCCTCCGCGCCGATCCCAGTCCCGGCCCTGGCTGCGGGCCGCTGCCGACGTCCTGGTTCGTTGCCTCGCCCTCTGGTTCGCCCTCGCGGTGCTCGGCCTCGCCCATACGGCGGGTTTCGGCCTCTGGCCGCGGCGATCGATGACGATCGGGGATGCCCTGTTAGCCTGTGCCCTGGCCGGCATCGCGTTTCTGCCGCACCTGAGTTGCAACGGTCTCACGACGGGGCCGGATCGTCGGCGCCCGTCCCGTGCCGCCGCTTGATCCCGCCGCCGGGATGGCCGAGGATGGTTTAGATGTGAACTAAGGAGGCAGGAAGCCGCCGGGTCGCATCGCAGGGAGGATCGACATGCCCGAAACCCGGAGCGCCGCGCGCCCGTGGCTGTCCGCATATCCGCCGGGCATCCCGGCCGAGCTCGACATCGACGGCCTCGGGACGCTGGTCGACCTGTTCGAGGAGTGCATGACGCGCTCGGCCATGCGGCCCGCGCTGGAGAGCTTCGGCGCCCGCATCTCCTACGCGGCGCTCGGGGCGTCGTCGGAGGCGATCGCCGCGTGGCTGGTGGCGCAGGGCCTGACCAAGGGTGACCGCGTCGCGATCATGATGCCGAACGTCGCCGCCTATCCGGCAGCCATCTTCGGCGTGCTGCTCGCCGGCTGCACCGTCGTCAACGTCAACCCGCTCTACACGCCGCGCGAATTGACGGCGCAGCTCAACGACTCGGGCGCGCGCATCCTCTTCGTCCTCGAAAACTTCGCCCACACGGTGGTGCGCGCCCTGCCGGACCTGACCCTCGACCGCGTGGTCCTGGCCGGACCCGGCGACGGCCTCGGACTGAAGGGGCGCCTGATCACCCTGGCGTCGCGCCATCTGAAGAAGGCGGTTCCGGCCTATCGCTTCCCGAACGGAGTCGCGGTCCGCTTCGACGCGGTGATCCGCGCGGGCACCGGCAAGCCCAAGGTCCGGGTTCCCATCGGGCAGGACGACCTGGCCTTCCTGCAATATACCGGCGGGACCACGGGGGTCGCCAAGGCCGCGATGCTGACCCATCGCAACATCATGGCCAATGTCGAGCAGAGCCGGATCTGGTTCCGCGTCTCGGCCGAAGACGGCGCGGCGCGCGTCATGGTCACGGCGCTGCCGCTGTATCACATCTTCGCCCTGACCTGCTGTTTCTTCTTCTTCATGAAGGTCGGGGGCTGCTGCCTGCTGATCGCCAACCCGCGCGACGCGGACGGCTTCATCAAGACCCTCAAGGGCACGCCCTTCACCCACTTCTCGGGGGTGAACACCCTGTTCAACCTGCTCATCAACCATCCGAAGATCCGCGAGGTCGACTTCTCGAAGCTCGACTTCGTCATCGCCGGCGGCATGGCGGTGCAGGCGGCCGTCGCCGAGAAGTGGAAGGCGATCACCGGTCGCGCCATCGTCGAGGGCTACGGCCTGTCCGAGACCTCCCCGGTGGTCTGCGTCAACCCGCCGGACCTCACCGCGTGGAGCGGCACCATCGGCTATCCCTTGCCCTCGACCGACGTCTCGATCCGGGGACTCGACGGCCGCGAGGTCGACACCGGCGAGCCCGGCGAACTCTGCGTCCGCGGCCCCCAGGTCATGGCCGGCTACTGGAAGCGCCCGGACGAGACCGCCCGCGCCACCACCGCCGACGGCTACTTCCGCACCGGCGACGTGGCGGTGCTGAACCCCGACGGGCAGGTCCGCATCGTCGACCGGATGAAGGACATGATCCTGGTCTCGGGCTTCAACGTCTACCCGAACGAGATCGAGGACGTGCTCGCGAGCCATCCGGGCGTGCTCGAATGCGCGGTGGTCGGCGCCGTCAACGACGAGACCGGCGAGATGGTCGTCGCGCACGTGGTGCGCAAGGACGGCGCGATGACCACCGACGCCCTGCGGACCTTCGCCCGTTCGCAGCTCACCGGTTACAAGGTCCCCCGCCGGGTCGTCTTCCACGACACCCTGCCCAAGACCAACGTGGGCAAGGTGCTGCGCCGGGCCCTGCGCGACGATCCGCCCGCTCCGTGATTGCGGTCCCACCGTAACCTGCGGCCGCCCGTCGACGAAGGGTGACATTGAGACGGCTTGCGCGCTCGCCGCGTCCGGCCAATGTCAGGGCAACAGGCCGGCGTGCCGCGATTCGCGCCGAACGGAGGGAACGACATGCACATCAAACGCACCCATTCCTGGGAGATCCCGGAGCATCTCGCGACGCCGGAGGGAATCTTCCTGGATCGTCGGCGCCTGCTCGGGGGCGCCGCGGGCTTGGCGGCCGCCTCGCTGATCGGGACGGAGAGCGCCCGGGCGGCGTCCGACCCCACCGGCGACCTCTATCCGGCCAAGCGCAACGAGGCCTACACCCTCGACCGCCCGCTGACCCCGGAGAAGTTCAGCGCCGACTACAACAACTTCTACGAATACGGCACCTCGAAGTCGGTGCTCCCGGCCGCCAACGCCCTGAAAACGCGGCCCTGGACGGTGGCCATCGACGGCCTCGTCGAGAAGCCGATGACCCTCGGAATCGACGACCTCATCCGCAAGATGCCGCTGGAGGAGCGCCTCTACCGGCACCGTTGCGTCGAGGCCTGGTCGATGTCGGTGCCCTGGACGGGCTTTCCCCTCGCGAAGCTCGTGGCCCTGGCCAAGCCGACCTCGGGCGCGAAGTACATCCAGATGCAGACCTTCCTCGACCGGTCGATGGCACCGGGACAGAAGTCGTTCCTGTATCCCTGGCCCTACACCGAGGGGCTGACCCTCGAGGAGGCGGGCAACGACCTCGCCTTCGTCGCCACCGGTGTCTACGGCAAGCCGCTCGCCAACCAGTTCGGCGCACCGATCCGCCTCGTGGTGCCGTGGAAGTACGGCTTCAAGTCGGTGAAATCGATCACCAAGATCTCGTTCGTGGCCGAGCGTCCGAAGACCTTCTGGGAAGGGCTGCAATCGGCCGAGTACGGCTTCTGGGCCAACGTCAACCCGGCGGTCTCGCATCCGCGCTGGAGCCAGGCCACGGAACGGGTCCTGGGCAGCGAACAGCGCGTGCCGACCCTGATCTACAACGGCTACGGCGAACAGGTGGCCGGCCTCTACAAGGGGCTGGAGAAGGAGCGCCTGTTCGTCTGACGGGACGCGCGACGGGGCAGGAGGCTGCCCCGTCCGCTCCGCGAGGCCGGCGCGGGCCCTAGTAGGTCCAGCGCTGGGCCTTGGCGACGAGGAAGTCGCGAAAGGCCTGCACGCGGGCGACGGAGCGCATCTCCTCGGCATAGACGAGGTAGCTCTCCATGTGCGGCATCTCGGTCTCGCGCATGACCTGCACCAGGCCCGCCTGACCCTCCGCCGCGTAGTCGGGCAGGATGCCGATGCCGGCGCCGGTGTCGATGGCCTGCTGCAGGGCCGTGATGTTGTTGACCGTGAAATGGATCGTCCGCCGCTCCTGGCCTTCGCGGCCGACGGTGGAGAGCCAGTGCGTCGCCAGCAGGTAGGACGGCTCGTTGCCGCCGAACGAGACCAGGCGGTGATTGTCGAGGTCGGCGATGGATTTCGGCTCGCCGAAGCGCTTCACGTAATCCTGCGACGCGAAGGCGTGATAGTGGACCGTGAACAGGCGCCGCTGGATCAGGTCCGGCTGAGCCGGGCGCCGCATCCGGATCGCCACGTCGGCCTCGCGCATCGCCAGGTCGAGTTCCTCGTTGGTGAGGATGAGCTCGACCCGCACGTCCGGATAGAGGTCGAGGAACTCGGCGACGCGCTGGGCGAGCCAGGCCGTGCCGAGGCCGACCGTGGTGGTCACCTTGAGGTCGCCGGTCGGCCGCTCGCTCGTCTCGACGAGGCGGGCCTTGGTGTTCTCCAGGCGCAGCTTCATGTCGCGCGCCGCGCGGAACAGCAGGTCGCCCTGCTCGGTCAGGATCAGGCCGCGGGCGTGGCGGTGGAACAGCGGCGCCTTCAACTCGCGCTCGAGGGCGCTGATCTGACGGCTGACGGCCGATTGGCTCAGGCCGATGTCGTCGCCCGCGCGCGTGAAGCTGCCGGCCTCCGCCACGTTGAGGAAGATGCGGATCTTGTCCCAGTCCAAGGCGTCCACTCCCGTACGCAACCCGACGCCGGTGACCAGGCCTCCCGTCTCGCGGCGTGCGAGGCGGATCTCCGTGCCAGGCCCGATCGACCCGGGCCTTCCGACGCACGCAGCACGTGGAGCGGAGAGATTCGAGTCATGCGGGTGACGCCGACGGCTCATGCCGTCAGCGCTTAGGTTAGTGGGCCGACCTTGCGATTGTCTTGACGCCGTGCGCAAGACGCAGAGCGCCGTCGTCCGCCGGAATCTTCCTATTCTGCGGCGGCTTGCTGGGGTGTTTCGCCGACTTCGAGGGCGGCCAGGTACTTCTCGGCGTCGAGGGCAGCCATGCAGCCCATGCCGGCAGCGGTGATCGCCTGACGGTAGACGTCGTCGGTGACGTCGCCCGCGGCGTAGACGCCGGGGATGGCCGTATGCGTCGTGCCCGGCGCGGTCTCGATGTAGCCGCCGTCGCGCATGGCGAGCTGGCCCTCGAAGATCCCCGTCGCCGGCTGGTGGCCGATGGCGATGAACACGCCATCCGTCCGGCGCTCCGTGATCGCGCCCGTGCGCGTGTCCTTGAGCCGGACATGGGTCACCGACGGCGGCTTCTCGCTGCCGCAGATCTCCTCCACCGCGTGGTGCCAGACGACCTCGACGTTGGGGTGCTTGAACAGGCGCTCCTGCAGGATGCGCTCGGCCCGGAACTCGCCCCGGCGATGAACCACGATGACCTTGGCGGCGAGGTTGGCGAGATAGAGCGCCTCCTCCACGGCGGTGTTGCCGCCGCCCACCACCACGACCTCTTTGCCGCGGAAGAAGAAGCCGTCACAGGTGGCGCAGGCCGAGACGCCGAAGCCCTGGTACTTGGCTTCCGACGGCAGGCCGAGCCACTTGGCCTGGGCCCCGGTGGCGATGATGACCGCGTCGGCCGAGTAGGTCTCGCCGGAATCGGCTTCCAGCCGGAAGGGCCGGACCTGGAAATCGACCTGGGTGATGTACTCGGAGACGATCTTGGTCCCGACATGCTCGGCCTGAGCCCGCATCTGCTCCATCAGCCAGGGACCCTGGATCGCCTCGGCGAAGCCCGGATAGTTCTCGACATCGGTGGTGATCATGAGCTGGCCGCCGGGCTGGAAGCCCGAGATCATCAGCGGCTCGACCATGGCGCGGGCGGCGTAGATCGCGGCGGTGTAGCCGGCCGGACCGGAGCCGATGATGATGAGTTTGGAATGGGTGTGCGCCATCGCTCTCGTCTCCTTCAGGCCCATCGCGCGCGGTGTTCGGCATAGGCCTTGGCCATCGCGCCTGCGATGACGGGGGTCGCATCCAGGGGCCGGTAGTGCAGTTCCTCCAGGCGGCCGACGAAGGGCTTCAGGGCCCCGGCCATCGCGAGTCCCGCGAAGAGCCGCCTGTGACGGATATAGGTCTTGGGCAGGTCGAACAGCAGGACGGGAGCCCCGGTGCTCACGGCCTCGCCGACCATGTTGGCCGAGTCCGATGTGACGACGATCGAATCGGCGATCGCCAGCATCGGAATATAGGGATTCGGGCTGCCGCCGTCCCAGAAGAAACCACCCTTGGTCGCCACCATGGTCCGCAGGGCCTCCCGCAGGTTCTGCGGCGTGCGTCGCGACACGGTGACCATCAGCGAACAGCCGCCGTCGGTCAGCTTGTCGAGGTCGCGCAGGAGCCGGCGCATGTCCGCGGGGCGATAGCTGAGATGCCGGCTGTCGCCGCCGATCAGCACCGCGATACGGGGCCAGGGCAGGGCCGACAGGCGCGGGTCCGGCTGAGCGCGGGCCTCGGCGAGGCGCTCCGGCGTGACCTGATGCGGCGGCGTCAGGGTGGTGAAGACGTTGGGGCCGCGCAGGTCGTCGTAATCCGGGACCCAGACGAAGTTCGCCGCATCGTGTCCGATGCGGGGATCCTTCAGGAAGGCCGTGAAGGTGCGACCCCCGGACGCCGCGCGCACCGCGCGGAGGTACGGGACGGAGCGGCGCCCCGAAGCGATCAGCAGGTCGGGGAGGGGGCCGGACAGGATGCCGCGTGGGTTGCCCGGCTGGTCCCGCGGGTCGGTCGGTCCCCAGGGGGCCATCCAGCCGAAGGGGGGGCGGGGCGCGATCCGACGAACCTCGAATGGCAGGCCGAGGGTCTCGGCCAGGCCGACACACTGGTTCTCGTCGCCTGCCTTACCGTCGGTGACGATCCAGGTCCGGGCCTGCGCGAGTTCGGGAAGCAGCGCAGCGGCGCCGGTGGGGGAGGGCATCGCGGACGCTGCCGACATCAGGTGATCCAGGTCAATCCTCGCGCGGACTCATCCGCCGTGCCGTCCACTCAATCCTGGGGCAGGGCGCGCCGGAGCCAACCCGCGTAGTGCTGGGCGATGGCGGTCACCCGGCGTCGCTCGGAGGCCGGGTCATACCAGGCCCCACCCGAACTCGACGGCACCGCGGAGAGCTGCGGATGGCGGGCGAGGACCTCGCCCCGACGTCCGATGAGCAGGGCCTCGCCGTCGAGATAATCGCTCTGCGTGCCGCCCCCGAGGCGGCCACGTCCGCCATCGCCACCGGCGTAGGGATTGATCGAGAGGCCCTTGATCCGCACCAGCAGCACGGGCCCCCGGCCGCCGAGCCGGTCGGCGAATTCGGCCTTCAGGGCGGCGAGCAGATCTTCACGCAGCGCCAGGGCCGGAACGCCGCCGCCGAGCGGGAGCAGGGGGCGGACATCCACGTCGACGCCGGCGAGGCGCTCGCCTCCGAGGCTCGACAGGTCCTTAAGGCTCGGCAGATCCTTGAGACCCGGCCGATCTTCGGCGCGGGCCGATCCGAGCAGCGCAACGAGGCCGAGCAGCGGAGCCGCTGCCCGGAGGAGGCCCGACCGCATGCGCGGCTCAGCCGCCGTACTGGACGGCAACGACCTCGTAGGACTTTCCGCCGCCCGGCGTCGTCACCTCGACGGTGTCGCCGACGCCCTTGCCGATCAGCGCGCGGGCGATCGGAGAGGTGATGGAGACCAGGCCGGAACGCACGTCCGCCTCGGGCTCGCCGACAAGCTGGTAGGTCTTCTCTTCCTCGGTGTCCTCGTCGAGGAGCTTCACCGTGGCGCCGAACTTGATCTTCGTCCCTGAAAGCTTCGACACGTCGATCACCTCGGCGCGCGAGATCATGCTCTCGAGCTCCAAGACGCGGCCCTCATTGTGGGACTGCGCCTCCTTGGCGGCGTGGTACTCGGCATTCTCCGACAGGTCACCGAGGGCGCGGGCCTCGGCGATGGCCTGGATGATCCGCTGGCGCTCCACCTGCTGGCGGTGCTTCAACTCCTCTTCCAGCGCTGCGTAACCGCGCACCGTCATCGGAACCTTGTCTATCGTCATCGTCTCGCGCCACAATGAATAAGCCCGGCCAGGAGCATGCCGCTCCTTCCGGGCCAGAGTAAGTTACTCCTGAACCGCCAACAACACGGCTTCCGTTAAACACGGAAGCCGCGCGAGAATTCAGGCCGCGAAGTATTCCTGCAAGGCGCGGACCTTGAGATCGCCTCCGAGATAGGCCTTGATCCCTTCGGCCGCCGCCATCGCTCCTGCAAGAGTGGTGTAGTACGGCACTTTATGCAAGAGGGCCGCGCGCCGGAGGGAGCGCGAGTCCGAGAGCGCGCCGGCACCCTCCGTGGTGTTGAAGACGAGCTGGATATCGCCGTTCTTGATCGAGTCGACGACGTGCGGCCGGCCCTCCAGAACCTTGTTCACCCGCTCCGTCGGGACGCCCTCGTCGGCAAGGTAGCGCTGGGTGCCGCCGGTCGCGACGATCGAGAAGCCGAGTTCCGACAGCAGGCGGATCGCCGGCAGGATGCGCTCCTTGTCGGCGTCGCGCACCGAGACGAAGACCGCGCCGCCCTTCGGCACCAGGGTCCCCGAGCCGAGCTGGCTCTTGGCAAAGGCGACGCCGAAGCTCGAATCGAGGCCGATCACCTCGCCCGTGGACCGCATCTCCGGCCCGAGCAGAACATCGACGCCGGGGAAGCGGGCGAAGGGGAACACCGCTTCCTTGACGGCGATGTGATCCAGAACCTTCGGCTTCAGGTCGAAGCTCGCCAGCGACTCGCCGGCCATCACGCGGGCGGCGATCTTGGCGATCGGGTCGCCGATCACCTTGGCGACGAAGGGCACCGTCCGCGAGGCGCGGGGGTTCACTTCGAGCACGTAGATCGTGCCGTCCTTGATGGCGTACTGGACGTTCATCAGGCCACCGACCTTCAGCGCCAGGGCCATGGCCCGGGTCTGCCGCTCCAGTTCGGCGATGATCTCCGGCGAGAGCGAGCGCGAGGGCAGCGAGCAGGCGGAATCGCCCGAGTGGATGCCCGCCTCCTCGATGTGCTCCATGATGCCGGCGATGAAGACGTCCTTGCCGTCGCAGATGGCGTCGACGTCGATCTCGGTGGCATCCGACAGGTAGCGGTCGAACAGGAGCGGGTTCTTGCCCAGCACCGTGTTGATCTGTCCGGTCTTGTCGTTGGGATAGCGCGCCTTGACGTCCGACGGGATCAGGCTCGGCAGGGTGTCGAGGAGGTAGTCGGCGAACTGCGCCTCGTCGCGGATGATCGCCATGGCGCGGCCGCCCAGCACGTAGCTCGGGCGGACCACGAAGGGCAGGCCGAGATCCGAGGCGATGAGCCGGCTCTGCTCCACCGAGTAGGCGATGCCGTTCTTCGGCTGTTTCATGCCGAGCTTGTCGAGGAGCCGCTTGAACTGGTCGCGGTCTTCGGCAAGGTCGATGGCATCGGGCGAGGTGCCGAGGATCGGCACGCCCGCGGCCTCGAGGGCGCGGGCGAGCTTCAGCGGGGTCTGGCCGCCGAACTGGACGATGACGCCGTGCAGCGTTCCGGCCTGGCGCTCGGTCTCGATGATCTCGAGGACGTCCTCCTGGGTGAGCGGCTCGAAATAGAGCCGGTCGGAGGTGTCGTAGTCGGTCGAGACCGTCTCCGGGTTGCAGTTGACCATGATGGTCTCGTAGCCGGCCTCGGAGAGCGCGAAGCAGGCATGGCAGCAGCAATAGTCGAACTCGATGCCCTGTCCGATCCGGTTCGGGCCGCCGCCGAGGATGATGATCTTCCTGGCGTCGGTCGGACGCGCCTCGTCCACCACCGTGCCGGCGAAGGGCGCCACGTAGGTCGAGTACATGTAGGCGGTGGGCGCCTGGAACTCGGCGGCGCAGGTGTCGATGCGCTTGAACACCGGGCGTACGCCCAGGGCCCGGCGCGCCGCCCGCACGCTGTCCTCGTCGGTCTTGGCGAGCACGGCGAGGCGCGCATCGGAGAAGCCGGCGGCCTTGAGCTGGCGCAACGCCCCGGGGGTGTTCGGGATGCCGTGGGCCTTGACCCGATTCTCCAGGTCGATGATCGCCTGGAGCTGCTCCAGGAACCACGGGTCGATCTTGCAGGAGGCATAGACCTCCTCGTGGCTCACGCCGAGGCGCAGGGCCTGACCGACTTTCAGGAGGCGATCCGGCGTCGGGGTGCCGAGGGCGGCCTTGATGGCGTTGTGATCGTCGCCCTTGCCCAGGCCTTCGATCTCGATCTCGTCGAGACCGGTGAGCCCGGTCTCCAGGGAACGCAGGGCCTTCTGAAGCGATTCGGCAAAGCAGCGCCCGATCGCCATCGCTTCCCCCACCGACTTCATGGCGGTGGTGAGGGTCGGCTCGGCGCCGGGGAACTTCTCGAAGGCGAAGCGCGGGATCTTGGTGACGACGTAGTCGATCGAGGGCTCGAACGAGGCCGGGGTCGCACCGCCCGTGATGTCGTTGGCGATCTCGTCGAGGGTGTAGCCGACGGCCAGCTTGGCGGCGACCTTGGCGATCGGGAAGCCGGTGGCCTTCGAGGCGAGCGCCGACGAGCGCGACACCCGCGGATTCATCTCGATGACGATCATCCGGCCCGTGGCCGGGTCGATGGCGAACTGCACGTTCGAGCCGCCCGTCTCGACGCCGATCTCGCGCAGCACCGCCAGGGATGCGTCGCGCATCACCTGGTATTCCTTGTCCGTCAGCGTCAGGGCCGGCGCGACGGTGATGGAATCACCGGTGTGGACGCCCATCGGGTCGATGTTCTCGATGGAGCAGACGATGATGCAGTTGTCGTTCTTATCGCGAACGACCTCCATCTCGTATTCCTTCCAGCCGAGGACGCTCTCCTCGATCAGGACCTCGTTCGTCGGCGAGGCGTCGATGCCGCGCTCGACGATGTCCAGGAATTCCTCGCGATTATAGGCGATGCCGCCGCCGGTCCCGCCCATGGTGAAGGAGGGGCGGATGATCGCCGGCAGGCCGACCTCGGCGAGCGCGATCAGCGCCTGCCCGATGGCGTGCTCGCCGTAGCGCTTGCGGCGCTCGGACTCGCCCCGGTGCCAGGTCTTCTCGAAGGCCGCGAGGGCCGCGGCGCGGGCTTCGCCCTCGTTCGCCGCCTCGATGCGGGCGACCTCGGCGAGGTACTTCTGACGATCGGCCTTCTTGGCCGCGGAGGCATTGGCCAGCGCCGATTTCGGCGTCTCCAGGCCGATCTTGGTCATCGCATCGCGGAAGAGGTGACGGTCCTCCGCCTTGTCAATCGCCTCGGTGGTGGCGCCGATCATCTGGACGTCGAACTTCTCCAGCACGCCCATCTTCTTGAGGGACAGGGCGCAGTTCAGCGCCGTCTGGCCGCCCATCGTCGGGAGAAGAGCGAAGCCGCCCGGGATGGCGTGACGCTCCTTCTCGATGATCTTGGCGACGATCTCGGGCGTGATCGGCTCGACATAGGTCGCATCCGCCATATCCGGGTCGGTCATGATCGTGGCCGGATTCGAATTCACCAGCACGATCCGGTAGCCCTCCTCGCGGAGGGCTTTGCAGGCCTGGGTCCCGGAATAATCGAACTCGCAGGCCTGACCGATGACGATCGGCCCCGCACCGATGATCAGGATCGAGGAAATGTCGGTGCGTTTCGGCATCGGGCGCCTTGGCTGCAGGCACGCGCGCCCGGCCATGCGCGGTGCCGGAAGAACGGCACGGGCCTGGGGGCGCTAGCGGCGTGGATTGTCGTTGATCTTGGCACTTACACGCAGCCCGCCGCCATTGGAAGGGCGCGGGCCGAAGGTGAAGCGCTGAAGCGTCTCAGAAGCCCAGGTAAAGAGCCGAGACCGCGCGGTCGATGGACAGGTAGAACACCCCGAAGGCGACCACGGCAGCGGCGGCGAATTCGAGCGCCGCATTCGACAGGGTCTGGCTCCGGCGCAGCATCTCACGACCGAAATACAATCCGATCCAGGCCAGCGTCATCACCACCGGCATCGCGAACAGGAAGGACCAGGTGCTCTCGACGCGGTCGAGGCTCGCGGAAGGGTCGATCAAGGCGCGGATGTTGCGGACCCACGGCGCGTAGCAGGCCGAGTAGAGGGCGGTCATCCAGGCGAGGCTGACGGCCACGCCGAGATGGAACGTGAAGAGGCGATGCAGGCGCGAGAAGTCGTCGCGCGCGTCGTCGAACGTCATGTGGAAATCCCCGGCAAGCGTCGGAATCGACCCGGCGACGATCTTCGAACGCCGTCCTTAGCGGGTCGTTAACGATGCCGAGATGCCCCGGAATGCCGGATTTTTTGTGACCGGACGGGAACCATTTCGCGGTTCGCATCGCCTGCGTGCAGGGCTGGCCTGCAGCCGCCGCAGCGGCCGGACGGGGCGTCGCCACCATCCGGCCGTTCAGATCCGTCGACCGCAGATCAGTCGACCGAGGTGACCAGCGTCTCGGGCTTGCCCGCCTTCATCAGGGCGACGAAGCGCTCGAACAGGTAGTGGCTGTCGCGCGGGCCGGGCGAGGCCTCCGGGTGGTGCTGGACCGAGAAGGCCGGGCGGTCGGTGAGGGTGAGCCCGCAATTGGAGCCGTCGAACAGCGAGACATGCGTCTCCAGGGCGGTGTCGGGCAAGCTGGCCGGATCCACGGCGAAGCCATGGTTCATCGAGACGATCTCGACCTTGCCGGTGGTCTTGTCCTTCACCGGGTGGTTCGCGCCGTGGTGGCCCTGCGCCATCTTCACGGTGCGCCCGCCGAGCGCGAGCCCCATCAGCTGATGTCCCAGGCAGATGCCGAAGGTCGGCACCTTCTCCTGCAGCAGGGCCCGGATCACCGGAACCGCATACGTGCCGGTGGCGGCCGGATCCCCGGGGCCGTTCGACAGGAACACCCCGTCCGGCTTCATCGCCATGATCTCTTCCGCGGTCGTCGTGGCGGGCACCACGGTCACGTCGCAGCCGGCCTCGGCGAGGAGACGCAGGATGTTGCGCTTCACGCCGTAGTCGATCGCCACCACCTTCAGGCCAGCGCCGGCCTTGCGGTCGCCGTAGCCGGTCTTCACGCCCCAGGTGGTCTGGGACCATTCCGAGCGCTCGCGGCTGGTGACCGGCGGGACCAGGTCGAGGCCTTCCATCGGCGCCAGGGCCGCGGCGCGGGCCTTCAGGGCCTCGCGGTCGAAGCGTCCCTCCGGATCGTTGGCGATGATGGCGTTCGGCATGCCGTTGTCGCGAATCAGCGCGGTGAGCGCGCGGGTGTCGACGCCGGTGATGCCGACGATGCCCCGGGCCTTGAGCCACGCGTCGAGGTGGCTCGACGAGCGCCAGCTCGAGGGCTTGGTCACCGCCGACGCGATGACCGTGCCGCGGACGCCGGAGGCCGGCGCCGCAGCGAGGCTCTCCAGGTCTTCGTCGTTGGTGCCGGTGTTGCCGATATGCGGGAAGGTGAAGGTGACGATCTGGCCGGCATAGGACGGATCCGTCAGGATCTCCTGGTATCCGGTCATGGCGGTGTTGAAGCAGACCTCGCCGTCGGCGATTCCGGTCTGGCCGATGCCGAATCCCTCCAGCACGGTCCCGTCCGCCAGGACCAGGAGAGCGGTGGCCAGGGGCTCGGCCCAGGGAGCGGGGGGCGCGGGCACGGCAGGCGTGTGGACGCCTTCATCTTGCAGCATCGGCGTGATCTCGCTTATGTCCGGCCGATCCCGGCGCCGTGAGCGGCGCATGCGGGCGGCTTGTCGTGCGGCGCTCATAGCGAGCGTGCCGCGTTAGGGTCAATGTGGCCCCGGCGTCGGCACGTCTCAAGAACCCCGGTTCGCGCAGCAATTCGCAGACCACGCCATCGACCCGCCGTCCGAGTCCCGCTCTTTCCGGGGTTCCGCTTTTTCAGGAGTCACACGATGCTGCGCGCCCGTCTCACCACCGAGATGAAGGAGGCCATGAAGGCCGGCGACAAGGCGAAGCTCGCCACCGTCCGGATGATTCAGGCTGCCCTGAAGGACAAGGACATCGAGGCGCGCGGCCTCGGCAAGGAGCCCGCCTCCGAGGAGGAAATCCTCGCGCTGCTCCAGAAGATGATCAAGCAGCGCAACGAATCGGCCGCCGTCTACGACCAGGGTGGCCGGCCCGAGCTCGCCGAGAACGAGCGCAACGAGGTCGCGATCATCGCCGGCTTCCTGCCGCAGCAGATGGACGAGGCCGAGACCCGCGCGGCGATCGACAAGGCCGTGGCCGAGACCGGCGCCGCCGGTCCCAAGGACATGGGCAAGGTGATCGCCGCCCTGAAGGGCGCCTATGCCGGCCGCATGGACTTCGCCAAGGCGAGCGGCCTCGTGAAAGAGGCGCTGAACGGCAAGGGCTGAATGCCGAGCGCTGAACGCCAAGGCATGAGGGCGTCCCCGTGCCCTGCATCGGCGTTGGGGACTCTTTAAGCCCGTGCCGCTAGTATGGGCGGCCGCAGAGGTCCGGTTCTTGCCGTGCGTTACCCGCCCCACATCCTCGAAGAGATCCGTGCGCGCCTGCCCGCCTCCGATATTGTGGGGCGGCGCGTCCGGCTGAAGAAAGCGGGCCGCGAGTGGCGCGGCCTGTCGCCGTTCAACGCCGAGAAGTCACCCTCGTTCTACGTGAACGACCAGAAGCAGTTCTATCACTGCTTCTCCTCGGGCAAGCACGGGGACGTCTTCACCTTCCTGATGGAGACGGAGGGCCTGAGCTTTCCCGAGGCGGTGGAGCGCCTGGCGGCGGAGGCCGGCGTGACCCTGCCCGCGCCGAGCGCCGACGCCCGCGAGCAGGAGACCAAGCGGGCCGGAGCGATCGAGGTCATGGAGATGGCCGCCGCTTTCTTCGAGGAGCAACTGCGGGGCCGCGCCGGCGTGGAGGCCCGCGCCTATCTCGACCGACGCCAACTCGGCCCGGAGATCCGGAGCCGTTTCCGCCTCGGCTACGCCCCGGGCGACCGCTACACCCTGCGCGACCACCTCGCCGCCAAGGATGTCGACCGGGACCTGATGGTCGAGCTCGGCCTCATCGTGGCCGGCGAGGACATCCGTGTCCCCTACGACAAATTCCGGGACCGGGTGATGTTTCCGATCGCCGATTCGCGCGGGCGCGTCATCGCCTTCGGCGGCCGGGCGATGCAGAAGGACGCCAAGGCGAAATACATGAATTCGCCGGAGACGCCGCTCTTCCACAAGGGCCAACTGCTCTACAACCTGCATCAGGCACGCAAGCCGGCGCATGATCGCGGCGTCATCATCGCGGTCGAGGGCTACGTCGACGTCATCGCCATGACCCTGGCGGGCCATCCCAACGCGGTGGCGGGCCTCGGTACGGCACTCACCGAGGAGCAGATCGGCCTCCTCTGGCGCAACGCCGACGAGCCGATCCTGTGCTTCGACGGCGACGGGGCTGGCCAGCGTGCGGCCTTCAAAGCCCTCGATGTGGCACTGCCCGGGCTGACCCCGGGCAAGTCCCTGCGCTTCGCCATGCTGCCCGAGGGGCAGGACCCCGACGATCTCCTGCGCGCCGAGGGCAAGTCCGCCATCGACCGCGTGCTCGACGCGGCCCGCCCCCTCGTCGAGGTTCTGTGGTCGCGGGCCACCGACGGGGCGCCGCTCGATACCCCCGAACGGCGGGCCGGTCTCGCCAAATCGCTGCGCGAGATGGTCGCTTCCATCCGCGACGAGACGGTCCGGGGATTCTACCGGGACGAGATCGAGGGACGCCTGCGCGCCCTGTCCCCGCAGGCCTCCTCGGGGCGCCGTGGACCGTGGGAGCCGAGGGCTGGCTCGGCACGCCCGGCCTTCCAGCGCCATCCCCGGCCCGGCGATCCGCCGCCGTCACCGCGAATCACCACGAAATTCAATCCCCTCTACGCCGGCGAGACCAGCGCCTCCGGCCCGGTGGCCTTTCGCGACCGAGAGGCGATGATCGTCTCCAGCCTCCTCGTCCACCCCGAACTGCTCGGGATCGAGGCGGAGGATCTCGCCGAGCTCGAACTCGGCGATCCGGATGCGCAGGCGTTGCGCTCCCTCCTGCTCGACAGCCATGCCGACGTGGATCAGCCCGGCGTCGAGGTCCTGGAGAACCGTTTGAAGCGCGCCGGGCTCACGGATGCGGCGGCTCGGCTGGCGAGCCATGTGCGTCCGGGCGATCGATGGACACTTGACGCGCATGCCGATCCTGTGCGTCTCGAAGACGCATTGCGTCAGGCCGTGATCTTGCACCGCAAGTCTGGCGCGCTAAATAGCGAACTCCGCTTGGCTGAGCGGGCCCTGGTCGAGGACGAGACGGAGGCGAACTTCGCTTGGCTGTGCGACGTGAAGGCCCGCATGGCCGTCATCGCTGGCGCGGAGGCGGACGAAGCGGTGCCGGATGCGGATGAGGCATCGACACCCTGAAACGCGCGCCGCGAACGAATTCGGCCGCCATTGGCGGCGCATGGTTAACAATCGGTCAAGCGTCTCGCTTGCATACCGGGATCTGACATCGACGCGGCTGTCACTCCGGCGGTCCGCACATCACATGCATTTCAGCGTCGACGACGCGGAGTGAGCGACACGCTTCCGCGCGACGCTGACACGACAACCATAGGCGGACCATGGCGACGAAGGCAACGGAACGGGACGAGACGGATGCTGCTCCGGAGCAACAGACCGACGGGCCGCTCCTCGATCTGACGGATGCCTCCGTCAAGCGGATGGTGAAGCTCGCCAAGAAGCGCGGCTACATCACCTACGAGGAGATCAACGAGGTTCTGCCCGACGGCCAATCCGACCCCGACCAGATCGAGGACGTGCTGTCGCAGCTCTCTGAGATGGGCATCAACGTCGTCGAGGCGGAGGAGACCGAGGAGACGACGGAGGCCAAGGCCAACGGCGAGGCCGACGACGAGGATGGGGCGGAGGGGACCGAGGTCGCCGAGATCGCGCCGACCAAGCCCGTCGCCCTGCGTGCCGAGACGACCAAGGAGCCGACCGACCGCACGGATGACCCCGTGCGCATGTACCTGCGCGAGATGGGCTCCGTGGAACTCCTGTCCCGCGAGGGCGAGATCGCGATCGCCAAGCGCATCGAGGCGGGTCGCGAGGCGATGATCGCCGGGCTGTGCGAGAGCCCGCTGACCTTCCAGGCCATCATCATCTGGCGCGACGAACTCGTCGACGGCCGGGTGCTGCTGCGCGAGATCATCGACCTCGAAGCCACCTATGCGGGCCCCGACGCCAAGAACGCGATGCAGATCGCCGAGGGCGCGGAGGAGAGCGAGGAGAGCGAGGGGGATACGCCGACGCCGCCCGACGGCGACGACGAGGACGACATGGAGAACAACGTCTCCCTGGCGGCCATGGAGACCGAGATCAAGCCGCGCGTCCTCGAGACGTTCGACAACATCGCCAACAACTACCGCAAGCTGCGCAAGCTGCAGATCGAGCATGCCGAGCTCAAGGCCTCCGGCGGCACCCGCACCGATGCCCAGGAGCGCAAGCAGGACGAGCTGAAGGACGCCGTCGTCACCGACGTGAAGTCGCTCTCCCTCAATGCCAATCGCATCGAGGCCCTGGTCGAGCAGCTCTACGACATCAACAAGCGCCTCATCTCCCATGAGGGCCGACTGATGCGCTACGCCGAGAGCCACGGCGTCGCCCGCGACGAGTTCCTGCGCCACTACCAGGGCTGGGAACTCGATCCGAACTGGATGGAGCGCGTCGGCAGCCTCGGCGGCCGTGGCTGGAAGAACCTCGTCGAGAAGGGTTCGAACGAGGTCGCCCGCCTGCGCGAGCAGATCCTGACCCTCGCCTCCGAGACGGGCCTCGAGATCGGCGAGTACCGCAAGATCGTCAACATGGTCCAGAAGGGCGAACGCGAAGCCCGTCAGGCCAAGAAGGAGATGATCGAGGCCAACCTGCGCCTCGTGATCTCGATCGCCAAGAAGTACACCAACCGCGGCCTGCAGTTCCTGGATCTGATCCAGGAGGGCAACATCGGCCTGATGAAGGCTGTCGACAAGTTCGAGTACCGCCGCGGCTACAAGTTCTCGACTTACGCCACGTGGTGGATCCGGCAGGCGATCACCCGCTCGATCGCCGATCAGGCCCGCACGATCCGCATTCCGGTGCACATGATCGAGACGATCAACAAGATCGTTCGGACCTCGCGCCAGATGCTTCACGAGATCGGCCGCGAGCCGACCCCGGAGGAACTGGCCGAGAAGCTGGCCATGCCGCTGGAGAAGGTGCGCAAGGTTCTCAAGATCGCCAAGGAGCCGATCTCGCTCGAAACCCCGATCGGCGACGAGGAGGATTCGCACCTCGGCGACTTCATCGAGGACAAGAACGTCGTCCTGCCCATCGATGCGGCGATCCAGTCGAACCTGCGCGAGACCACGACGCGCGTACTCGCCTCGCTCACGCCCCGCGAGGAGCGGGTGCTCCGCATGCGCTTCGGCATCGGCATGAACACCGACCACACCCTCGAAGAGGTCGGCCAGCAGTTCTCGGTGACGCGCGAGCGTATCCGTCAGATCGAGGCGAAGGCGCTGCGCAAGCTCAAGCACCCGAGCCGGTCGCGTAAGCTGCGCAGCTTCCTCGACAACTGATGCACGCGGTGAGGCCGGCCTTTTCCGGCGGACCTTTCACCTGAAAGAGCCGGCTCCTCACGGGGCCGGCTCTTTCGTTTCGATGGCGCCGAGCCCCTGAAGCGCTCTGCGCTGTTGAAGCGGCGAGGCCCGCACGATACGCACAAAACCCGAGGCGTGGCCGTTGCCGGACGCCGTCTCCCAACCCACCTTGGCCATATGCTCGATCGAGGCCCGCCCCAGCCTTCCCCCACCGCTGAAGCCGACGGCTCGGAGGCGGCCGACGTCCCCTTCGGCGCCCTCCAGCAATGCGTGGCCCTGCGCGACTGGCTGCTGAGCGAGGGCGCGCGCATGCCGAAGGCCGAGGACCTGCTGTCCGGCCTGGCCGAGCGCCTGATCAGGCTCGACGTGCCGGTGGACCGGGCCACCACGGCCATCGATGCCCTGCATTCCGAGTATTCGGGTGTCGGGCGGTTCTGGACCCGCGAGATGGGCTCGACGGTTCGTCTGTTCCCGCACGGGGAAGCATCGGACCGGGCCTATCGCGCGAGCCCGTTCTTCCGCGTTCATGAGACCGGCGAGTGGTTGATCCTCGATCTCGCCGAGACCCCGGATGAGGCGTTCGCGGTCATTCCCGACCTGAAGGCCGAGGGCTACCGGCACTACATCGTCGCGCCGCTGTTCTTCACCAACGGCACGCGCAACGGCATCTCCTTTGCCACCCGGTCCCCGGCGGGGTTCCGCGACGAGGACGTGGCGATCCTGCGCTTCGTCATGCCGACGCTGGCCGCGGTGATGGAGATGCGCAGCATCAACAAGCAGCTCGACCACGTCCTGCGGATCTATGTCGGAGACGAGCCGCACAAGGCGATCCTCGGGGGCTCCATCCGTCGCGGTCACGTTCAGCGCATCCGCTCCGCGATCCTGTTTGCCGACATGCGCGATTATACGCGCATCTCCGCCGACATGACGCCGGAGGAGGCCGTCGACCTCCTGAACATCTTCTTCGACTGCCTGGTGCCAGCCATCGAGCGCGAGGGCGGGGAGGTCCTGAAGTATCTCGGCGACGGGCTGCTGGCGATCTTCCGTGAGCCGGGCGACGACCTGGGCGGTGCCGCCAAGGGGGCGCTCACGGCGTCCCAGAGCGCCATGGCGGCCTTGGCCGAGGCCAATGCCCTGGGCCGGTTCGCCAATCCGGTGGCCGCCGGCATCGCCCTGCATCACGGCGAGGCCGCTTACGGCAATGTCGGCTCCGGCGCGCGGCTGGACTTCACCGTGATCGGGCGCGACGTGAACCTGGCGAGCCGGGTCGCCCGCCTCAACCGGACGCTGGCCGAACCGATCCTGATGACGAAGCCCTTCGTCGACTTCCTCTGGGACATGCCGGAGCCCCTCGGCGAGCACGCGCTCGACGGGTTTGCCGAACCCATGGGCGTCTATCGGCCGGCGCGTCCGTCCGCCGCCTGAGGCCCGCTCGGGGATTGACCCCGGCGCGTGGACGGCCCACATCAGGGGTGTTCCAGGGAGATCCCCGGCAAGGGGCTGAGAAACCGATGGCCGTCCGTTCGCGGATGGCGGCGCGGAAATCCTTCGAACCTGACCCGGTTCATACCGGCGTAGGGATTGGACCGCGGGTTTCTGCTCAAGCCCGGCACGCTTCACCGCTCGAAGCTGCAGCCCCACCAATCTCGACGCCGGTCGCGGAGATTGTGTTGGACGTGATCCCGAACGCCTTCCTCAACCTGCGACGGACGCACGGCGATGCTCCGCCGGCCGTCGTCGCTCCAGCCCGCAGTGACGTCGTCGTCGTCGGGGCTGGCTTGATCGGCCTGTCGGCGGCCTGGCGCCTGGCGCAGGCCGGGCGGTCTGTGACCGTTCTGGAGCGGGACACCGTCGGCGCCGGGGCGAGCCTCGCCGCAACCGGCATGCTGGCCCCTGCCGCCGAGCACGAGCCGGGTTCCGACCCGCTCCTGCCCCTGGCCCTGGAGAGCCTGTCGCGCTGGCCGGCTTTTCGCGATGACCTTCAGGCCGCGGCCGGCCTCGACATCGACTATCGCGAGGAGGGCACCCTGGTGCTCGCCATCGGCCGCGACGAGGTCGAGCGCCTGCGCTTCCGGCACGACCTGCAGAAGCGCTCAGGCCTCGACGCCCGCTGGCTCACCGGCCCCGAGGTTCGGGCCCGCGAGCCGCGCCTGCGTCCCGCCGTCACCGCCGGCCTGTTCTGCCCACACGACCACCAAGTCGATCCGAGCCGGGTGATGGCCGCCCTCGTCCAGGCCTGCCTCGCTGCCGGAGTCGCCATCGTGGAGGGCTGCGGTGTCGAGGCCCTGGACTGGAGCGCCGGCCGGGTCACGGGCGTGCGTACGGCCCAGGGCATCCGTCAGGCCGACACCGTCGTGCTCGCCTCCGGCGCCTGGAGCGGGGAGGCGGGGCTCCTGCCCGACCATCTCGCCCTGCCGGTCCGGCCCCTGCGCGGTCAGTCGCTCGCCCTGCGGACCACCGCCCGCACCGGCACCCTCGCCCACATGGTCTGGACCGAGCAGGTCCACATGGCGCCGAAGAGCGACGGCCATCTCATCGTCGGCGCAACGGTGGAGGATTGCGGCTTCGTTCCCGGCGTCACGGCCGGCGGGCTCTACGCCCTGCTGGAGGGCGCACGTCGCGTCCTGCCCGGCATCGAGGAGATGGCGGTGGAAGCGATCTGGAGCGGCTTCCGGCCGACTTCAGACGACGATGCCCCGATCATCGATGCCCTGGCGCCCGGCCTCGTGGTCGCCACCGGCCATCATCGCAACGGCTACCTGCTGGCCCCGGCCACCGCCGACGCGGTTGCGGCCCTGGTCGCCGCGGGAGCGCTGCCGGATTATGCCCGGGATTTCGGCCGGGCCCGCTTCGCGTCGCCGCCGCGGAGGGCCTTCGCATGAAGCTCCGAGTCAACGGCGAGGTCCGCGAAAGCACGGCCGCCGACCTCGACGCCCTGTTCCGGGAAGAGGCCGAGGAGACCGGCCTTGAGAGCCCGCAGGGTATCGCCATCGCGCTCAACGGCGCCGTGATCCGACGCCGGGACTGGGCTGCCACCGCGCTCAGCGACGGCGACCGCGTCGAGATCGTGCGCGCGATGCAGGGCGGCTGATCGGGAGGGAGAACACCATGGCAGGAGGCCGGGAATGACCGAGATCGCGAACGACACGGACACGCTGGTGATCGGCGGTGTGAGCCTGGGCTCGCGTCTGTTCATCGGAACCGCCGGCTACCCTACGCAGAGCATCCTGTTCGATGCGGTCGCGGCCTCGGGCGCCGAGGTGGTCACGGCTTCGATCCGCCGGGTTTCGCTGCAGGGGCATGGCTCGGATACGCTGCGCCGGCTCAAGGGGCACCGCTTCCTGCCGAACACCGCTGGCTGCGAGACGGCGCGCGACGCGATCATGACGGCCGAACTCGCCCGCGAGGCCCTCGACACGAACTGGATCAAGGTCGAGGTCATCGGCGACCGCGAAACGCTGTACCCCGACGTCGCCGAGCTGCGGGAGGCCTGTCGCCACCTCGTCGACGACGGCTTCACCGTGCTGCCCTATTGCAACGACGATCCGGTGGTCTGCCAGCGCCTCGCCGATCTCGGCTGCGCTGCCGTGATGCCCATGGGCTCGCTGATCGGCTCCGGCATGGGTGTCGCCAACCCGGCCAACCTGGAGCTGATCTGTCGGCGCTCGCCCGTGCCGGTCATCGTCGATGCCGGCATCGGCACCGCCTCCGACGCGGTCATCGCCATGGAGCTCGGCGCCGCCGGCTGCCTGCTGAACACGGCGGTCGCCAAGGCCGACGATCCGGTGCGGATGGCCCGCGCCATGCGCAACGCGGTCCAGGCAGGTCGCGACGCGTATCTCGCCGGACGGATCCCGAAGCGGGGCCGGGCCGAACCGTCGAGCCCGCAACTGGGCCTCGTGGGCTCGTGAGCCGGGTTTCGACCGACGCGCCGGCCGGCGCGCGACGATGAGCGGCCTGCCCGCGCGGCTGCTGGTGGTGACGGACAGGTCGGCGACCGATGCGCCGGCGGTCGCCGCTCGGCACCTCTGCGCCACGCTCGAACGCCTCCTGCGGGCCGGCGCCCGCTGGGTCTGGTTTCGCGAGCGCGACCTGGCACCGGAGGCGCGGCGCGCACTCGCCCGGGACATCGCCCGCCTCGTGCAGGCCGAGGGCGGTTCGCTGACCATCGGTGCGGATGCGGCGCTCGCCGCTGAACTCGGCGCCGACGGTGTCCATCTGCCCGGCGGGAGTACCGCGACCGGGATCGCCGAAGCCCGCCGGCGCCTGCCCGGTGGCCGTATCGGCGTGTCCGCGCATACGCCGGATGAGGTTGCGGTCGCCGCCCGAGCCGGCGCCGACTACGCCACCCTGAGCCCGATCTTTCCGACGCCGAGCAAGCCGGGCTACGGTCCCGCCCTCGGAGCAGAGGCGCTGAGAACCGCGGCTGGGTTCGGCATGCCGGTGATTGCCCTCGGGGGAATGACAGTTGATCGCGTGGACCTATGCCGCGCGGCCGGCGCTGCGGGCGTCGCGGTGATGGGCGCGCTGATGCGCAGCGTGGATCCGGCCGCCGAGGTGCGTGCCTATCGTGCCCGCCTCAAGACGTGATCTGATTGGCGATTCAGACCTGCGATCCAGACTTGCGATTCAAACTTGCGATGATGGGCAAGGAGCCGGCGCATGTGGGGCAAGAACCGATTTCTCGACCGCGTGCCGGTGCAGCACCCGATCGTCCAGGCGCCGATGATCGGGCCGAAGCCGGCCCTTGCCGCCAGCGTCAGCGCCGCTGGCGGCCTCGGCTCCCTCGCCTGCGCGGCGATGAACCCGGACGCGGTGCGCAGCGAGGCCGCGGCGATCCGGGCGCGGACGGACGCGCCGTTCAACCTGAACTTCTTCTGCCACGTGCCGGAAACGCCGGATGACGAGCGCGAGGCCGCCTGGCGCAGCCGGCTCGCACCCTACTACGCGGAACTCTGCCTCGATCCGGCGGCTCCCATCGCCATGGCGCAACGGTCTCCGTTCGATGACGCGATGCTCGCGGTCGTCGCCGAGGTCCGGCCGGCGGTGGTAAGCTTCCATTTCGGCCTGCCGGAGGCGTCGCTTCTCGACCGCGTCCGGGCGCTCGGCTGCACCATTCTCTCGTCCGCCACCACCGTGCGCGAAGCGCGCTGGCTCGCCGAGCGCGGGGTCGACGCGATCATCGCGCAGGGGGCCGAAGCCGGCGGGCATCGTGGACTGTTCCTCGGCAGCGATCCCGCGACACAGGTCGGCACGATGGCGCTGGTGCCCCAGGTGGTCGACGCGGTGGACGTGCCCGTGATCGCAGCCGGGGGGATCGCCGATGCCCGCGGGATCGCCGCCGCCTTCATGCTCGGTGCCTCGGCCGTTCAGCTGGGAACGGCCTACCTGCGCTGCACGGAAGCCGGTCTCTCGGGTCCGCACCGCGAGGCCCTGCGCCGGGCGCGCGACGAGGACACGACGATCACCAACGTGCTCACGGGTAAGCCCGCCCGGGGACTCGTGAATCGCGTCATCCGCGAACTCGGGCCGCTGTGCGCAGATGCGCCGGTGTTCCCCACGGCCGCCATCGGCCTTCAACCCTTGCGGATCGAGGCCGAGCGGCGCGGCTCGGGCGATTTCTCGCCCCTCTGGGCCGGGCAGGGGGCACCCCTTGCCCGCGAGACGGAGGCGGGTCGTCTGACCGTCGAGCTCGCCGAGGGCGCGCTCAGGCTCCTGGGTGGCCCAAGGGCCTGATCACTTCGCCGTCGCCGGGCCGTAGGGCGGCCGGGGGATCGCCCGGTGGGCGGCGCGCAAAGCCGCCGACCAGCGCTCACGCAGATCATGGAAGTAGCTCTCACCGGCTTCGATCCGGTGATTCACCTCGAGGTCGAGGGCGTTGCGGCGGGCGACCGCGATGTCGATGGGCAAGCCGACGCCGAGATTCGAGCGCATCGTCGAATCCATCGAGACGAGGCCGACCTTGAGGGCGTCGTAGAGGTCGGTCTCGTACTTCACCGCCCGGTCGAGGATCGGTTTGCCGTACTTGTGCTCCCCGATCTGCAGGAAGGGCGCGTCGCCGCTGCACTCGATGAAGTTACCGGCCGAGTAGATCAGGTAGAGCTTCATCGGGTCGGAGCCGATCTGTCCGCCGAACAGCAGCGAGACCGAGAAGCGCAGGTTGGCCGCCTCGAATCCCGCCTTCTCGATCTCGCGGACACGCCGGATGGCGCGGCCGACGAGCTGGGCCGCCTGGAACATCGTCGGCGCCTCGACGAGCTTCATCTTCGGCTCGCCGGCATCGCCCTCCACGCCCTCGGCCAGAAGGCTGAGGACCGACTGGGTGATCGAGAGGTTGCCGGCGGAGGCCAGCATCATCACGCGCTCGCCCGGCACGTTGAAGTGGTGGAGCTTGCGGTAGGTCGAGATGTCGTCGAGCCCGGCATTGGTCCGGGTGTCGGCGATCATCACCAGCCCCTCCTCGACGAGGACACCGACGCAGTAGGTCATGGTGCGGTCTTTCTCGCGCGTCCGTCCGCGATCAGGACTGGACGGAAGCCTGTGCCTGCTCGACGCGAAGCGTCACGTCGAGTGTTTCTGTCCCGCCGCCCATGCGGCTGCCGCGAATTGGCGCCGCCCCGAGATAGTCGAGGGCAACGGCCACACGGATATGGGCCTCGGTGGTGGCGATGCCGTGGGCGGCGTCGAAGCCGATCCAGCCGAGCCCCGGCACCAGCGCTTCGGCCCAGGCATGGCCGGAGCCCTGATCCGCGTCCCGGTCGGCGTGGTGGTAGTACCCTGAGACGTAGCGCGTGGGAATCTCAAGGTGGCGGGCCGCCGCGATGAAGAGATGGGTGATGTCCTGGCAGACGCCCTTTTCCTGGGTGAAGGCCTGCGCGGCGTTCGTGCTGGCGCTGGCCGGGCCGGGAACGAAGGCGACCCGCTGGTGCACGGCGGCGAGCAGCCGGTGCAGGCAGGGCAGGGGCGCCGGGTCGCCGGCCGCCGCGACCTCCTGGGCGAAGGCCTGGATGGCGTCGTTGGCAAGGGCGAGGTCCGAATCCCGCAGATAGAACACGTCCGGCAGGCGCTCGATCGTGCCGCGCACGATGCCGTGCATCTCCAGGGTGTCGACCTCTCCGGTGACCCGGATCGACAGGGCCTCGGCCGGCTCGTCCGCGGTGAACCAGTGCACGACGTTGCCGAAGCCGTCCTCGCGCTCGCTGACGCGGCCGTCGACGGAGGGCTCGATGCGCCAGCGCCGGACATACTGGCCGTCATGGTCGCGCGGACGCAGACGCAGGACCTGGATCAGCCCGCGCGCAGGCTGCTCGTAGGTGTAGTTGGTCTCGTGGAAGACGCGGATTCGCATGCGGCGACCTTTGCGCGGCGTCGGGCCGGGGCCGGCCCTATACCAGATATTGCTCGATGACCGCTGCGCCGAGGCGATTGTTCTCGACGATGAACTCCGTCACGAACTCATGCAGGCCGGATGAGAAGATGCGATTGATGTTCTCGCCCTCGAGCCGCGCGAGGGTGTTGCTGGCCAGGCGCTGGCTCGCGCCGCGCCGCCCGTAGGCGTCGGCGATGAGGTCGAGGTGCTCCACCAGCATGCCGTAGCAGTTGCTGAAGGAGCGCGGCATCTGCCGGTTCAGGATGAGGAGATCGGCCACCAGGAGCGGCTTCACGCTCTCGCGGTAGACCCAGTGATAGGCGTTGAAGGCCGAGACCTCACGCAGGATCGTGGTCCACTGGAAATAGTCGAGGCTGCCGCCGACCTTCTCCGAGGCGGGCAGCAGGATGCGGTATTTCACGTCGAGGATGCGGGCCGTGTTGTCCGCCCGCTCGATGGCCGTGCCGAGGCGCGTGAACCAGTAGGCGTCGTTGCGCAGCATGGTGCGGTAGGCCGAGCCGTCGAAGGCGAGGGAGACGCCCTTCACCCAGTCGAGGAAGCGGGTGAACTCGTCGCGGTTGAGGTCGCGTCCCTCGTAGTTGCGCAGTTCGAGCCAGGCGCCGTTGATGGCATCCCACATCTCGGTGGTCAGCGCCGTGCGGACGCTGCGGGCGTTCTCGCGCGCGGTCTCGATGCAGGAGCGGATCGACGAGGGGTTGTGGGGGCTGAAGGCGAGGAAGTCGCAGACGGTGGCTTCGGTGACGCTGTCGTAGAGCGGCTTGAACACCTCCGGATCGCCCGCCGAGGCCAGGGCGGAGGCCCACTCGTTGGTCTCGCCGCCGCCGTAGCTCGACGGCAGGGCGGCCAGGCGCAGGGCGGCATCGAGGATGCGGGCGACGAACTCCGCTCGCTCGGCGTAGCGCGAGAGCCAATACAGGTTGTCGGCGGTCCGGGACAGCATGGGGTTCCATCGGGACGTCGGCCGGCATCGGGCATGCAGGCCGCAGGGCGGAAAGGACTATGCCGGAGCCGGCACGGGCTTGGAAAGGCACCCGGCACGGAACGCCGGGCCGGATGCCGCGCGATGTCTCAGGCGTCGAGGACCCAGGTGTCCTTGGTGCCGCCGCCCTGGCTCGAGTTCACGACGAGCGACCCTTCCTTCAGGGCGACCCGGGTCAGGCCGCCGGGGACGATGCGGATCTCGTCCGAGCCGCACAGCACGAACGGGCGCAGGTCCACGTGCCGGGGGGCGACGCCGGATGCGACGAAGGTCGGGCAGGTGGAGAGCGCCAGGGTCGGCTGGGCGATGAACCCGTCCGGCGCGTGCTTCAGCTTGCGTCCGAACTCCTCGATCTCGCGCTTGGTGGCGTGCGGGCCGACCAGCATGCCGTAGCCGCCGGAGCCATTGACCTCCTTCACCACGAGCTCGCCGAGATTGTCCATGACGTAGGCGAAGGCCTCCTTCTCGCGGCAGCGATAGGTCGGCACGTTGTGCAGGATCGGCTCCTCGCCGGTGAAGAATTTCACGATCTCCGGCATGTAGCTGTAGACCGCCTTGTCGTCGGCGATGCCGGTGCCGACCGCGTTGGCCAGGGTCACGGTCCCGCGCTCGTAGGCGTTCATGATGCCGGGGACGCCGAGCACGGAGTCCGGGCGGAAGACCAGCGGATCGAGGAAATCGTCGTCGAGGCGGCGGTACAGCACGTCGACCCGGCGCGGCCCCTCGGTCGTCCGCATGTAGACGACATCGTCCTTGGTGAAGAGGTCGGAGGCCTCAACGAGGTCGACCCCGAGCTTGTCGGCCAGGAACGAGTGCTCGTAAAAGGCCGAGTTGTAGCGGCCCGGCGTAAGCAGCGCGACGGTGGGGTCGCGCGTCGCCGTGGACGGCGCGAGGCTGCGCAGGGTCGCCAGCAAGGCGTCGGGATAATTCTCGACCGGCGCGACGCGGTGGCGGGAGAACAGCTCCGGGAACAGCCGCAGCATGACCTCGCGGTTCTCCAGCATGTAGGAGACGCCCGACGGGGTCCGGGCATTGTCCTCGAGCACGAAGAAGTCGTTCTCACCGGTGCGGACAATATCGATGCCGGCAATGTGGACGTAGAGGTCGTGCGGCACCCGGAAAGCCCGCATCTCCATCCGGTAATGCGGGTTGCGGTAGACGAGGTCGGCCGGGATCACGCCGGCCTTGATGCATTCCTGCGCCCCGTAGATGTCCTTCAGGAACGCGTTGATGGCGGTGACGCGCTGCTTGAGACCCCGCTCCAGGAACCCCCATTCGGGCTTGGTGATGACCCGCGGGATGATGTCGAAGGGGATCAGCCGCTCGGTGGACTCGTTCGCGCCGTAAACCGCGAAGGTGATGCCGATGCGCCGGAAGAGCATCTCGGCCTGGCTGCGGCGGGTGTTGAAATGCTCGGGCGGCGTGGTGTCGAGCCAGTGCTTCAGGCTGTCGTAGGCTTCGCGCACGGCGGGGTTGCTCAGCGCCCCATCGGGCAGCCCGGTCATCTCGTCGAATGCAGCGAGCGCCATTCGCGTCTCCCCCTTGAACACCGTTCTTGTCTAGGCAAGAGGCGCGCCAGCGACCTGAGATCGGAGTCCGCGCCCACCGCCCTTGCGTGTACGGTAGCACGTTCAGATCAACTTCAAGCCCTTGAAGCTGGCGTGACCCTCCCGACCCAGGATGATGTGATCGTGGATCAGGATGCCGAGGGGGTCCAGGACGCCGATGAGCTCGCGGGTCATCCGGATATCGGTGGCCGAAGGGGTCGGGTCGCCCGAGGGATGATTGTGAGCCAGGATGATGGCGGTGGCCGAGAGCTCGAGGGCGCGGCGCGCCACCTCGCGCGGATAGACCGGCGTGTGGTCGACGGTTCCCCGCCCCTGGACCTCGTCGGCGATGAGGTGGTTGCGCCGGTCGAGGAACAGCACGCGAAACTGCTCGCGCGCCGCGAAGGCCATGGTGGCGCGGCAATATTCGAGCACGGCGCTCCAGGAGGAGAGCAGGGGCCGACCGGCGATCGCCCCGCGCGCCAGCCGATGTCCTGCCGCTTCAATGAGCTTCAGGTCGGCGATGACCCCGGGGCCAATGCCTTCAATTTCAGCAAGGCGCGCGGGCTCGGCGCTTACCACCTCGGCAAAGCTGCCGAAGCGCCGGATCAGGGCCTTGGCCAGGGGCTTCACGTCCCGGCGGGGAATGGCCCGGAAGAGGGCGAGTTCGAGCAGTTCGTAGTCCGGAAGCGCATCGGCTCCGCCCTGGGCGAACCGGGCGCGCAGGCGATCACGATGGCCGAGGTAATGCGGCTCGCCGTCCGACGGGTCAGGCGTGGACGGCGGCCGCGTGGTCATGGTTCGACGTCAGCCGGCCGTCGGCGCGGGCTGGTGCAAACCCTTCGGCGAGAGGGTGAAGATCTCCGCCCCCGTCTCCGTCACCGCCACAGTGTGCTCGAACTGCGCCGAGAGCGAGCGGTCACGGGTCACCGCGGTCCAGCCGTCAGAGAGGACCTTCACCGCCGGACGGCCGAGATTGATCATGGGCTCCACGGTGAAGAACTGGCCGGGTTGGAACTTCACGTCGTAACTCGGCTCGACGTAGTGCAGGATGGTCGGGGCATCGTGGTAGGTGCGCCCGAGGCCGTGGCCGCAGAAGTCGCGCACGACCGAGCAGCGTTCCGCCTCGGCATAGGCCTGGATGGCGCGGCCGATATCCGTGGTGGAGCCGCCCGGCTTGATCGCCGCGATGCCGCGCATCAAGCACTCGTGGGTGATCTCGCACAGGCGCTGGGCCTTGCGCGGCACCTCGCCGACATAGGCCATCCGGCTCGAATCGCCGTGCCAGCCGTCGACGATGAGGCAGATGTCGAGGTTGACGATGTCACCGTCCCGCAGGGGCTTGTCGTTCGGGATGCCGTGGCAGACCACGTGGTTGATCGAGGTGCAGATCGACTTCGGGTAGCCGCGGTAGAGCAGCGAGGCCGGGTAGGCGCCGTGGTCCATCGCGAAGGTGTAGGCGAGCTTGTCGAGATGGTCCGTCGTGACGCCGGGGGCGGTGGCCTCCATCAGCAGATCCAGGGCCTCCGCGGTCAGACGGCCGGCCTTGCGCATGCCCTCGAAGGCCTCCGGTCCATGGATCGGCGGTTGGGGTGCGCGGCGTCCGCTCTCGGAGACGGCCTGTTCGTTCTGGGTCATGGGGACGTTTCGCGGAAGGGAACCGGGGCAGGGCCTGACCCTATGTACGGTGACGTGCGCGCGAGGCCAACCCTTCGCGCGCACTGCACTAGGCTTGCGCCGGGGGAGAGGCTAGAGACGGGTCCCGGCAGACCCCGACAACACGGATGCCCGCACGAGGACGATCCTTCCATGAGGACGGGTCTCCGGCGGGCCGGCAAGCAGGACAAGGCGATGGCTGACAAGGCGGTCCCGCATTTCCACAACGAGCCCGGCGTGGCGGTGATTCACGTCGGCTCAAAAGAGTTCATGTGCATCGGGGCGAAGCCGCCCTTCGATCATCCGCACATCTTCCTCGATATGGGCACGGACGACGAGACCATCTGCCAGTATTGCTCGACGCTGTTCCGCTATCGCCCGACCCTGGCTGCTGGAAACGCCGACCCGGCGATCTGTGTCTGGGACGACCGGACTTCGGCCGCCGCCTGATTCGGCGAAGCGGCTCCGTGCCGGCCCTGAACATCGCCATCGTCGGCGCGGGCATCGGCGGCCTCACGGCCGCGCTCACCCTCGATGCCGCCGGCCATGCCGTCACCCTCATCGAGCGCCGCACAGGCTTCAGCGAAGTCGGTGCCGGGATCCAGCTCTCCCCGAATGCCAGCCGGGTATTGATCGGCCTCGGGCTCGGCGCCGCCCTGCGCCGCGCGGCGAGCGAGCCGCCGGCGGTGGTGGTGCGGGCCCTGACGAGCGGCGCTGTCATCGGCGGCGTCGCGCTCGGAGCCAATCTGCGCGAGCGCTTCGGCGCCCCCTACTACGTCATCCACCGGGCCGACCTTCAGACCCTGCTCCTCGACGCGGTGCGCGGCCGGCCCGGGATCCGCCTCCTGGTGGGACGGGACGTGACCGGTCTGGCGGAGCGCCCGGACGGGATCGACCTGACGCTGGAGAGCGGGACGGGCACGCGGACCGATCGGTTTTCCGCCGACCTCGTCATCGGAGCCGACGGCGTACGCTCCCGCCTGCGCAGCCACCTCGACGGGAAGGAGCTGCGGTCCGGCCGTGCCGCGGCGTGGCGGGCCATCGTTCCGCGGGAAGCCCTGCCGCCCGAACTCTCCGGTGAGACCACGGGCCTGTGGCTCGGACCGGCGCGCCACGTGGTGCATTACCCGATCCGCGGGGGGCAACACGTCAACGTCGTCGCGGTCATCCCGGAGCGGAAAGGCAGCGAGGGATGGGGTCAGCTCGGTGAGCCCGCCGTGCTGCGCGCCCGCTTCCGCGATGCGGCCGCGCCCCTCGCGGCCCTCCTGGCCGTGCCGGATTCCTGGCTGGTCTGGTCGCTGGAGGATCGGGGTGCCGCGCGTCCGATGGCGCGCGGACGCCTCGCCCTGATCGGGGACGCCGCCCACCCGATCCTGCCTTTCCTGGCACAGGGAGCCGCCCTTGCGATCGAGGATGCGGCGATCCTCGCCAGGGAACTGGGCGCGGACGGTACCGACCTCGGTGCTGCCCTGGACCGATACGATGCGGTGCGACGCGCGCGGGTGCGCCGCGTGCGCCGGGCTGCCCGCGCCAATGGCCGCACCTATCATGCGGGTCCCCTCGTGGGGACAATCCGCAACGCCGTCATGCGCCGCCTCGGTCCGGACGGGATGAACCGCCGCTACGCCTGGCTCTACGGCTGGACGCCTTGATCTGCGGAGGCCGCCCCGCTACCGCTGATGTCGGCATGCGGACGTGGCGAAACCGGTAGACGCACGAGACTTAAAATCTTGCGGCCTTTGGCTGTGCGGGTTCGAGTCCCGCCGTCCGCACCAATCCTGTCGCTCGCGTCCCGCCCCCTGTCGGATCGCCGCGCCGATCAGCGCCGCGACCGGCGGAGATAGGTGAACAGCCCCCAGACACCCACGAGGGCCAGGCCCGCCAGCGCCGTCGAACGCAGTGGCGCTCGGGTGGTCGTTGCGCTGGCCGTAGACAGCCGGGGCGAGGCGCTTTGTCCGTCCAGGATCCAGGCGAGCGAGCGCCGGAGTTCGCCGGCGGCATCGCGGTCGAACCAATGGCCGTGGGCGAAGATCACCCGGTCCGGATTGAAAGCGACGAGGCGCTGTGCAGCCCGGACCGTGTCCCGATGGTTCAGGCGCAGGAGAAGCCGCATATAAAGGGGCGCCCGACCCTCGGGCGCAACGATGCCGAGCAGGCGGGCCAGGGGGCGCGCGAAGACCGGCAGGAGGTCGCCCTCGAGGTTGATGATCAGGTCCGTGAGCAGAAGCGTCCGACTCGGACGATGGAACAGGCAGATTTCCTTGAACACGGGGCCAGCGACGAGGACCTGATCGATCTCGTTCGCCCAGACGCGGGGTGGCCGGTCCGACAATTCCGCATCGATCGCGAGGCCTGATCGGCGCACCTGGCTCCGGTCTTCCAGGCCGGGCACGGCCCAGGTGATCGCGTTGGGGCAGGCGGCTTGCCAGTCCTTCAGGAACAGCCAATGACCGATGCTCGGCGCCACGAGGTGCCCGATGCGCCCAAGGCTTTCCACGGCGCGCTGAAGGCCCGGGTGGTACGGAACGGGCGAATGGAGCAGCAGCTCGCCGCCGCTCAGTCGCAGCACCGTCATTCGGAGGGGAAGGGGAATGCCGCCCGCGTGGATTGGCGCCGCGTCGACGATCCAGACGCCGTCCGCCACCTCCTTGGGCTGATTGAGGGGCGGGTAGCTCAGGTCATGCGCCAAAATCCGGTACTCCGCATCGACGACGAACACCCGGGAGAACGCCGGGGCGGAACCCGAAGGTCCGTCCGTCGTGCACAATCACGGCGGTCGTTTGCGGACGGCGGGATGCAATGTCGTCGCGCCACCTGCCAGCCAGCCGCGGTATGAAGGACACGGCTCCCCAAACTTGCCGACAGGTCTGGTGATTCGAAGGGGCGGGCACCGTACCGTGGCACGGTCTCTCATCTGCGGCAGGCGGCCGTGATGAGCGTCACCGCGCATGGCGGCAAGCCGTCGGCGTCGCCCGAACGCTAATTCGGTCGCGATCGGCTGCCCGCATCGTGCGGATGCCGGAGGACCGCAATCAGTGCTTCCAGGGCGTCCGCCAGTCGATCAGGAAGGTCTTCGTCGATCTGGGGCGGAAACGAGAGGGCCAATGCGCGATCGACGCCGACACGAAAAGGTGTTCGGTTGCAATTGTCAGGACGAGGAAAGCAGAAATATGGGTAGTCGAAATGCATCTCAACAGTCGGCTACGGCGCCGTTCGCTGACGGATAGTCGATCTACCCGCGAATAGTGCTAACGCGAGTCGGCAGAGACGGTTGCGCCGGCTTGTGTGATGACGGATTAAGGAAGAGGCCGTCCAGCCTGCCCGGCCGGCCTCGGTGAGGGATCCGACTACCAGCCGCGAGGGCCGTAGGGACGGTCGCAATCCGGCCGATACCCGTACCCGGCGCGGCGATAGGCGTATCCGCCGAATCCCTCACCATAGGGTCGGATTACCGCCCGCGGGCTGCGATAGACCGAGACGGCGTCGTACGCGGACTCGCCGACCACCGGTGCCCGGCGGTAGGGCAGGACGGGACCCGCATCGTCGTCGACATAGCGGGATTCGGGACGTCCATAGCCGTCGCCGTAGGCAGGAGCGTCGCGAGCCTCAGAGATGGCGCCTCCCAGAAGCGCGCCGGCCGCGAGCCCCCCAATGACACCGGCCAAGAGAGCGCCACCCTGACCGCGGGCCTGCGCCTCGGGTGCTCCGAATGTTCCCATCGCCACGAGCGCAACGGCCGTCAAAGCTGCCAACGTCTTCATCGCCCATCCCCTGTGTTCATCGAGGAGGCCGGCATCGTGCGCGGTCTCGGCAGCCCATCCGGTCTTGTCCCGGTTGCCGAGAAGGAGAATGCCGAAGCGGCGCTGCACCCAAGCTGAAGCGTGTCGGCAGCCGCCGTTCAGATGCTCTTGGGGGCGTCGCTTGGTATCCCGCCGGACGAATCGCGCCATTCGAACGCTCGGATAGGATTCCCTCTTGTGGGATATCGCTGCCAGGGCAAAAACGGTGGGCGCATTCGCGCGTCACGCACGCCGTTCGCGCCGCAGTCCCTTCCTCCTGCTCAGAGCCCCGCATGACCCCGGAACAAGTTGTCCTCGTCCAGGACAGTTTCGCCAAGGTTCGGCCGATCGCTGACACTGCGGCAGATCTCTTCTACGGACGTCTGTTCGAAATCGCCCCGCAGGTTCGGACGATGTTTCCGGATGACATGCGTGAACAGAAGAAAAAACTCATGGCGATGCTGGGTCTTGCGGTCACCAACCTGCACAAGCCCGAGATGGTGGTGCCGGCGCTGCAGACGCTGGGCCGACAGCACGTCTCGTTCGGAACGCAGGCCGCGCATTACGAACCCGTGGGCGCCGCCCTGCTCTGGACGCTGGAGCAGGGCCTGGGCCCAGATTTCACGCCCGCGGTGCGGGAGGCCTGGGTGGAAACCTATACGCTCGTGGCAAACGTGATGAAGTCGGCCGCTGCCGAGGTTCGGCGGCCCGATCCCACCGCGGACGCTTGATCTGCGCGGCGCTGGAACCAACGCGCGCGGCAAGCGTAGGCGTTCCAGATTCGTTCGTGTTTTCCGAGGACCCCGATGCGTGCCCGCCTGACGTCCCTTGTCTCCGGATTGACCCTGGCGACGGTTTTGGTCTGTCCCGCCTGGGCCGAGGTCTTGATCGCCGTCGACAAGGACGCGCAACGCATGACCGTCACCGTCGACGGCCAGCCCCGCTACGACTGGCCGGTCTCGACGGGCGCGGACGGTTACGACACACCCGGCGGAGCCCATCGGCCGTTCCGGATGGAGCGCACGCACTTTTCGCGCGAGTTTGACGACGCACCGATGCCGAACGCAATCTTCTTCACCGGGCAGGGCCACGCAATTCACGGGACCAATCACACCCGTCGCCTCGGCAGCGCGGCGTCCCATGGCTGTGTTCGGCTCGCCCCGAAGAATGCAGCGACCCTGTTCAGCCTGGTCAAGGCTCAGGGCATGGGTAAGACCCGGGTGGTCATCGAGGGCAGTTCCGTGATGGCCTCGCGGCGGCGTCGCGGCGACGACGTCGGCGTGATGTCGGCCGGCATGCAGATGGGACGCGAGCCGTACGGGGCCTATCGGGCGGCCGCGGTGCGATCGGTCCCGCGTCGGGCCCCCGTCTACGAAGTTCGGGATCCGGCCGGCGACGGTGACGCCTATTTCGTGGGTGACGATTTCTATTAGGCGGATCGAAGCCGGCGCCGTCCTCCGCCGCAGCGGAGCGGTTAGCCGAATGCGCTGGCCCGCACCCCGTCGAAATTGGCCGATTCAGGTGCCAGGGTCGCGGACTCGACCCGATTCCGGCCGCCGTGCTTGGCCCGGTAGAGAGCATCGTCCGCCGCCTTGAGGAGATCGGCGGAAGCGATCGCAAGGGATCCGAGGCTTCCATGCGCCGTGGCCACGCCGATGCTGACGGTGACGTGAGCCCCGTCGCAGAGGCCCGGATGGGGATAGGCCAGGGCCTGGACCGCCAGGCGCAAGCTCTCGCCGATCCGCCCGGCGGCCGAAGGGTCTGCCCCCGCGAGGAAAACGATGAACTCCTCGCCGCCGTAGCGCGCCACTTGCCCGCCGTGGCGATCCGCCGTCGCAGCGAGCGCCTGGGCGACCTGTCTCAGGCAGCGGTCGCCTTCGGGATGGCCTGCGGTATCGTTCAGGCGCTTGAAGGCATCGATATCGATCAGCATCAGCACGGCCCAGGTGCTGCCCGCGCAGGCCTCGGCCCAGAGGGTTTGCAATTGCGTCGCGGCGCTGCGCCGATTGCGAAGTCCGGTCAGGCTGTCGGTCTCCGACAGGATCGTCAGCCGCGCATTGGCATCTGCAAGGTCCCTGTCGCGCGCCGATTTCTCCAACGTCAGCAGAAAGGCCTCCCTGCAGGTCCACTCGCGCGAATAAGCGAGCTTGAGCGGCACGAGGGTGAGGCTGGCGATCAACAGCGGCAGCCCGATCGCTTCGCTGCGCGGAAGAACAAATCCGACGATGTAGACCGCGTAGAGACCGAATGCGCTTCCGCAGAGGACGAGGCTGTGCCGGAAGGAGAGCGGCGCGATCATGCCCACCACCATTGGGACGATCACCGCGAGGATGAGGTAGGTACCCGCATGGGGCTGCGGTGCGATCCGGGCGCTGTTCAGGACGATCACCATGTCCAGCAGCGCGATCCCGGTGACGATCCCGGCTTGGCGCCGGGCTGTGGTGATGCCGTGCAGGCCGGCAATCGCCATCAGCCCCGCCGGCAGGAACACGCCCAAGGTCAGGAAAGCCGGAACCGTGAACTGCTCGGGACCGAACAGGTCGAAATCCATCTTCAGCGACAGAACATTGAAGACGATGAAGATCAGGATCCAAGACTGGAGGTAAGTCGCCCGAGAGCAGCGGATCGTCTCGGAGAACTGTGCTTCGAGGTCTTCAGGCAGGCGCAGGCGATACCAGGGCCTGTGGCGTGCAGCCTCGATCAGGCTGGGTTTCGATTCGGGCATGGGGCTCGTTCACCAGCGATCCCGGGAGTTTATACGCGTCCTGCTTGCACGCGCGTAAACGACTTCCACGGGCCGCTCGCAGCCCCGGTCCTCCGCATCGCCGCCACGGGTCGCATTGCATCGCGGCCTGATCCTGTTAAGACCCAGCGCATGCTGAAGGATCGAGCCAGATTGTACGCACGGCCCACGCCGCCGTAGCTCCGCTCTCCTCGGCGCCTGCCTTCCGTTCAGGCTCCATCGTGGCCATTCCTCGACGCGTGTCGGGAGGCCTGTGTCGAATTCCCTGTCTCGCTTCCCGGCCGCCGACCGCGCGCGGGAACGATTGGATCTCCCGTTTCCATGACCCTGACCAACCTGCGGAGCCAGTGGGCTCCCAATATCACGCGTGAAATCCTGGCCGGCACCGTGGTTGCCCTGGCCCTGATCCCGGAGGCGATCGCCTTCTCGCTCATCGCCGGTGTGGACCCGAAGGTCGGCCTCTACGCGTCGTTCTGCATCGCGGTCATCACCGCCTTTGCGGGGGGACGGCCGGCGATGATCTCAGCCGCGACCGGGGCTATGGCCCTGGTGATGGTGACGCTGGTGAAGGAGCATGGCGTTGGCTACCTCTTCGCCGCGACGATCCTGACCGGGCTGCTGCAGATCGCGGCCGGTCTCCTGCGTCTTGGAAATCTCATGCGCTTCGTCTCGCGCTCCGTGGTGACCGGATTCGTGAATGCGCTGGCGATCCTGATCTTCCTTGCGCAGATGCCCGAGCTGATCGGGCAGGGGACCAGCGTCTACCTGATGACGGCGGTCGGCCTCGGCCTGATCTACGGGTTGCCCTACCTGACCAAGGCGGTGCCATCGCCGCTCATCACGATCCTCGTCCTGACGGCGTTCTCGATGGTCATGGGCCTGCCGATTCACAAGGTCGGCGATATGGGGGCTCTCCCCACCGAGTTGCCGGTCTTCGCCCTGCCGCAGGTCCCCTTCACCTGGGAGACCCTGCGGATCATCCTGCCCTACGCGCTGACGCTGACCATGGTCGGCCTGCTGGAGAGCCTGATGACGGCGGCGATCCTCGACGAGATGACCGATACGGGGTCCGAGAAGAACCGTGAATGTGCCGGCCAGGGGTTTGCCAATATCGGCGCCGGCCTGTTCGGCGGGATGGCGGGCTGCGCCATGATCGGACAATCGGTGATCAACGTCTCGTCCGGCGGCCGGGGCCGGCTCTCCACGCTCTGGGCCGGGGTATTCCTGCTCTTCCTCATCGTCGTCCTCGGCCCCTACGTGGCACAGATTCCCATGGCGGCTTTGGTGGCGGTGATGATCATGGTGTCGATCAACACCTTCCAATGGGGCTCCCTGCGAACGCTCGTGACGCATCCGAAAAGTTCGAGCGTCGTGATGGTGGGGACCGTGGCCGTGGTTGTGGCAACGCACGACCTCGCCAAGGGCGTGCTGTTCGGGGTGGTTCTCAGCGGCCTGTTCTTCGCTCACAAGGTGACGCGCTACTTCTCCGTGGCTTCCGAGCGGACCGGCGCGGTGCGGACTTATCGGGTGACCGGGCAGATCTTCTTTGCGACGGCGGAAGCCTTCCACGGCGCGTTCGATTTTCGCGAGGCCGGTCTGGCGGGGATCGTTCTCGACCTCACAGCGGCCCACTTCTGGGATATCAGCGGGGTCAACGCCCTCGACCGCGTGGTGCTCAAGTACCGCCACCACGGTGTGGCGGTGGAGATCGTCGGCATGAACGCCGCGACCGCCACGATGGTCGAGCGCCTGGGCACCCACCAGAAGCCCGGCGCAGCCCTCGCGGCAGGCAGTCATTGACGGACGGCCTGGCCCGCAACCTGCAGGCGGAACTGGCCAGGCCGGAGCCCGGATGCCATTGACGGCGCGTGGGTCGGATTGCGATCAGGCCCCGCTATCGCTCGGCTGTCGCGCCGGCGCGTTAGGTTGATACTGGCGCCGGGCGCCGCAGCCGGCGCGAGCCGGCAGCAGGCATCGCCCGGATTCGAGGAGGAACTGGCCATGAGCGCGCTTCACCCGGAAATCGCTGCCGTCACGGCGCGCGTGGTCGAACGCTCCGGACCGACCCGCAAGGCTTATCTCGACCTCATCGCCCGCGAGCGCGACTCGGGCGTTCAGCGCCCGATGCTGAATTGCGGCAACCTGGCCCACGGCTTCGCGGCGTCCGGCGAGGACAAGGCCGTCATCAAGTCCGGTCGAGCGATGAACATCGCCATCGTTACCGCCTACAACGACATGCTCTCGGCGCATCAGCCCTACGGCCGCTATCCGGAGCAGATGAAGCTGTTCGCCCGTGAGGTCGGCGCAACCGCGCAGGTCGCGGGCGGCGTGCCGGCGATGTGTGATGGGGTCACCCAGGGCCAGCGCGGCATGGAGTTGTCGCTGTTCTCGCGTGACACCATCGCGCTCTCCACTGCGGTGGCCCTGAGCCACGGCATGTTCGACGGCGCGGCCCTGCTGGGCATCTGCGACAAGATCGTGCCCGGCCTCCTCCTCGGCGCGCTCCGCTTCGGCCACCTGCCCATGATCCTGATCCCGGCCGGCCCGATGCCATCGGGCCTGGCCAACAAGGAGAAGCAGCGCATCCGCCAGCTCTACGCCGAGGGCAAGGTCGGCCGCGACGAACTGCTGGAAAGCGAGTCGGCGTCCTATCACGGGGCCGGCACCTGCACCTTCTACGGCACCGCCAATTCGAACCAGATGATGATGGACGTGATGGGCCTGCACATTCCCGGCGCCTCCTTCATCAACCCCGGCACGAAGCTGCGGCAGGCCGTGACCCGGGCGGCGGTACACCGCCTCTCCGAGATCGGCGCCTCGGGGAACGATTACCGGCCTCTTGGGCGCTGCATCGACGAGAAGGCCATCGTGAATGCGGTCGTCGGTCTGCTCGCCACGGGCGGTTCGACCAATCACGCCATCCACCTGCCGGCGATCGCGCGGGCAGCCGGCATCATCCTGGACTGGGCGGATTTCGATCGTCTCTCGGCCGTGGTGCCGCAGGTGGCCAAGGTCTACCCGAACGGCTCGGGCGACGTGAACCACTTCCATGCCGCCGGTGGCATGTCCTACGTCATCGCCAGCCTGATCGATGCCGGGCTCCTGCACGACGACATCCTCACCGTGGCCGGCACGCGTCTGCGCGACCATGCCCGCGACCCGAAGCTGATCGACGACGAGCTCGTCTTCGAGGATGCCCCGGAGCGCTCGCATGACGAGAGTATCCTGCGCAGCCCGGCCAAGGCCTTCCAGCCCGACGGCGGCATGCGTCTGGTGAAGGGCAATCTCGGCCGGGCCACCTTCAAGACCAGCGCGGTCGACCCGGCACGCTGGACGATCGAAGCGCCGGCCCGCGTCTTCGACGATCAGGACGACGTCATGGCCGCGTTCAAGGCCGGCGAGCTCGACCGGGACGTGGTGGTGGTGGTGCGATTCCAGGGTCCCCGGGCCAACGGCATGCCCGAATTGCACAAGCTGACTCCGCAGCTCGGCGTTCTGCAGGATCGGGGTTTGCGCGTGGCCCTCGTCACCGACGGACGGATGTCGGGCGCTTCCGGCAAGGTTCCGGCGGCCATCCATCTCAGCCCCGAAGCGCTCGGGGGCGGTCCGCTGGCCAGGATTCGCGATGGCGATGTCGTACGCCTGAGCGCGGAGGACGGCGCCCTGGAGGTCCTCGTCGACCCGGCCGAGTGGGAGGCTCGGGAAGAGGCCTCCGCGCCGCCACCGGCCTTCGGCACGGGGCGTGAGCTCTTCGCCTTCATGCGACACGGAGCCGACGGGGCCGAGCAGGGCGCCTCCGCCATGCTCGCCGCTGCCGGCCTCTGAACTCTCCGCCCTCGCTGCCAAGGACGTTGCCCATGACCACCATCGATGCCCTGATGCGCTCCGTTCCCGTCATCCCGGTGCTGGTGGTGGAGGAGCTCGCTCAGGCCGAACCGATTGCCCGGGCCCTGGTGGCCGGCGGCCTGACCGCCTTGGAGGTCACCCTGCGCACGCCCGCGGCCCTCGATGTGATCCGCGCCATGTCGCGGGTGGAGGGCGTCGTGGTGGGAGCCGGGACGGTCCTGAACGCGCGCGACCTCGACGCGGCGATGGAGGCGGGTGCACAGTTCATCGTGAGTCCCGGCCTGACCGATCCACTGACCCGCGCCGCCCTCGCGCGTGGGGTGCCCTACCTGCCGGGTGTCGCCAATGCGGCGGACATCATGCGCGGGCTCGATCACGGCCTCGACCGGTTCAAGTTCTTCCCGGCCGAGGCCGCGGGCGGCATCAAGGCACTCAAGGCGCTGGCTGGTCCCTTTGGGCAGGTCCGATTCTGCCCGACCGGCGGCATCTCCGAAGCAACCGCCCCGGACTGGCTCGCCCTGAAGCCTGTGCTCTGCGTCGGTGGAAGCTGGGTCGTTCCGCCGGGCGCTCCGGAGCCGGATCTCATCCGGCGCTCGGCCGAAGCGGCCCGTCGCCTGCGGGCCGCCTGACGATTTCCCGGCCGGTCGACACTCCCGAAGGCCGTGCTTGATTGCGGCCGGAAAAAGGCTAGCCTGACTGGACGAGCGCTTGGAGGGGGACGTTCCGGCCCAGAGTTTCAGCCTCCGGCCGATACGCGACCTCAAGCCTGGCATGCCTCGTGCAGACCTGTTCCAGGTGAACCAAAAGCTTGGTTCCCGGTGCAGAGCGCCGTCAGGCGCGGCGGTGGGGGAGAGCGATGCAGTCCAGGCTCACCACGTACATCTTCATCGGGATGCTGCTCGGGATTGCCGTTGGCTACCTGTGCAACATCACCTGGCCTGACCCGCAGACCTCCAAGGAGATCTCTGGATACATCGCCCTGATCAGCGACGTCTTCCTGCGTCTGATCAAGATGATCATCGCGCCGCTCGTCTTCTCGACCCTCGTCGTGGGCATCGCACATATGGGCGATACGGCCTCGGTGGGACGCGTCGGCGGCAAGGCGATGCTCTGGTTCGTGGGCGCCTCGCTCTGCTCGCTTCTCCTTGGCCTGGTGATGGTCAACATCCTGCGGCCCGGCGACAACCTGAACCTACCGCTGCCCGATGCCGGCACCACCACCAATCTCAAGGCCGCCTCACTCTCCCTCAAGGAGTTCGTCACCCATCTCGTGCCCAAGAGCCCAGTGGAGGCGATGGCCAACAACGAGATCCTTCAGATCGTGGTCTTCTCGATCTTCTTCGGCGTCGCGCTTGCAGCCCTCGGTACGAAGGGCAAGCTGCTCGCACAGGGGATCGAGGGGCTCGCCGATGTGATGCTGAAGATCACCGGCTACGTGATGGGCTTCGCCCCGATCGCCGTCTTCGCCGCCATCGCCGCCACGATCACAACCCAGGGCATCGGCGTGCTCGTGACTTACGGCAAGTTCATGCTGGAGTTCTACTTCAGCCTGGCGATGCTGTGGTGTCTCCTCGCCCTGGCCGGTTTCGCCCTCGTCGGATCGGCGATGAAGCGCCTGCTCGACCTGATCAAAGAGCCCTTCCTCCTGGCCTTCTCCACCGCCTCCAGCGAGGCGGCCTATCCGAAGACTTTGACCAATCTCGAGCGCTTCGGCGTGCCGAACAAGATCACCTCGTTCGTGCTCCCCATGGGCTATTCCTTCAATCTCGATGGGTCGATGATGTACTGCACGTTCGCAGTGATGTTCATCGCTCAGGCCTACAACATCCCCCTGACGCTCGGGCAGCAGCTCACCATGCTCCTGCTCCTGATGGTGACCTCGAAGGGCATGGCGGGCGTGCCCCGCGCCTCCCTCGTGGTCATCTCGGCGACGCTGACCACCTTCCAGATTCCGGAAGCGGGGCTGCTCCTCATCATCGGGATCGACCAGTTCCTCGATATGGGCCGCTCGGCCACCAATGTGCTGGGCAACAGCGTGGCGACCGTGGCGGTGGCCAAGTGGGAGGGTCAGCTGACGCTCACCGACCAACGCCTGGACCGTGACGTCAGCCCGCTGCCGGAGCCGGCCGAGTAGCAAGCGGCCGCGCGGGCGTCGTGCGGCGACGTTCGGTGCCCCGGGTACTGCTTCGTGGCGAGGTCTCATATGTCAGCACGTCGCGCCATCATCGGGGCCTTGGCCAGTATCGGATTGCTGGCGAGCGGCGGATCGGCATGGGCGATCGACATTCTCTCCGGTACCCTGAAGACGATCGGCGAGACCGGCATCGTCCGTCTCGGCTACCGAGAGAATTCCCTGCCATTCTCCTTCAAGGACCCCTCCGGCCAGCCCGTCGGCTACGCCCTCGACCTCTGCCTGGAGGTCGTCGATGACATCGGCAAGGAACTCGGGCGCAAGGATCTGAAAGTCGTGTACGAGCCGGTGACGTCGGAGACGCGCATCGCGGGGTTGACCTCCGGCCGGATTGACCTCGAGTGCGGCTCGACCACGGCGAATGCCGAGCGGCGGAAGCTGGTGGCCTTCTCGCCCGTCACTTTTTTCAGCGCAACCAAGCTCCTGGTCAAGCGTGGTGCTCCGGTCGGTTCGTTCCGCGATCTGGCCGGCCGGACGGTGGCGGTCACCGCGGGCACCACCAACGAGGGTGTCCTGCGTGCGCTTTTCGCCCGTCTCAGCATCCCCGCCACCGTGGTCACCGGGCGCGACCACGCCGAATCTTTCGCGATGGTCCGGGACGGACGGGCCGATGCCCTCGGTCTCGACGACGTCCTGCTCTATGGGCTGATCGCCGCGGCGGGGCCGGACGGCTCCGCCTACACGGTCCTGCCGGACAAGCTGTCGTTCGAGCCCTACGGGCTGATGTTCCGCAAGGATGATCCGCAACTCGCCGGCCTCGTCGCCGCGACCTTCCAGCGCCTCGCCGAGTCCCGTGAGCTGCGCTGGCTCTATGAGCGCTGGTTTCTCAAGCGCCTGCCGACCGGCATCCGCCTCAACGTGCCGATGTCGGATGAGCTTCACACCAATTTCCAGGTGATCGGCCTGCAGGATTGACGGTCCGATCAGTCTCGAGCGGCGGCCGCGCACGTCCTTCGTCGCTCAGCCCGATTCGGTGCGCGTCGTGAGAACGCGTCCGCTGCGTGTCGCAGCAGTCGGGCCGTCCCAGGCAGGGATCCGCAGCATTCCGGGCAAGATGACTCGCAGAATGGCGCGAGGCGAAGGATTTTGGAAAAATTCTCCTCGAGTTCCCCGCTGTCTAAATGTGTCAAAGGTCACGGATTATTCCGTATTTTCGAGCACTTGCCCCTGTCTTACTCCGTCGGGTCCGACCTCAGATGGACCTTGGGAAGGCTGAAAACCTGCCCTCGAAACAGTCACTTAGCCGTCTGCGGAGCGTTGCAACGCCGCAACAGCGTCTTGGAACCGCCACGCCGATCACGATTCCGAGTTGCCGCCGGGAACCGCCTCGCACAGAGTGATCCTGCGCTGGGGGCAACGCCAGGGCAGCAAGACAATTTCCAGCGGTCAACGCTTGGTCATTTAAAAACAAAGGGCCACGCGACACCGGGATCCACTGAGATCTCGGGCGCAGTAAGCCTTCCCTCGGGTCTCGAAGCTTTTGGAGATATCAATGAAGCTCTTGAAGAGCTCGCTTCTCGCCTCAGCGGCAGGTTTTGCTGCGGTCGCCGGAGCACAGGCAGCCGACCTCCCGGTCAAGAAGGCTGTCCCGATCGAATACGTCCGCGTCTGCTCCGCTTACGGCGCCGGCTTCTTCTACATCCCGGGCACCGACACCTGCATCCGTCTCTCGGGTCGCGCCCGCCTCGACGTCGGCTACCAGCCGACCGGTAGCCGTTCTGGTACGAACGGTGACACCACCGGCTACATCGGATTGGCCCGCATCAACGTCGATGCCCGCACGCAGACGGCCTACGGCACCCTGCGCGCCTTCGTGCGTCTCCAGTTCGCCTCGCGCACCGGCGCCACCGGCGGCCTCCGCTCCGGAACCCAGGAGCGCATCGGCAACGCCTTCGGCGCTACTGGTCAGGATCAGAGCGGCCGCGCCCAGCAGTTCGTGAACACCGACAAGGCGTTCATCCAGTTCGCCGGCCTCACCGCCGGTCGCGCTTCCTCGTTCTTCGACTTCTACGCCCACGACTTCGAGTTCGCCGGCGCGACGGCCAACTCGGACCTGCAGTCCACCAACCTGCTCGCCTACACGAGCAAGCTCGGCGACAGCGGTCTCTCGGCCACCATCTCGCTGGAAGATCCGACCTTCCGCCGCAACACCATCTACTCGCAGCAGTTCGGCACGAACAACAACTTCGCTCCGGCGGGTTCGCAGGCTCAGAACGTTGCAGTTTCTGGTGCGCCGTCGCCGGTTCTGATCGGCTTCAACAACGTGACCGGTGTCGGCACCTACGGCAACGTCGATGTCGCGCAGCGTAACCGCATGCCTGATTTCGTCGGCGTGCTTCGTTACGATGCCGCCTGGGGCTCCCTGCAGCTTTCAGGTGCCGTCAAGGAGCTGAACACCGGTAACACCATCGCCGGCACCGCGACCAACGCCAGCGGCGGCATCCTCACTGCTCCGTTCATCCCGGGTGTCAGCGGTGCTGCCCCCGTAACGCAGCGTACCGCCAGCGAGTATGGCTGGGCCGTCCAGGCTGGTGCCAAGATCAACCTGCCCTTCATCGCCCCGGGCGACACCCTCTACCTGCAGGGCGCCTACGGCGAGGGCGCGACCCTCTACACCGGTTACTCCTCGTACAACGGCAGCTACGCCTCCCGCGCCAGCACCATCAACGGCGCTGCGTTCGACCCCTACATGTCCGACGCCACGCTCAACCCCTTCACGGGCAAGATCGAGCTGTCCACCAGCTTCACGGTTGTCGGTTCGCTGCTGCACTACTGGTCGCCTGAGTGGCGCTCGGCCGTGTTCGCCAGCTACGGTGAGCTGAACTTCGCTCGCGGTGCTCGCGCTGCCAACGCCGCCGTCTTCCAGACGCTCGGTTCGACCGGCCAGTTCACGGGTGTTCCGGGACAGGCGTCCTTCGCCGTCAGCCCCGTGCTGCGTGACAACTACCAGATTGTCGCGGGCGCCAGCATCATCTGGTCGCCGGTGAAGGATCTCGATATCGGTCTGGAGGGCTTCTACACCAAGGTTGGCGTCCAGAACGGCCGCGTGGTTGATATGACGCGCTCCAACGGCAACGTGACTGCCGCTAGCCTCGCCAGCGGCGCTGTCCGGACTGTGACGGCTGACGACACCTTCCAGATCCGCGGCCGCGTCCAGCGCGACTTCTAAGTCGACGGAACGGCTTGATCCGGGCTCCGTGCGAGCCCGGGTCTTCACGACTTCGAACCTTCGAGACATGCGAACTGGCCCGGCTGAAAAGTCGGGCCTTTTTGCGTGTCGTGTACCGATGGTCGTAAGCGAAAGTGAGTGACACCTCCGCAGCTGAGCCGTTCGGCACGAGCTTTGCCAGGGGCGGGAGCGATGTCAGGTTGGACAGCGCGAAATCAACGATTGCGGCGGCTCGTCCCGCTGCTACGTTGCCCAGGTCAGTCCCGTCGATCGCCGAAGCGTGATCGACCTCCCGGAGTCAGCCCGCAGATGCGTTCGTGTCACCAGAGATCCACCCTGTCAGCTGTCGCCGTCAGCTTTGCGCTGTCGGTGCTCGCAGCAGGGAGCGCCCAGGCGCAAGAGCTCACCGGAACCCTGAAGAAGATCAAGGAAACGAATACGATCACCATCGGCTACCGGGATGCGTCGGTTCCGTTCTCCTACCTCGACGGCGACCAGAAGCCCGTCGGTTACGCCCTCGAGATCTGCCAAAAGATCGCCGAGGCCGTGAAGACGAACCTCAAGCTTCCGAACCTCGAGGTGAAGCTGAACCCCGTGACCTCGGCGACCCGGATTCCGCTGATCGCCAACGGCACGATCGACCTCGAGTGTGGTTCGACGACGAACAACGCCGATCGTCAGAAGCAGGCCACCTTCACCAACACCCACTTCCTGACCGCCACCCGCTTCGTCGCGAAGAAGTCGGCGCATCTCGACAAGATTGAGGATCTGAAGGGCAAGACCGTGGTCTCGACCTCGGGCACCACCAACATCCGTCAGATCAACGAAGCGAACACCGCGCGCAACCTTGGCCTGACCATCCTGCCGGCCAAGGATCATGCCGAGGCCTTCCTGATGGTCGAGACCGGCCGCGCGGTCGCCTTCGTCATGGATGACGTGCTGCTGGCCTCCCTGGCCGCCAGCTCGAAGGACCCCGGTGCTTACGCGATCTCCAGCGAAGCACTGTCGAAGCCCGAGCCGTACGGCATCATGCTGCGCAAGGATGACGCGCCCTTCAAGGCCGTCGCCGACGAAGCCACCGCTAAGCTCTACAAGAGCCCGGAGGGCAAGGCGCTCTACGACAAGTGGTTCACGAAGCCGATCCCGCCGCGCGGCATCAACCTGAACCTGCCGATGAGCGAGGCCATGGTGAAGGCATTCGCCTCGCCGAGCGACAGCGCGGACCCGGCCGCGTACTAGACTCGACGCACCATCGTCGCGCGTTCGGACGCCTCGCCCCTCACGGGGCGGGGCGTTCCTCCGTGGAGGAGGGCCTCTCCTCACCGTCGGCTGGTCCGATCCGCACGGCGAGGCGCTCCAGGGTGGCAAACAGCACTGGCCACTCGATCGGCTTCGCGACATGCGCGTCCATGCCGGCGGCGCGGCACCGCTCCATCTCCTCGGGCATCGCATTGGCGGTCAGCGCAATGATCGGCATGGGATAAGACCCATGCAGCCGCTCCCGGGCCCGGATCACCTGAGTCGCCGCGAGACCATCCAGTCCCGGCATCTGCACGTCCATCAGGATGAGGTCGGGGTGTTCCGCGGCGAAGGCCGCTGTCACCGCCTGCTCTCCGTCATCCACCACCGTAACGGTGTGACCCTTGTGGCGCAGCACCGTCCCGATGATCTCCTGGTTGATCGAATTGTCTTCCGCCAGCAGGATGCGCCAGCGCTGCGGCGATGGTCGGCCGAGGGTGGCGAGCCGCGCGCGTTCGGTCTCGTTCTCCGTCTCAGCGAGCCGCAGCGGCACCTCGAACCAGAAGGTGGAGCCCTCGCCGACCTGGCTCCGGGCGCCGATCTCACCGCCCATCAGGTGCACAAGCCGCTTGCAGATGGTGAGACCGAGACCGGTTCCGCCGTAACGGCGCGAGATCGATCCGTCCGCTTGCGCAAAGCGCTCGAACAGGTGGGGCAGGGCATCCTCCGGAATGCCGATCCCCGTATCCACGAGTTCGATCCGCAAGGCCGAACGGCGCCGCGAACCGATATCCGGAACCGGCTTCCAGGCTGCCCGCATGGTGACGGAGCCGTGCGGCGTGAACTTGATGGCGTTGGTGGTCAGATTGAGGATGACCTGGCGCAATCGGGTCGGATCGCCCAGGACCCAGTCCGGGACGTCCGGTCCGATCTCGGTCACGATGCGAACCTCGCGGCCCTGTGCGATCTCGACACTGAGTTCCCGACAGCCCTCGATCAGCCGGATCAGGCTGAAGGGGAGCGACTCGATCACGAGGCGGCCTGCTTCCATCTTCGAAACATCGAGGATGTCGTTCACGATGGTCAGGAGCGAGCGCCCGGCTTCCTGTGCGAGACCGACGAGGCGTGCCTGATTCTGGTTGAGGCTGGCATCGCCCTGAAGAAGATCGTGCACACCAAGGATGCCCGCCAGCGGCGTCCGCAGCTCGTGGCTCATGGTGGCCAGGAATTCCGCCTTCGCGCGCACGGCGGCCTCGGCTTCGATACGGGCGCTGTGCAGGTCGGCTTCCTGTCTCTGCCGCTGCGTCACGTCGCGGATCGCCTGGATGACCTGGGTCTCGCCCTGGGCCTGAATTCTCCGAAAGGCGGCCTCGACCCAAAGGTCCTGCCCGGAACGGTGCCGCATCCGGTAGATCACCGATCCGGTCGGCTGCTCGGGACCGAGCGCGTGCAGAATGGCCGTGAGGTTTGCGATGTCCTCCCGGTGCACGAGGGTCCGCAGACCCATGCGATTGGCCTCTTCCACCGTGTAGCCGAGCATGCTCGTCACCGCTGGCGAGATGTAGAGGTGGCGCCCGTTGGCATCGTCGAGGACGATGAGGTCCGAGGTGTAATCGGCCAGCAGGCGATAGCGCGCTTCGCTTTCCCGCAGGCGCTCGTCCGCGGCACGCTGCGAGTTGGAATTCGCCTGAACCGGGGCCAAGGACGCCTCAGCTGGCCCGTCATCTGATCGGACTCGTCTTGAGACGAGTTCGACAGAGGGCTGGTCGGGATCGGTGTCGATCTCCTCCGGTCCCTGAGGGACCGCCGATCCGGCTTCGGTGGTGAGATGGTCGGGCCTCGGCGGCGCAACGTCCTCTACCCTCGAAGGCCCGAGGTCGCGCAGGCTGACCAGAACGCGTCGGATCGCGTTTGTGCCCCTCGCCCGTAGCGGGATGAAGGTCGCTTCGTACGCGTTTTCCACGCCCGTGCGCGCGGACTTAACCTGGATCCGGAGGCTCGCACCCGCCGCGGCTGCCTGCTCGACGCCGCGCTGCAACAGAGCCACTTCGCTTGCAGGCAGCAGATCGCCGAATGGGCCACCGAGCGCGCCGGCACTGCCGTGGTGACTACGCGCTGCCGCGTTCCAGGCCGCGAGCCGCATCTCTCCACCGGGTCCGACCGCGACGATGAACTGCGGGTCTGGAGCCGCTTCGAACATGTCGCGCAGCAGATCGGCGTCGATCAGCCCTCGCTCCACAGTGTCACGTCCTCCGCGCAGGAGCGCCCGTGTTAAGTGTGCGATCGTCCGAAGCCCTAGGAGGGCTGCCTTCACGCCGCATCTCCCACTTGCGCCGTTCGATGCCGCGAACGGGCCCGGCTTACATCGTCTGCCAAACGCATGCCTGCGGCTTCTGCCAAGATCATTGCCTGGCCGGCTGTCGTGATCAAACCTGTGGCACGCGGATCAGCGGCGATCGAAACCGGCCTCGTGGCTTCCGACACGGTGAAGAAAAACGGACGCACGGGGCTGAGGAGGAACAGGGCGATCCGCATCGCAGGTGTCGCGATCATCGCGTCGTTGTGCTCGAGGGGCTTCCTCATATCAGTCCTGGCGGTGGTTCGGACCCTGTACCGGCGGATCGGGCTCGCTGGTACGGTCAATTTCGGCTCGTCCGGGCTCGCTTCGCGTTTGATCGCGATCCTGCTCGGGCCGGGCCCGCCGCCGACCCGCAAACGTGGCATGGGCCGCAAGGATGGGAGTGCCGGGGCGAAGACGATGCGAAGCCAGCACGGCCGGTCGGAGCTGCGCATCGGGGGGCATCGGACCTTTCGGCTCTTCTGCCATGACCGAACATCGTGACAAAGCGGTCGAGCGAGTCTGGCCGCGATACTCTATCCAATCGATTACGCCCAGGCAGCAAAAGGTAGGGGATCGGCGGACGTCATGCAACCAAAGCGGGTATGGCCGCAAGTGACGTTAGATCCGGGGCCGGCTCTGGCTGTCCTGAACGTCTTGTGGTCGAAATGTCGCCGCGCTTGATCCCGGATCAGGCGAGACCCGCCATCCGCGCGATCGGCAATATCTTTCGAACCAAACCCCGCGGGATCCTGATGTCGATTCCCCCGGCATGCGCATGGCCCCAGGCAAGTTTCGACCCCGTCTGCCCGTGTGCGCATGTCTTCTGTGGTCTTCCTGCGCCACCCCCGCGACGGGGTCGTTCCACGGATAGAAACCGCACGTTCTGAAAGGCTTCGCGCCTTGACTTCGGGTGACGCGGGGTCGCATTGCACAATCATGTGGGATGGTGCTTCCGTCCCGCCGGGATGACATTCCTTTGAAAGCCTCTAAGGTCCCGGCCGGCCCTGACCGTAGGGTTGGGATCAGGGTCGCCCGGCGCAATCATGCTTGGAGTTTGACACTTGGCGAACACGGCAGCCGATCCCGACAGCTCCCACGGCGCGCCGGACGGCACGCGTCGCGACTTCATGTTCCTCGCGACGGGTGCGGGACTGGCCGTCGGAGCCGGTGCCCTGGCCTGGCCCTTCGTTGCCTCAATGGCGCCGGATGCCGAGACCATCGCGGCCGGGGCACCCCTGGAAGTCGACCTGACGCCAATCCAGGAAGGCCAGATCGTCAATGTGTTCTGGCGCGGCAAGCTGATCTTCGTGCGCAGTCGCTCTGAGAAGGAGATCAAGGAAGCGTCCGAGGTGAAGCTTTCCGATCTCATCGATCCGCAGCCCGACTCGGCGCGCGTCAAGCAGGGCCATGCCAAGTGGCTCGTCGTCTACGGTAACTGCACGCATCTCGGCTGCGTGCCGATCGGCCATCAGGGACAGTACGAGGGCTGGTCTTGCCCCTGTCACGGCTCCCTCTACGACACGTCGGGCCGGGTGCGCCGGGGTCCCGCCCCGACGAATCTGCCGATCCCCCCTTACGTCTTCGAGTCGGACTCCAAGATCCGGATCGGCGAGGAGGGCGGCAAGGCCGTCGCCTGACACCTTGAAACAGGATTTGGAGCGGGTCGCCCCATGAGCGGACACGGCAATACCTACGTTCCCAAGAGCGCCTTGGCGAAGTGGTTCGAATCGCGCCTGCCCCTGATCGGGCTGGTGCATTCGTCCTTCGTTTCTTTCCCGGTGCCCCGGAACCTCAACTACTTCTGGACCTTTGGCGCGATTCTCATCGCCATGCTGGTGTCGCAGATCGTCACCGGCATCTGGCTGGCGATGCACTACGACCCGTCCGCCGCCAACGCGTTCAACTCCGTCGAACACATCATGCGCGACGTGAACTACGGCTGGCTGCTGCGCTACATGCACGCCAACGGCGCATCGATGTTCTTCGTAGCGGTCTACGTCCACATCTTCCGGGCGCTGTACTACGGATCGTACAAGGCTCCGCGCGAGGTGCTCTACATTCTCGGCGTGATCATCTACCTCTTGATGATGGCGACCGCTTTTCTCGGTTACACCCTGCCGTGGGGCCAGATGAGCTTCTGGGGTGCCACCGTGATCACCAACATCCTGGCCGCGATCCCCGTGGTCGGTGACACGATCCAGAGCCTGCTCTGGGGCGGCTACTCGGTCGGTAATCCGACCCTGAACCGCTTCTTCTCGCTGCACTACCTCCTGCCGTTCATGATCACGGGCGTCGTGGTCCTGCACGTCTGGGCGCTGCATGTGACGGGCCAGAACAACCCGGCCGGGATCCCGATCAAGTCGGGGAAGGACGCGGTCGCCTTCACGCCCTACGCAACGATCAAGGACGTCTTCGCCTCGGTCGTGTTCTTCGCCTTCTTCGCCTACTGGATCTTCTACCAGCCGAATTATCTGGGTCATGCGGACAACTATGTGCCAGCCAACCCGGCAGTGACGCCCGCCCACATCGTTCCGGAATGGTACTTCCTGCCGTTCTACGCGATCCTGCGTGCGGTGCCCGACAAGCTCGGCGGCGTCATCCTGATGTTCAGCGCGGTGCTGATCCTGGCGCTGGCGCCCTGGCTCGATACGTCCCGGGTTCGTTCATGCAACTACCGTCCGATCTACCGCCAGTTCTTCTGGCTCTTCGTGGTGGTGTGCATCGTACTCGGCTGGCTCGGTGCTAAGCCGCCGGAGGGTGGCTACGTCATCGCCGCTCGGATCTGCACGGCCTACTACTTCCTGCACTTCCTTCTCGTGATGCCGCTCGTCGGGCTGTTCGAGACGCCGAAGGCTCTTCCGGGCTCGATCCTCGAGACGGTGACGGGTCCGGGCAAGCAGGTGGGCGGGTCAGGGATGCCGGTTGGCGCTGCGGCCGCACCATCGTCCAAGGGTTGAGGGCAGGGGACTTTTGAGAACCATGAAAACGACCCGCGTCCTCGCCGCGTCCCTGCTCGCGGCTGTCATGAGCGTCACCGTCGCGTCGGCGGATGAAGGCACGCCCCATCCGCCCCAAGAAAAGTGGAGCTTCGCCGGCACCTTCGGCCGCTTCGACCAGGCCCAGCTCCAGCGCGGCTTCCAGGTCTACAAGGAGGTCTGCTCGAGCTGCCACAGCATGAGCTTGGTGCGCTTCCGCAATCTCTCGGAGGAGGGTGGCCCCGGCTTCACCACCGGCCAGGTGAAGGAGCTCGCCGCCCAGTACAAGGTGAAGGAGCAGAACGATGCCGGCGAGGACGTCGACCGTCCCGCCCGTGCCGCCGATGCCTTCCCGTCGCCCTTCCCGAATGAGAAGGCGGCCGCTGCCGCCAACGGCGGCAAGGCCCCGCCGGACTTCTCGGTGCTCGCGAAGGCCCGAACCTACGAGCGCGGCTTCCCGTGGTTCGTGTTCGACGCGATGCCGTTCATCGGCTTCTCCGAGCAGGGCGTCGACTACATCCACGCCCTCCTGAACGGCTACGAGGATGCACCGGACGGCAAGGAGATCCCGGCCGGGACCTACTACAACAAGTACTATGCCGGGCACCTGATCGCGATGCCGAAGCCCATCAGCGATGGTCAGGTCACTTACGCCAAGAACGACAAGGGTGAGCCGGTCGTACCCGAGACGGTGGACCAGTATTCCCGGGACGTGGCGGCGTTCATGGCGTGGGCGGCCGAGCCGCACATGATGGCACGCAAGGCCCTCGGCCTGCGGGTCATCCTGTTCCTGCTCGTGCTGTCCGGGCTGCTCTACTATGTGAAGAAGAAGATCTGGGCGAAGGTCGGCGGCGAGGTGCATGGCCTCCAGCCCGAGCTTCACAAGACCTACTGAGTCGGTTCGGGCGGTCCCCATCGGACCGCCCGCCCTTCGTTGACACGATCCGCGCCGGCGTCCCAATGAGGGGCGACCGGCGCGAATGTTATGGAGACAACGATGACGGCAGCGGTGCTCGGCGTGATGGGCGGGTCTGGGGTCTACGACCTTCCCGGACTGGAGGATGTCCGCGAGGAGCGGATCGCGTCCCCCTGGGGTGAGCCCTCCGACGCCCTCCGCATCGGCCGGATCGGTGACACCAAAGTCGTGTTCCTGGCCCGCCACGGCCGCGGGCACCGCTTCTCGCCGTCGGGCATCAATTACCGCGCGAATATCGACGCGCTGAAGCGGGCCGGTGTCACCGACCTCGTCTCGCTCTCGGCCTGCGGTTCGTTCAAGGCCGAGCTGCATCCCGGGCTCTTCGTGCTCGTCGATCAGTTCGTCGACCGTACCCACGGCCGCGCCGGTTCGTTCTTCGGCAATGGCTGCGTGGCGCACGTCTCCCTGGCGCATCCTGTTGGTCCGGCGCTGCAAGCGCGCATCGCGGCGGCGGCGCAGGCGGAGGATATCGCGATTCATCGCGACGGAACCTACGTCTGCATGGAGGGACCGCAATTCTCCAGCTACGCCGAGTCCACCACCTACAAGGCGTTGGGCTACGACGTGATCGGGATGACCAACATGCCCGAGGCCAAGCTCGCCCGCGAAGCCGAGATCACCTATGCGACGATTGCGATGGTGACCGACTTCGACTGTTGGCACCCGACTCACGATGCCGTCGACGTGGCGGCCGTGGTGGCGGTGGCGCGTGCCAATGCCGATAAGGCCGCGCGCCTCGTTGCTCGCCTCGCCCGCGATTTCCCGGCCGAGCGCGAGTCGTGCCCCGTCGGTACGGAACGCGCCCTCGACGGCGCCATCATGACCGCTCCGGCACAGCGCGACCCGGCTCTGCTCGCCAAGCTCGACGCGGTGGCGGGCCGGGTCCTGAACCGCTGAGTCGCCGGGAGCGCCGGTGAATTCGGCGCCATCCGCCCTTTCCGCGACCCGGTCTTCCCTCTAGAAGGCGGGCTCGTCCCCGAACCGGAACCGAACCGTGACCCAAGAGGCCAAGCGCGCCGCCCGCATCAGCCGCAAGACGGCGGAGACCGACGTGCAGGTCGCCCTCGACCTCGACGGGACGGGTCGGGCTAAGGTCTCGACGGGTGTCGGCTTTTTCGACCACATGCTCGAGCTGTTCGCGCGTCACGCGCTGTTCGACCTCGACGTGGCGGTGACGGGTGATCTTCATGTCGATCACCATCATACGGTGGAAGATACGGGCATCGCGCTGGGACAAGCCTTCGCCCAGGCTCTGGCGGACAAGCGCGGCATCGGCCGCTATGCCGACATCAACCTGCCGATGGATGAGACCCTGACGCGAGTCGCGATCGACATCTCGGGTCGGCCGTTCCTCGTGTTCCGGACCCAGTTTCGGGTCGAAAAGATCGGACAGTTCGATACGGAACTGGTTCGCGAGTGGTTCCAGGCCTTCGCCATGAACGCCGGCATCACGCTGCATGTCGAGACGCTCTACGGTGAGAATGCTCACCATATTGCGGAGAGCTGCTTCAAGGGCCTGGCCCGCGCCTTGCGGCGGGCGGTGTCGATCGATCCCCGCGAGGGAGGCCGCGTTCCCTCGACCAAGGGATCGCTCTGATCCGCCCGTCGGATCGACTGGGAGGATGCGAGACGTGATGCGCACCTATACCTTGCACCCCGCGCGCGGCGCCCATGTCGGCGAGGCTCACGGTCTCGAGCGGGCACACCTCGTGCCGGACGCCTTCTCCTGGGCGGCCTTCGCGTTCGGACCGCTCTGGTTCTTCTTCCACCGACTTTGGCTCGCCGGCCTTGGGGTCCTGGCCCTGCTGGCCGTGGTGGCGTTCGGGGGGCGGTTCCTCGGGCTGACGCCGATTGCCGGTTTCGTCATCACCCTTCTCGTGTCGCTCCTGATCGGCCTGGAGGCTTCGTCCCTCCGCCGATGGACCTATGCCCGGGCGGGGAGTCCGGTGCGGGACGCCGTGACGGCTGGAAACGCCGAGGAAGCCGAAATGAAGGCGGCAGCGCGCTGGCTGGATGGCGCCCCCATGGGGCGCAGCGGACCGGCACTCCATGCCGGTCTGTCGGTGCCACCGAGTGACCTTGCCATCGGCATGTTCCCGTTCAGCGAGGGTCGGCGGTGAGCGCTGAGACCGTCGCGATCATCGATTACGGCTCGGGCAATCTGCATTCCGCCGCCAAGGCGTTCGAGCGGGCGGCGCGGGAGGCAGGGCTCGACGAGACCCGCATCGTGCTGACGAGCGAGGCCGACACGGTGGCCCAGGCCGACCGGGTGGTTCTGCCCGGGGTCGGCGCCTACGCCGATTGTCGGCGCGGCCTCGACGCCGTACCTGGCATGGTCGAGGCGATGACCCACGCGGCGCACGTGCGCGGTCGTCCTTTCCTGGGAATTTGCGTCGGCATGCAGCTCCTGGCGACGCGTGGCCTCGAGCACGAGACCACGGCCGGCCTTGGCTGGATTCCGGGCGATGTCGGTCCGATCCAACCGACCGATCCCGGCCTCAAGGTGCCCCACATGGGTTGGAATACGCTCGCGATCGACCGGCCGCACGCTTTGCTGGGTGACATTCCGACGGGCGATGGCGGCCTGCACGCCTACTTCGTGCACAGTTACGCACTGTCGCCGGAGCGAATGGAGGATCGCGTCGCTCACAGCGACTACGGCGGAGCGGTCACCGCGATGGTGGCGCGCGACAACGTTGCCGGCACCCAGTTCCATCCGGAGAAGAGCCAGCGGCTCGGGCTCGCACTGCTCGCGAACTTCCTGCGCTGGCGTCCCTGAGGCGCAGTCCCCACCTTCGAACCGTCCCACCCGAAAGCGAACCCGCGCGTGATCCTGTTTCCGGCCATCGATCTCAAGGAAGGACGCTGTGTCCGCCTCGTTCAGGGCGACATGGCCCAGGCCATCGTGTTCAGCGACGATCCTGCCGCCCAGGCCGCGGTCTTCGAGGAGCAGGGGTTTTCCTGGTTGCACGTGGTCGATCTCGATGGCGCCTTCGCGGGCGCGCCGAGGAATGCCGACGCCGTCGATGCGATCTTGGCGCGGACCAAGCTCCCGGTGCAGCTCGGCGGCGGCATCCGTGAGATGCGAACCCTGGAAGCCTGGCTCGCCAAGGGCGTCAGCCGCGTGATCATCGGGACCGCCGCCGTTCGCGACCCGGCCTTCGTGCGGGAGGCGGCCCGCCTCTACCCCGGCAAGATCGCCGTCGGCATCGACGCCAAGGACGGGCGGGTCGCGGTCGAGGGCTGGGCCACCACATCCAGCATGACGGCCGAGGAACTCGGCCGCCGGTTCGAGGATGCCGGAGTCGCGGCCATCATCTACACCGACATCGCCCGGGACGGCATCCTGAAGGGTCTCAACATCGAGATGACCCTGGGTCTCGCGCGCGCCGTGACGATTCCCGTGATCGCCTCCGGCGGTCTCGCCTCGATCGAGGACGTTCACCGCATCCTGGAGCCGGATTGCGCGCTCCTGGCCGGCGCCATCACGGGCCGGGCCCTCTACGACGGGCGGATCGACCCGCGCGAGGCCCTGGCGGCCATCCGGCGCGCCACCGGTACACCCGACGCCGCGCCGGCGGCCTGACAAATCCGAGGCCGCGCGTGCTCAAGACCCGCATCATCCCCTGTCTCGACGTCAAGGACGGTCGCGTCGTGAAGGGCGTCCAGTTCCTGGAGCTGCGCGATGCCGGCGATCCCGTGGAGGCGGCCAAAGCCTACGATGCGGCTGGTGCCGACGAGCTCTGCTTCCTCGACATCACCGCGAGCCACGAAGATCGCGGCACGCTCCTCGATGTGGTCAGCCGCACGGCGGAAGCCTGCTTCATGCCGCTCACCGTCGGCGGTGGCCTCCGCACGGTGGCGGACATCCGCACCCTCCTGTTGGCCGGCGCCGACAAGGTCTCCATCAACACCGCGGCCGTCAACGATCCCGATTTCGTTGCTCGCGGCGCGGAGAAGTTCGGCAGTCAGTGCATCGTCGTCGCCATCGACGCCAAGCGGACCTCCGGTCCCGGCGAGGCGCCTGAATGGCAGATCTTCACCCATGGCGGGCGCAAGCCCACCGGCATCGACGCCATCGCCTTCGCCCGCACCGTCACGGCCCGCGGCGCCGGCGAGTTGCTCGTGACGTCGATGGATCGGGACGGGATGCGCTCCGGCTACGATATCGGCCTGACGCGGGCCATCTCAGATGCCGTCTCGGTGCCGGTCATCGCTTCGGGCGGTGTCGGCGGCCTGGACGACCTTGTAGCGGGAGTTCGCGAAGGCGGTGCCAGCGCGGTTCTGGCAGCCTCGATCTTCCATTTCGGGCAGCACACGGTATCCGAGGCCAAGGCCCACATGGCCGCGGCCGGTCTCTCGATGCGCCTCGATCTCTGAGGCCGACCTTCGCAGCCCTTGCGTCATGATCCATCGTGCCGCACGCTTGGTTGCACGGCATGATAAGCCCGGTTCGCCGGGACCAGGATTGTATGACTCAGTTCACCCTCAGCGATCTCGAAGCCCTTGTCGCGGATCGTGCGGCAGCGTCTCCCGAGACCTCCTACACCGCAAAGCTCCTGGCCGGCGGCCCGGCTAGACCCGCCAAGAAGCTCGGTGAGGAAGCCGTCGAGGCGGCGATCGCCGCCGTGCAAGGCGACCGGGCAGGCCTCATCGGTGAAGCGGCAGACGTGCTGTACCATCTCATGGTCGTGCTGCGGGGCGGCGGTGTGACCCTGCACGAGGTGATGGCGGAGCTCGAGCGGCGCACGGTGCAGAGCGGGATCGCCGAGAAGGCCTCTCGGAGCCCCGCGTGAACGCCGAATCGCCCTTCACGATGCCGCCCGTGGGATCCGTACGCCCGACCGGCCAGGATCCGGTCACCGGCCAGGGCTCCGAGCGACTCTCGCCCTACCGCTTGTTCACCCGCGAGGAATGGGCTCAGCTGCGGGCCGATACGCCCCTGACCCTGGCGGCGGAGGAGGTGGCACGCCTGCAATCCCTCAACGATCCGATCTCTGTCGAAGAGGTGGAGGCGATCTACCTGCCGCTCTCGCGGCTGCTCTCCCTCTACGTCGCGGCGACCCAAGGGCTGTTCAAGGCAACGCAACGCTTCCTTCTCGCCGAGCACGAGACCAAGGTGCCCTACATCATCGGCCTTGCCGGATCGGTGGCCGTTGGCAAATCGACCTCCGCCCGCGTGCTCGCCGCTCTGCTGGCGCGCTGGCCCAACACCCCGAAGGTCGACCTGATCACCACCGATGGCTTTCTGCTGCCCAATGCCGAGCTCAAGCGGATGGGCGCGATGGAGCGCAAGGGCTTTCCCGAGAGCTACGACACCGCCGCGCTGTTGCGTTTCCTCACCGACATCAAGGCCGGCAAGAAGCGTGTCGCGGCACCGCTCTACTCCCACCTCGTCTATGATGTGGTGCAGGGTGAGGAGCGGATCATCGAATCGCCCGATATCCTCATCGTCGAAGGCTTGAACGTCCTGCAGCCGGCGCGCCTGCCGCGCGACGGCACCGCGATTCCGTTCGTCTCGGACTTCTTCGATTTCTCGATCTACCTCGACGGTCACGAGGACGACCTGCACCGCTGGTACGTCAATCGTTTCCTGCGCCTGCGCCAGACCGCCTTCCGCGATCCGCTGTCCTACTTCCGCAAGTATGCCGAAGTGACGGAATCCGAGGCGATCGAGATCGCCGATACGCTCTGGACGACCATTAACCTGCCGAACCTGCGCGACAACATTCTGCCGACCCGGCAGCGGGCCAGCCTGATCCTCGCCAAGGGCGCGAGCCACCGCATCGAGTCAGTGGCATTGCGCCGCCTCTGACCGCTCCGCGGGTCCAGCTTTTACCCGAGCGGGTAGGCTGCCTCGATGACGTAGGGACCGCCACCCTTCGATTCCCGTGCCGAGAACAGCGCCACACGCTCGGCCATGAAGGTGAGCGGTTCGAACAGACCGCGCTCGCCCAGATAGGCGGCCACGTCCTCCGATCTGGCCTCGCGTCGCAGGCGTGCGAGCGTGACGTGTGGCGTGAATTTACGACGTTCTGGCTCCGCACCCGCTTGCCGGGCCAGGCGCTCCTGCTCCGCTTGTAGGTCGACCAGTTCCGGAGCCGGGATCACCGTGGCCAGGATCGTGCGCGGCTTGTCGCCACCGAAGCTCGCCAAGCCGTCGAGGGTTACGGGAAAGGCGGTTCGCGCGCGCGCCTCGATCAGCCGCTCATGCAGCGCCTCAGCGACTTCGATCTCGACATCCCCGAGGAAACGCAGGGTGATGTGATAGTCCGAAGGCTCGATCCAGCGGCTCCCGCGCAGGGCTCCGCGCTTCAGGGCCAGCGCCTGCGCGATGTCGGGGGGAATCTCGATGCCGGTGAATAGGCGCGGCACGGGTTCAGCGCGCCTGCGGCTTGATGCGGTCGAGGAAGGTCTCGACGGTCGGCAAGATGCCGGCCACGATGGTCTCCACGCCGCGGGTGTTCGGATGCAAACCGTCGTCCAGGTGTGCCTGCCGGTCGCCGATGATGCCGTCGAGGAAGAATGGGTAGAGGACGAGATCGTAGCGCTTGGCCAGATCCGGGTAGATCGCGTCGAAGCGCGTTGCGTAGTCCGATCCCAGGTTGGGAGGAGCCTTCATCCCCGCGAGAAGCACCGGGATGCCGCGTGCCTTGAGGCGCGCAATCATCGCGTCGAGAGCCTTGCGAGTCACAGACGGGTCGGTGCCGCGCAGCATGTCGTTGGCGCCGAGTTCGAGGATGACGCCGTCTGTTCCGTCCGGGACCGACCAGTCGAGGCGATCGAGGCCGCCCGTGGTGGTGTCGCCCGAGACCCCGGCATTCGCCACCGTAACCGCGCGTCCACGTGCCTTCAGGGCCCGTTCCAGCACCGTCGGGAAGGCCGCATTCGTGGGGAGGCGATAGCCAGCGGTCAGGCTGTCGCCGAAGGCGACCAGCTTCACCGGCGACGCGTCCGGTGTCGCGTTCGACGGAAGGGTGCCGAGGCCGAGTGCGGCAAAGAGTGTCATCAGAGCGACGAGGCCGAGACCGGCATGGTGCACTGCCCTCTTGCGGACCATATCGGTGAGGCGTGAGACTCCACACAGACCCATTCGATCACAACCCCGACCCTTGCATCCGCCTTGCTGGCGGTCACGCTGACGCCACCTGCTCACAGATCGGTCGCCCGTTGAAGTCCGACAACCCCTCCGCGCCGACGGCGCAGACCATCGCTCTCTCTGATATCGACCTCAGCCTCGGTCGCGGGGCCGCTCGCGTCCATGTCCTGCGCGGTATTTCTCTCGATGTGGCGCCGGGCGAGGCGGTGGGGCTTGTCGGTCCCTCCGGCTCCGGCAAATCGACGCTGCTGATGGTCATGGCCGGCCTGGAGCGGCCCGATTCCGGGCGCATCTTCGTCGAGGGCACCGATCTCGGAAGTCTCGACGAGGATGCCTTGGCGCGCTTCCGCGGGCGCCGCATCGGTATCGTGTTCCAGGCTTTTCATCTCGTCCCGACGATGACCGCCCTGGAGAACGTGGCGCTGCCCCTCGAACTCGCCGACCAGCCCGATGCGCACCGCCGGGCACAGGTCGAGCTGGAGGCGGTCGGCCTCGGCCACCGCCTGCATCACTATCCGGCCCAGCTCTCGGGCGGCGAGCAGCAGCGCGTCGCCATTGCGCGGGCTATCGCACCGGACCCCGCAATTCTGGTGGCCGACGAGCCGACGGGCAACTTGGATGAGGCGACGGGCCGTCAGATCGTCGACCTGCTCTTCGCCCTGAAGCGCGACCGCGGCGCGACCCTCGTCCTCGTCACGCACGACCCCGGGCTCGCACGCCTCTGCGATCGCACGGTTCGGCTCCGCTCCGGCCGGGTGGAAGCACCGGTGCCGGTCCAGGCCTGATCCGATGCATGGCACCCTTCCCAAGCCGAGCGCACGTTCCTTACGTCGGCGTGTTCCGCTCACCCTGCGCCTCGCGCTTCGCGAATTGCGCGGCGGCCTGGCGGGCTTCACCGTGTTCCTCGCCTGTATCGCCCTCGGCGTCGCGGCCATCGCCGGCGTCGCCTCGATCTCGCGCTCGCTCACCGATGGTCTCGGGCGGGAGGGCGCGCGCATCCTCGGCGGCGATCTCACCTACAGCCTGATCAACCGGGAGGCGACGCCCCAGGAGCGCGCGGCCCTCGACGCCCAAGGGCGCGTCTCAGTGGTGACCACGCTCCGTGCGATGGCCGTGGCCGGCGAGACCGGTGCGGCCCTGGTCGAGCTGAAGGCGGTGGGCGCCGACTACCCCACCACCGGCGAACTCGTCACCGATCCGGCCGAATCCCTAGGCGATCTCCTGTCCGAACGCGGAGGCACTGCCGGCGCGGTGGCGGATCCGGCCCTGCTCACCCGCCTCGATCTGAAGGTCGGGGACCGGATCACCATTGCGGGCAAGCCGTTCGTCATCCGCGCCACCCTGGTGTCGGAGCCCGATCGCATCGCCAACGGCATCGGCTTCGGCCCTCGGGTGCTGATCACGCACGAGGCGCTGGCCGCCTCGGGCCTGATCCGGCCGGGCAGCCTCAACCGCTGGAGCTACCGCCTGCAGATCCCCGGTGCCGGAGATGCCGACCTCGAGACGCGCGCCGCCGCCATCGCCAAGGCCGCGCCGGATGCAGGCTGGGAGATGCGGGCGCGCACCAACGCCGATCCGCGCTTCGCCAAGAGCATCCAGCGCTTCACGCAGTTCCTGACCCTCGTCGGCCTCACAGCATTGATCGTCGGCGGCGTCGGGGTCGCCAACGCGGTAGCCGCCTTCGTCGAGCGAAAGCGCGGCTCCATCGCCACCCTGAAGAGTGTCGGCGCGCCGGGTGGGCAGGTGGTGGTCCTCTATCTCACCCAGGTCCTCCTGATCGCAGGCCTCGGGATCGCGATCGGCCTCGCAGTGGGGGCGCTCCTGCCCTTCGGCCTCGACGCCCTGTTCCACGATGCCCTGCCGCTGCCGCTGAATCCGACCATCGCGCCCGGCGAGCTGGCCCTTGCAGCGGCTTACGGCTTCCTGACGGCGCTCGCCTTCGCCATCCTGCCCCTGGGGCGCGCCCATGACATTCCCGTCTCGGGCCTGTTCCGAGACGTGGTCGATCCGGGCTCCGCCCGCACCCGTCTGCGTTATCGCCTGATCCTGGCGGCCGCCCTCGCGGGATTGGTCGGGCTGGCGCTGGTCACCGCCTTCGACCGGCGCCTGGCGCTCATCTTCATCGTCGCCGCCGGACTCGCCTTCGGGCTGCTGCGCCTCGTCGCCCTCGGCCTCATGGCGGTGGCGCGACGTCTCCCGCGTCCACGCATGGCGGCCCCCCGCATGGCCCTGGCGAACCTGCATCGGCCAGGGGCGCTCACCCCCGCGATCGTGCTCTCTCTCGGCCTGGGCGTGACCTTGCTCGTCACGCTGAGCCTCATCGACGCCAATGTGCGGCGAACCTTGACGAATTCCCTGCCCGCCAAGGCGCCGAACCTGTTCTTCCTCGACATCCCCTCGAGCGACGCGGACGCTTTCCACGCCTTCCTCGGCGGGCTGTCGCCGGGCGCAAAAATCGAGCGCGTTCCGATGATGCGCGGGCGGATCACGGCCCTGAACGGCGTTCCGGCCGGCGAGATCAAGGCGCCCGAGGACGCCGCCTGGGTGCTCGATGGCGACCGCGGCATCACCTATGCCGACGACCTCCCGGAAGGCTCATCGCTGGTTTCCGGTCAGTGGTGGAGCGCCGAGGAAGCACGGACGCCGCTCGTGTCCTTCGATGCCGAACTGGCGGGTAAGCTGAACCTCGCCGTCGGCAGCAGCGTGAGCGTCAATGTCCTGGGGCGGACGCTGACGGCCAGGATCGCCAACCTGCGCAAGGTCGAGTGGCGCTCACTCGGCATCAACTTCGTCATGGTGTTCTCGCCCGGGACCTTCCGGGGGGCGCCGCATTCCGATCTGGCGACCCTGACCCTGCCGAACGGCCCCGACGCCAGGGCCGAAGCCGCGATCCTTCGGGACGTGGCCCGGACCTACCCGTCGGTCACCAGCGTGCGGGTGAAGGAGGCGCTCGAGGCCGTGAGCGACATCGTCGCCAAGCTGGTCCTGGCCATTCGGGGCGCCAGCGGCATCGCCGTGGTGGCGAGCCTGTTCGTGCTGGCCGGAGCCCTCGCCGCCGGTCACCGCGCCCGGCTCTACGACGCGGTCGTGCTCAAGACCCTGGGCGCGACGCGGGGTCGGCTGCTGGCCGCCTACACCCTGGAATACGGCGCCCTCGGCCTCGCCACGGCGATCTTCGGGCTCGCCGCCGGGAACCTCGCGGCCTGGGTCATCGTCACCCGGGTGATGAAGCTCGACTTCACCCTCGACCTGTCGGGGGCGATCCTGGCGGCGGGCCTCGCGGTCGCCTTCGCCATCATCCTGGGCCTCGCCGGAACCTGGCGCATCCTCGGCCAGAAGCCGGCGCCGTATCTGCGGCAGTTCTGAGCGAGGGCGTCACAGCGTCTCGATGCCGGCGGTTCCCCCTTCCGCATAGCGGGCGCCCGCGACGGCGCCCGGGCGGAACAGTCCATCGAGCTCGGCGATCTCGCCGGGGGTGAGGGCGAGGTCCATGGCCGCGGCGTTCTCGGCGAGGCGTGCCACCCGCCGCGTGCCCGGGATCGGCACCACGTTCGGTGCCTTGTCGACGAGCCAGGCGAGGGCGATCTGGCCCGGACTGGCACCGCGCGCCGAAGCGATGGCGCCGAGACCGTCGAGCAGGCGCTGGTTCCGCGCGAGGGCATCGGCCTGGAAGCGCGGGTTGCCCCGGCGGAAATCGTCGGCGGCGAGCTGCGCCGGATCGAGGCCCCCGGTGAGGAAGCCGCGTCCGAGCGGTGCGTATGCCACGAAGGTGACGTCGAGGTCGCGGCAGGTCTGCAGCATCGCGTCCTCGGGCGTCCGGCTCCAGAGGGAATACTCGCTCTGGACCGCCGCGATCGGGTGAATCGCATGGGCGGCCCGCAGGGTTTCCGGCGAGACCTCGGACAGGCCGAGCGCACGGACCTTGCCCTGGTCCACCAGGCGCGCCATCGCGCCGATCATCTCGGCGAGCGGGGTCTCCGGGTTGCGGCGGTGGCAGTAGTAGAGATCGATGGTCTCGACCCCGAGCCGGGTCAGCGAGGCCTCGCAGGCCGCGGTCAGATAGGCCGGCGTGTTGTCGATCCGCCGCTTCGCGCTGTCGTCCGGGCTGTTGGAGGGGCGGACGATGCCGAACTTGGTGGCGAGCACGACCCGGTCGCGGCGGCCCTTGAGGAAGCGGCCGAGCAGGGTCTCGTTGTGGCCGAGGCCGTAGGTGTCGGCGGTGTCGAGGAAGTCGTAGCCGAGGTCGAGGGCCGCCGCGAGGGTGTCGAGGGACTCCGCCTCGTCGGACGGTCCGTAGAATTCGGACATTCCCATGCAGCCGAGGCCGGGGACGGAGACGGTGAGGCCGGTCTGGCCGAGGGGCTGCTGTCGCATCGCGCTGCCTGGGTTCGGGGTTCGCCGCCCCGGTGTGCCACGGCGCCGGATCGGCGATAAGGTCAACACTCCGGGACGAACCGTTGAGCGAGGCGCATCAATGCGGCGTGGCGATCTGGCGGATCTGGCGGCGTTCGCGGCCATTGCCCGGAACGGCAGCTTTCGCCGGGCCGCGCGCGATCTCGGGGTGTCCACCTCCGCGCTGAGCCATGCCCTGCGGGGCCTGGAGACCCGGATGGGGGTGCGTCTGCTCCACCGCACCACCCGCAGCGTCGCGCCGACGGAGGCGGGCGCGGCCCTGCTCGCCCGGATCGCGCCGGCCCTCACCGAGATCGCCGCGGCGGTCGGAGCCGCGGGCGCGTTCCGCGCCACCCTCGGGGGCGCCCTGCGCATCAACGCGCCGCGCTCGGCTTGCCGCCTCGTCCTGATGCCGCTGGTGGCGCGCTACCTCGCCCGATATCCCGGGGTCCGCGTCGAGGTGGTGGCGGACGATGCGCTGACCGACGTGGTGGCCGCCGGCTTCGATGCGGGCGTCCGATTCGGCGAGCACCTCGCCGGCGACATGATCGCGGTGCCGCTCGGGGGGCCCCAGCGCTTCGCCCTGGTGGGCGCCCCCGCCTACCTGGCCGGGCGGCCGCGGCCCGAGAGCCCGGCCGATCTCGTGGAGCACCTCTGCATCCGGCAGCGCTTTCCCGGCGGTGCGGTGTATCGCTGGGAACTCGAGAAGGACGGACGGGCGGTGGCGGTGTCCGTCGACGGCCCGCTCACCGTCAACGACCAGGAGATGATCGTCGAGGCGGCCCTGGCGGGCCTCGGCCTCGGCCTGGTCTTCGAGGACAGCGTCGGCGATCATCTGGTGTCCGGCCGGCTCATCCGCCTGATGCCCGAGTGGTGCCCGAGCTTTCCCGGGCTGTTCCTGTACTACGCCGGCCGGCGCCAGATTCCCCCGCCGTTGCAGGCCTTCATCGACCTCGTGCGGCGGCCGGAGACCGGGCTCACGGCCACACCTTGATCGCGAGATTGCGCCGGAGGAGGTCGCGGTCGGAGGTGATGCGGCAGCCCTCGGTGCGCAGGGTCACGTAGGTGAGGAAGGCCGTGTCGCCGGTGTCGTCGAAGTTGCGGCCCCGGGCGTCGGGATCGAGCAGGGACGGATAGGCGATCAGCCCGTCGGGCGCGTGGCAGGGATCGTCGTACAGGGTGGCGCCGGCCAGGAGGAGGCGCGGGCTGTCCCAGGCCAGGAGGTCGCGGGAGGTGGTCCAGTAGAAGCCGGATTGCGGAAAGCCCGCGCCCGCCTTCGCCATGAAGACCGCGATCCAGGCGCCGCTGCCCCGGTGGCGCACGACGGCGCCGACGGGGGTCGGGAACGGTGCCACGGGCGTACAGGTCGCCGCGGCCTTCAGGGGCTTCGCGTACGGATCCGGGAAGGCCGCCGTGTAGCCGGTGCCGGTCCAGGCGCGCCAGCTCGTCGGGTCGGCGGGATCGCGGGTGCGGAACAGGCAGACACCCGCGGCTTGATCGCTGCCCGGCAGGGTCCAGCCCGTGGTGGAAGCGAGAAAGTAGCGCCAGGTCCCGTCCGAGACGATGTTGGACGGATTGAAGAACCCGCGATGGCTGCCCTGCCCGACCTCCTGGCGGAAGGGCGCGCCGGCCACGACCACCGGCGGCACCGCGCGGTGGAAGCTGCGTCCGCCATCGGTCGAGGCGGCCGCCACCACGCTGTTGTACCAGCAGGCCATGTAGTCCTTGGCACGGCAGCGGCCCGGGTGCTCGTTGGCCCGGTACTCGTGGTGGACCAGGGCGGCGACGGCACGGCCGTCCTCGGTCCAGGTCGCGGTGATCCACGAGGCGTCGTCGTAGGCGGCCGGATCGGCCTTGCCGCCGGATTCGAGCACCACCGCGCAGTCCAGTTTCAGGGCGTCGAGGCGGGGACCGCGAAAGGCGCGGTTCCGGTAATGCATGCCGAACAGGGCGACGGACCCGGAGGCCTCACGGAAGGCCCGGGCCGAGGCGTCGGGGACGTCGACCCCGTCGCAGGCGTCGCGCCCCGCCTTGAACATCACCACCGGGGGGCCGACCAGGGTCAGGGCGGAGAGCGGCGGCTCGGGCGCCGCCCGGGCCGGGCCGGCGAGGCCGACGAGACCGAGCAGGAGCCGGGCCGCGAGGTGAAGGGGGCGCGTCATCGGGTGTGCCTGGACATCGGCCGCAGTTTGCGTTTTGAACCGTTACAGTTGGATTGTGCGCACGCGTCCGATTCCGGCCTTGTCCACATGTCCCCGTCGACCGTCCGCGAAGGCCTTTCATGCTCCTCCTCATCCTCGGGCTCGTGCTCTTCCTCGGCACGCATGCCTTCTCCATGGCACGGGCGCGGCGGGCGCGGATGATCGACCAGGTCGGGGAGGGCCGCTACAAGCTCGCCTACACCCTGTCCTCCCTCCTGGGCCTCGTGCTCATCGCCTACGGTTTCCACCTCTATCGACAGTCCGGCTACATCGCCGTGTGGGACCCGCCGGTCTGGACCCGCCACCTGGCCCTGCTCCTGACCGCCCTGGCCTTCGTCGCCCTGGCCTCCGCCTACCTGCCGGGGCACATCCGCGCCCGGGCCAAGCACCCGATGCTGCTGGCCGTGAAGATCTGGGCCACCGCGCACCTGCTGGCCAACGGCGACCTCGGCTCCATCCTGCTGTTCGGCAGCTTCCTGGCCTGGGCGGTCATGGCCCGGATCAGCGCGAAGCGCCGGGCACTCGCCCCCGGGGCTGTGGTCGCGCAGCATGCCGGCCCGGCCGCCGCGCCGGCCGGCTGGCGCAACGACGCCCTGGCGGTGGTGATCGGGCTCGCGGTCTGGTTCACGTTCGCCCGCTACCTGCATCCGCTCCTGATCGGCGTCGCCGCCTGGCCGGGCCAGGCCTGAGGCGCATCCGCACCGGAGGCTCCGCGTCGAGGCGGGGCGCACCGCGTCGCAAGCCGGTCGCGCCGCGTCGAAGCCGGTCGCGCCGCGTCGAAGCCGGTCGCCAACGGCCCGCGCCTGTGATAGGCGCAGGCCTTCCTCTTCACGCAGCGGCCGCTCGGTTCCCGATCGGCGTGAGACGACATGGCCGAAAACAACGAGTTCATCCGCGAGGTCAACGAGGACTATCGCCGCGATCAGGTCGCCGAGATCTGGCGCCGCTACAGCGGCGTGATCATCGCCCTGGCGATCCTCGTGGTGGCCGCCGTCGGTGGCTGGCGCTACTGGCAGCATGACCAGCAGGTGCGCGCCGAGGCCGCCTCCGAGCGCTTCGAGGTCGCCAGCCGCCTGGCCCGCGAGGGCAAGTCGGCGGAGGCCGACAAGGCCTTCGAGGCGATCGAGAGCGACGCGCCGTCCGGCTACGCCCTCCTGGCCCGCTTCCGGTCCGCCACCGAGACCGCCAAGCGCGATCCGAAGGCGGGCGCCGCCGAGTACGACGCGCTGGCCAACGACACCAAGGTGAGCACAGGCCTGCGCGACCTCGCCCGCCTGCGCTCGGCCCTGCTGCGCGTCGACGGCACGGAGCCCGACGCCGCCCTGGCGACGCTCCAGGGCCTCGCCGCGCCGAACGGCCCCTTCCGCCACACCGCCCGCGAGATGCTCGGCCTCGTCGCCCTGAAGCGCGGCGACTACGACGGCGCCGGCCGCTGGTTCGACCAGATCAACGCCGATGCGCAGACGCCGCAGAACCTGCGCCAGCGCATCGAGGTCTACGCGGCCCTGGTGGCCGGCGGACCCATCACCGTGACCGCTGCGGCCCCCGCCGCCCCGGCCGCTCCCCCACCCGTCACGCGCTGAGCCCTCGACCCGCTTCTCACGGACGCCTGATCGAAACGAGCACACCATGGATATGCCGACCGTCGCGATCGTCGGACGGCCGAACGTCGGCAAGTCGACCCTGTTCAACCGCCTCGTGGGCAAGAAGCTCGCCCTGGTGGATGACCGCCCCGGCGTGACCCGCGATCGGCGCGAGGGCGACGTCAATTTCGGTGGTCTCGTCTTCCGCATCATCGACACCGCCGGTCTCGAGGAGGCCGATCCCGGCTCCCTCCTCGGCCGCATGCGGGCCCAGACCGAGGCCGCGATCCTCGAGGCCGACGTGGTGCTGTTCGTCATCGACGCCCGTGCGGGCGTACTGCCGGCCGACCAGCCCTTCGCCGAGATGGTGCGGCGCGCCGGCTGCCCGGTGATCCTCATCGCCAACAAGGCGGAGGGGGGCGCCGGCATGTCGGGTGCCTACGAGGCGTTCTCCCTCGGCCTCGGCGATCCCATCCCGTTCTCGGCCGAGCACGGCGAGGGCATCGGCGAGTTGCACGATGCGCTGATCGAGTCGCTGCCGAAGCCGGACGACGAGGACGAAGACTATGACGACGATCCGTCGAATCGCTCGCTGAAGGTCGCCATTGTCGGCCGCCCCAATGCGGGCAAGTCCACGCTGATCAACCGGATGCTCGGGGAGGAGCGCCTTCTCGTCGGCCCCGAGGCGGGCATCACCCGGGACTCGATCTCCCTCGACTGGGAATGGCGCGGCCGCCGGATCAAGCTGCACGACACCGCCGGCATGCGCCGCAAGGCGCGCATCGACGACAAGCTCGAGAAGCTCGCGGTCTCGGACGGCCTGCGCGCCGTGCGCTTCGCCGAGGTGGTGGTGGTGCTCCTCGACGCCACGATTCCGTTCGAGAAGCAGGACCTGACCATCGTCGACCTGATCGAGAGCGAGGGCCGCGCCCTCGTCATCGGCCTCAACAAGTGGGATCTGGTCGCCGACCAGAACGGTCTCCTGAAGAAGCTGCGCGAGGATTGCACCCGCCTGCTGCCCCAGGTCCGCGGCGTCGCCGTGGTGCCGCTCTCCGGCCTCGCCGGCGAGGGCATCGACAAGCTCATGCAGGCGGTGACCAACGCCGAGTCGATCTGGAGCACCCGCGTCTCGACCTCGCGGATCAACGACTGGCTCAGCGAGGCGACCCAGCGCAACCCGCCGCCGGCGGTTTCCGGCCGGCGCATCAAGATCCGCTACGCCACCCAGGTGAAGAGCCGACCGCCGCACTTCGCCCTGTTCGGCAACCAGCTCGACGCCCTGCCGAAATCCTACACCCGCTACCTCGTCAACGGCCTGCGCGAGTCGTTCGAGCTGCCCGGCACGCCGATCCGGCTGTCGCTGCGGACCTCGAAGAACCCGTTCGACCGCGAGAACAAGGGCTGAGGCCTGGGATCAGGCCGCGCCGCAGGTCGTCTGCGCCAGCCAGTCCACCACCGCGTCCAGGGCCTGGCGGTTCGAGGTGTCGCCGTCGCGGGCGCCCTCGAACGTCGCGGCCTGGCGCTCGGCGCTGGTGCCGTTCGCGAGGATGCTGCGGGCCCGGGCGACCTCCGCTTCGCAGCCCAGGGCGGCGGCGTCCTCGGCGATGAGCGCGAGGACGTTGTCGAGAGCCTGGGCAAAGGGCAGGGCCTCCTCGCTCGCCTCGTCGATCAGCTCCGCCTCGGTGCCGCTGCGCTGGGCGCGCCAGAGATTCTCCTGGGCGAGCGCCCGCGAGACGCCGTCGAGGTCGGCGTTGAGGTCCGGCCGGCGCACTGCGAGGCGGACGAGGCAGCGGTAGAGGGCCGCGATGGTGAGCGCGTCCTCCAGCCGGGTGCAGGAATCGGCGATCCGCAATTCGAGGGTCGGGAACTTGATCGACGGCCGGAGCGACCACCACAGAAAGCTCGCATCCTGGATCGAGCCCGCCCGGGTCATGATGCGGACGTAGCGTTCGTAGGCGGCATTGTCGGCGAAGAGGTCGGGCAGGCCGGTGCGGGGCAGCTCGCCGAAGGCGCTGAGGCGATAGGCGCTGAGGCCCGTCGGCTTGCCCTGCCAGAACGGCGACGAGGCCGAGAGGGCGAGCAGCAGCGGCTGGTAGGGCAGGAGCCGGTTCATCAGGTCAACGCGCCTGTCGGGCTCCGGCACCTCCACGTGGACGTGCATGCCGCAGATCAGGCTGCGCCGCCCGGCGAGGCCGACATCGCGCAGGATGCCGCGGTAGCGGTCGCCCTTGGTGGGGAGCTGGCGGGCCCAGTCCGCCACGGGATGAGTGCCGGCCGCGAAGACCAGCAGACCGTGCTCGCCACCGAGTTTGCCCAGGGCCGAGCGCTGTCGGGTCAGGACGTCGCGCGCCTGGGCGAAGTGCGTGGAGGGCGGGGTGCAGACCTCGACCTGGCACTGGAGCAATTCGCGCCCGATCTCGGGCAGTTCCTCGCCGGCCTGGACATGGAAGGGCTTCACCGAGCGACGCGGCGTACCGCGCGTCTCGGCATCCGCCAGGAAATACTCTTCCTCGATGCCGAAGCGGAAGGGGGCGGACGTCATCGGGAGCCTTGTCGTTGGGTTGCTCCCCTCAACCCCCCAGCGGAGGGTTTGTGCCCTCAGGCGCGCAGGGCGCCGCCCACCAGCCAGGCCGGGTCGAACCAGCGATCGGCCTCGCCGTCATAGGGCAGGCGGGTGATGTCCCAGTGCTGGATATACCGGGCGTAGACGTTCCAGACCGCGATGCCGCCGCCCACGAAGATGCGTCGCCCGGGATAGCGCGCCAGCACGGCCTTCGGGTCCTCGTGGCTGCGGATGACGTCGATGGTCCGGTCCTTGAAGGCGAATTCGGGCACCGACGCGATGGTCTTCGGGCCGGCGATCAGGACGTGGCCCATGGTGATGGCGAAGAACCGCGTCACGTCCTCGACGAAGAGCGGATCGGTGTTGCCCTCCCAGGGCAGGTGCCCGTTCAGGCCGAGCTGTCCGCGAAGGCCGATGGCGCAGATGCAGCGAACGTCGATCATGGGCGTCTCGGGAAACGGGAGGAGGGAGGGCGGCGTCCGGCGTCAGCGCGCCATCTGCGGCGTCAGGATCCGGTCGCTCGGAAAGTCGTAGATCTTGCCGGATTCGTCGAAGTCCGGATGCGCGAGGCGCACGAAGTGCGGCGCGAGGTCGTCCGGGGTCTTCAGGGTCATCTCGTCCTCGCCCGGCATCGCGGCCCTGCGCATCGCGGTCCGCAGCGGGCCGGGATTGAGCAGCATCGCCCGCACCGGGGTGGTCGCGGTCTCGGCCGCGTAGGTGCGCACCAGGGCGTCGAGGGCGGCCTTGGAGACCGAGTAGGGTCCCCAATAGGCCCGGCACTTCTGCGCGGCGCCCGAGGTCACGAAGATGGCCCGGCCCGCATCGGAGGCCCGCAGCAGCGGATCGAGCGAGCGGATCAGGCGGTAATTCGCCGTGACGTTGATATCCATCACCTGCGCCCAGGTCTTCGGCGTCACGTGCCCGATCGGCGTGAGGTTGCCGAGGATGCCGGCATTGCCCACCAGGATGTCGAGGCGCTGCCAGCGTTCGTGGATGCCGGCGCCGAGGCGGTCGAGGGCGTCGTAGTCGGTGAGGTCGAGGGGCACCAGGGTGGCGCTGCCGCCGACGCCCCGGATGGCGTCGTCGAGCTCCTCGAGGCCCCCCTGCGTGCGCGCGACGGCGATGATGTGGGCGCCGGCCTGCGCCAACGCGAGGGCGGCGGCGCGGCCGATTCCCCGCGAGGCGCCGGTGACGACGGCGAGGCGGCCGGCGAGCGGCTGGGTCGGGCTGCTCATCGTGCGCTCAATCGGCTTCGGCGAGCATGGCGAGGCGGCGCGGTCCGGCGATGGCGAGGTCGGTCAGGCCGGTCGGATAGTCGCCGGTGAAGCAATGGTCGGTGTATTGCGGGCAGGCCTCGTTGCGCCGCTCCTCGCCCATGGCCTTGTAGAGGCCGTCGATGGACAGGAAGGCCAGCGAATCGGCGCCGATGTAGCGGCGCATGCCCTCGAGGTCGTGGGTGGCGGCGAGCAGCTTCTCCCGCTCCGGCGTGTCGATGCCGTAGAAGTCCGGGTAGGTGATCGGCGGCGAGGCGATCCGGAAATGCACCTCGCGGGCGCCGGCCTCGCGCATCATGCGCACGATCTTCACCGAGGTGGTGCCGCGCACGAGGCTGTCGTCGACGAGGACGATGCGCTTGCCCTCCACCACCGCGCGGTTGGCCGAGTGCTTCATGCGCACGCCGAGCTCGCGCACCGACTGGGTCGGCTGGATGAAGGTGCGCCCGACGTAGTGGTTGCGGATGATGCCCATCTCGAAGGGCAGGCCGGTCTCCTGGGCGAAGCCCAGGGCGGCCGGAACGCCGGAATCCGGCACCGGGATGACCACGTCGGCCGCCGTCGCGGATTCGCGGGCGAGCTCGTGGCCGATGTTCTTGCGCACGGCGTAGACGCTCTTGCCGTTCACCACCGAATCCGGCCGGGCGAAGTAGATGTACTCGAAGATGCACGGCCGCATGGGCTGCGCCGGGGCGAAGCGGATCGACTCGATGCCTTCTTCCGAGATCACCACGATCTCGCCGTTGTCGATGTCGCGGATGAACTTGGCGCCGATGATGTCGAGGGCGCAGGTCTCGGAGGCCAGGATGTAGCGGCCGTCGAGCTCGCCCAGCACCAGGGGGCGGATGCCCATGGGATCGCGGGCGCCGATGAGCTTCTTGTTGGTCAGGGCCACGATGGCGTAGGCGCCCTCGATCTGGCGCAGGGCCTCGGTGAAGCGCTCGACGATGCGCGGCGCCCGGGAGCGCGCGGCCAGGTGCAGGATCACCTCGGTGTCGGAGGTCGACTGGGTGATGGCGCCGTCGCGCACGAGGTCGCGGCGGATCGACAGGGCGTTGGTCAGGTTGCCGTTATGGGCGACGGCGAGGCCGCCGCTGGCGAGCTCGGCGAAGAGCGGCTGCACGTTGCGCAGGATGGTGCCGCCGGTGGTGGAGTAGCGGACGTGGCCGATGGCGGCCGGGCCTTCGAGATGCTCGATGGTCGAGCGGTCCGAGAAGGAATCGCCGACGAGGCCGGGCCGGCGCTCGGAGTGGAAGACCGCCCCGTCGAAGGAGACGATGCCGGCCGCCTCCTGGCCGCGATGCTGCAGGGCGTGCAGGCCGAGGGCGACGATGGCGGAGGCATCCGGATGGCCGAAGATGCCGAAGACGCCGCATTCCTCGCGCAGCGTGTCGCCGTCGCGGTCGAGCCCGTCCACGACCTCGACAGGGGGGCGGGCGCTCGACTTGGCTAAAGACATGATGATGTCGATCCCTGCTTGGTCCCGCGCGAATCCCGAGCGGGCACCGTCAAGAAGCCGTCATGTAGTCGGCCTTCGCGCTGCAACCAAGCGCGCAGAGACGCAGATCAGCGTCGCGGAGCGGGCGTGGCTGGTGCTTCGGTCCGGCGCTGGGCCGGGATTTCTCCTTCCGGCGGCTCGACGGGATCGGCCGGCGCGTCGGTCTTGGGCTTCTTGAACTGCTTCAACAAGCCTTCCGGATTCTCGGGCAGCTGGGCCACCAGGGCCTCGCCGGACTTCTCGAGCATCGGGCGGCTGCGCGCCTCGGACGCCCAGGGGGGCATCTTGCCCTGGACGAGCCAGGCCAGGAACACCCAGCCGATGACGCAGATCAGGAAGCCGCGGCCGGCGCCGAACAGGAAACCCAGCGACCGATCGATCGCGCCGATGCGCGAATCGAGGATCATATCCGACACCTTCACGGTGATGATCGACACGACGATCAGCGTCACCAGGAAGATCGCCGCGATCGAGGCCACCAGGGCGACGGTGGCGTTCGACACGTGCTGGCTGACCGTGGGCAGCAGGTAAGGATGGAATTTCCACGCAATGGCGGCGGCGGCGACCCAGGCGATGATGGCGAGCACTTCGCGAGTCGCGCCGCGCACGGCCGCCAACAGCGCCGAGACGACAACGATACCCAGCACAACGAGATCGAGAACGGAGAACGGCATCTCTGACGATTGTCACTTCATGGGGCGGAGCGGCGACGATGACCGGATCGTGCGGCTTCCCCCGGCCGCGGCCCTGTATATCGCGCGGAAACTCGGCCGTCACCCTGGCGTGGAGGCCCATTCCCGCCCGGTGCTCGCGCGGGTCCGGCGTGACGCGGGCGCGGCCTCACGCCGTCGTCCGCCCGTTTCGGACGGCCATCCGGCCTCTCACCCGTCGGACTGTTCAGCGGCGTGCCGGCCGACGACTTGTTTCGTGCCGTAATAGTCGTCCCGGGGGCGGGCCAGACCTTCGACGCGGGCGGGATCGACTGTCGATCCTCCACCATGGCCGGCCCTGTTTCCAGAGGGGGACCACGCCGGGCCCGGGGCGGGCTCCACCGGTCCGGGCCGACGCCCTAATCGTCGTCGCTGTAATCGGGTGGATTGTGCCCGCGGCGCTGGGCGACCCGGCGGGGCCCGTTGCTGGCGATGCCCGCCACCATGTCGGCGATGTGGCGCAGGGCCTCCGTCGAGAGGGCGCTGTCGCCGCCCTCGCCGCGCCCCTGCGGCGTCACGGCCTTGGCGAAGCCGAGCTTCAGCGCTTCCTTGAGCCGCGCCGGCGCCTGCGCCACCGGGCGGACCGCACCGGAGAGGCCGATCTCGCCGAAATACACCGTCTCGGGCGGCAGCGTCGCCCCGGACAGGGACGAGACCAGGGCGGCGGCCACGGCGAGATCGGCGGCGGGCTCCGAGATGCGCAGGCCCCCCGCCACGTTCAGGTAGACGTCGTGCGTGCCCAGGCGGATGCCGCCATGGGCCTCCAGCACCGCCAGCACCATCGACAGGCGGTTCGGGTCCCAGCCGACCACCGCCCGCCGGGGCATCCCGAGGGAGGAGGGCGCCACGAGGGCCTGGATCTCGACGAGGAGCGGGCGCGTGCCCTCCATGCCGGCGAACACCGCGGTGCCGGGCGCCGCGTGGTCGCGGCCGGCGAGGAACAGCGCGGAGGGGTTCGGCACCTCGGCGAGGCCGCCATCGGTCATCTCGAACACGCCGATCTCGTCGGTGGGTCCGAAGCGGTTCTTCACCGCCCGCAGGATGCGGAAATGGTGGCCCTGGTCGCCCTCGAAGGAGGCGACGGCATCGACCATGTGCTCGACCACCCGGGGTCCGGCGATCTGCCCGTCCTTGGTGACGTGCCCGACGAGGATCACCGCCGTGCCGGTGGTCTTGGCGAAGCGGATCAGGGTCTGGGCCGAACCGCGGACCTGCGTGACGGTGCCGGGGGCCGATTCCACGGTCTCGGTCCACATGGTCTGGATCGAGTCGATGATCGCCAGGGCCGGGGGGCGCCCCTGCGACAGGGTCTCGACGATGTCCTCCACGTTGGTCTCGGCCGCGAGCTCCACCGCGGCCGAGGACAGGCCGAGGCGCTCGGCGCGCAGGCGCACCTGCGCCACCGCCTCCTCGCCCGAGATGTAGACGACGCGCTCGCCCGTGCGGGCCATGGCGGCGGAGGCCTGCATCAGCAGGGTCGACTTGCCGATGCCGGGATCGCCGCCGAGGAGGATCACCGAGCCGCGCACGAAGCCGCCGCCGGTGACGCGATCGAGCTCGTTGATCCCGGACGGGATGCGCGGCGCCTCCTTCACCTCGCCGGTGAGGCCCTCCAGGGCGAAGACCCGGCCGCGGGCCCGGCTCGGCCGTGTCTTGACCGGGCCGGATTGCGGGCCGGTGGCGCCGGTCTCCTCGACGATGGTGTTCCAGCCGTTGCAGGCCTCGCAGCGCCCGCGCCAGCGATTGTAGACCGCCCCGCAGGACTGGCAGACGAAGGTCTGTTGGATCTTGGCCATCGCAATTCCGCTGGGAGGGGCGCCCGGGCGCCCATTCGTCCGGCGGGCTTCAGGCCTCGTGTCCTGTCACATAATGGCGAACATAGCGAGAACCTAGCCCCGTCAGGATCTCGTACCCGATGGTGCCGGCGGCGCGTCCGACCGCGTCGACGTCGAGCCCGTCGCCGATCAGGGTCGCGGTCGCGCCGCGCCGGGTCGCGGGTGCCTCGGTCACGTCGAGGATGATGAGGTCCATCGAGATCAGCCCGAGGATGGGGCAGCGCACGCCATCGACCAGGGCGATGCCGCGGCCGCTCGCGGACCGCGGATAGCCGTCGGCATAGCCCATCGAGAGGGTCGCGAGGCGCCGCGGCTCGGTGGCCCGCCAGCGTCCGTTGTAGCCGCAGGTCTCGCCGGGAGAGACGTCGCGGATCTGCGCGACCTGCGCCTCCAGGCGCACCACCGGCCGCATCGGGTTGGGCTTCCACGGGGTCGGGTTGCCGCCGAACAGGGCATAGCCGGGCCGCAGCAGGTCGTGATGGGCTTCGGCTCCGAGGAAGATCCCGGAGGAGTTGGCGAAGGAGCCCGGCAGTCCGGGATGCGCGGCCCGGACCCGCGCGAAATCCGCCATCTGGCGCGCATTGATCGGGTCGCTCGCCAGTTCGGCGCTGACGAGGTGGGTCATCAGCAGCGCGATGCCGGCGCGCGCGATCAGGGGATCGCCCGAGAGCCCCAGGGCCTCGGGCACGGAGAGGCCGAGCCGGTTCATGCCGGTATCGACATGCAGGGCGGCCGGGCGGGGACGACCGGCGGTCTCTGCCAGGGCGGCCCATTCGGCGAGTTCCTCCCGGCTGCCGAGCACCGGGCGGAGATCGTGCGCGACGAGGGTCGGGCCGAGGCCGGGCAGGAGACCGTTCAGGACGTAGATCGTCGCCTCGGGCAGGACGGCCCGGGCCTCCACCGCCTCGCTCAGATGCGCGACGAAGAACGTCCGGCACCCGGCCGCCCACAGCGCGGGCGCCACCTGGGACAGGCCGCAGCCATAGGCATCCGCCTTGACCACGGCCGCACAGCCCGCCTCCGGCGCCTGGGCATCGAGCCGCCGCCAGTTCTCCGCGAGGGCCGCGAGGTCGATGGTGAGGTGGGCGCCGTGGGTCGCTTCGCGCATCGGGCGCCGTTCCGGATCAGTCAGGCCTAGGATGGGTCGCGCGCCTTCTCAACGGCCGCCGGGGGCCAGGAAACCTCGCGGTTCAGAACCGCGTCGATGCCGCAGGGAGATGCTTCCGGGACGGTCGCCTCCGCAAGGTTGGTTTCGGCCGCCGCCTCGATACGGGCACGACGATCGGCGCGTTCGCAAAGCGCTTCCATCCGGCTCCCGAGGCTCGGGCTGTCCTCGACCCGCTCCCGGACGGCGAGACGCTGCACGCGGATGGATGGTGCCCCGTTCCGGGTCCGCAGGTCGGGCTGATGATCCCGTTTCAGCACCTGGAACAGGCTGATTCGCAGCGCGCTGGTCACGGCATTCCGTTCCGCGCGCGCCGCCGCTTCCACCGCGTCGATCGGATGGGGAAGGTCGAGCTTCGCCCGGGCCCGCCGGCGCAGGTGTGCGGCCTGCTCGGTGAACCGGGCTGCGCGGCCGGCGTCAGAGGCAGTGCCGGGGCGCGGACCGGCCTCGACGCGCTGGGGATGTGCCACGGTCGCTCCTTCTCGCGTCCGGGTGCGACGGTTCGCGGATCCCGTCGACCATACGGGATTTCGCACTCGTTCGCGAGGCGCGTCCGCGCCAAGCGAGCCTGTCCAGGGGCGGCCCGCCTACATCTGCTCCGGCAGGCGGTCGGACTGCGCGAGGTTCGAGAAGCGCGTGATGTTGGCGTCGAACTGCAGCTCGACCGTGCCGGTGGGGCCGTGGCGCTGCTTGCCCAGGATGACCTCGGCCTTGCCGTGAACGCGGTTCATCTCGGCTTCCCAGGCGAAGAATTCCTCGGTGCCTTCGCGGGGCTTCTTGTTGTTGACGTAGTATTCCTCGCGGAAGACGAACATCACCACGTCGGCGTCCTGCTCGATCGAGCCCGATTCGCGGAGATCTGCCAGCTGCGGACGCTTGTCGTCGCGGTTCTCGACCTGACGGGAGAGCTGCGACAGGGCGATGATCGGCACCGCCAGTTCCTTGGCGAGCGCCTTCATGCCGGTGGTGATCTCGGTCATTTCCTGCACGCGGTTGTCGCTGCGCTTGCCCGAACCGGAGAGCAGCTGCAGGTAGTCGACGATCAGGAGATCGAGGCCCTTCTGACGCTTGAGGCGGCGGGCGCGGGCGGCGAGCTGCGCGATGGAGATGCCGCCGGTCTGGTCGATGTAGAACGGGATCGTCTGCATGTCCCGGGCGGCATCGGTGATCTTGTAGAACTCCGCCGGCTGAATGTCGCCGCGACGGATCTTGTAGGACGGCACGCCCGACTGCTCGGCGATGATACGGGTCGCCAGCTGCTCGGCCGACATTTCGAGCGAGAAGAAGCCGACGATGCCGCCGTTCTTCGTTTCGGTCCGGCCATCCGGCAGCTTCTCGGCCTGGTAGGCCTTGGCGACGTTGAAGGCGATGTTGGTGACGAGCGAGGTCTTGCCCATGGCCGGGCGGCCCGCGAGGATGATCAGATCCGAGCGCTGCAGGCCACCCATCTTGGCGTCGAGGTCCGACAGGCCGGTGGCGATGCCCGAGAGCTTGCCCTCGCGCTGGTAGGCCTTGGCCGCCATGTCCACCGCGGCCGTGAGGGCGTCGGAGAACTTCTGGAAGCCGCCGTCGTACTTGCCCGATTCGGCGAGCTCGTAGAGCCGCCGCTCCGTGCCCTCGATCTGGTCGCGGGGGGAGGATTCCACCGGGGCCTCGTAGGCGCCGTTCACCAGGTCCTCGCCGATGGTGATGAGCCGGCGGCGGATGGCGAGGTCGTAGATGGTGCGGCCGTAATCGCCCGCATTGATGACGGTGGTGGCCTCGGCCGCGAGGCGGGCGAGGTACTGCATCACCGTCTGGCCGCCGAGATCGGCATCGCCCAGGTAGGTCTTCAGGGTGATCGGCGTGGCGAGCTTGCCGGCCTTGATCAGCTGGGAGGCCACCTCGAAGATCTTGCGGTGGACGTCCTCCATGAAGTGCTCGGGCAGGAGGAAGTCCGAGATCCGGTAGAAGGCGTCGTTGTTCACCAGAACCGCGCCGAGCAGCGCCTGCTCGGCATCGATGTTGTGGGGCGCGACGCGGAATTCCTGCGCGACGGGCTGAAGGTTGGCCGTCAGGGCGTTGGGCAGGGCCATGGGCTGATTCGAGGCTCCGACTCGTCGATTCAATCGTCCGCGCGGGGGTCCGCCGCCGCACGTCGCTATCGCCCGACCATGGCGCCGGCATGGTTAGCCGAACCTTAGCCGATTCGCGCTTTGCGGCCTTCCGTCCCGTCCGGTCCGCACTTCGGGGAAGAGCGGGCGAGGGGACCGGTCGCAGAAACGCCCGCCATCCGGGGGGATGACGGGCGTCCATGCTGGAACAAATGCGGAACTAGTCAACCGTTAAGGCCGGTCATCCCCATTGTTCACCGTCCTGTGGCGCGATTACTCGCGGTCGTCGCCGGCCTCGGCGAGGGCGGCACCGACCTCGAGGCCGAGGTCGTCGAGGTTGAACGCCTCACGCTCGGTGGTCGACTCGCCGCGGGCCTGACGCTCGGCCTCTTCCGGCGAACGGGCGACGTTCACCGTGATGCTGACCTCGACCTCGGGGTGCAGCACGATCGGAACGGTGTGCAGGCCGAGGGTCTTGATCGGCTGGTTGAGGGCGAACTGGTCGCGGCCCACGGTGAAGCCGTCCGCGGTGACGACCTCGGCCAGGTCGCGGGTCGAGACCGAGCCGTAGAGCACGCCGGTCTCACCCGACTGGCGGATGAGCACGAAGCTCTTGCCCTCGAGGGTCTCGGCGACGGCCTGCGCCTCGGACTTGCGCTCGAGGTTGCGGGCCTCGAGCTGGGCGCGCTGGGTCTCGAAGTGCTTCTTGTTGCCCTCGGTGGCGCGCAGGGCCTTGCCGCGGGCGAGGAGGAAGTTGCGGGCGTAGCCCGGCTTCACGTTCACGGTCTCGCCCATCTGGCCGAGCTTGGCGACGCGCTCGAGGAGAATGACTTCCATGGTGTTGGTCCTTCGGTTGGGGGGAGGATCAGGGTCGTCCGGCCGCGTCGCGGGGACGGCGGCGGTCGAGGGCGGTATCGGCCATGCCGAACAGGGTCAGGGCGAGGAGCGCGACGCCCTGGGTGAAGAAGAGGATCAGGTAGAGGCCGAGCAGGAGGGCGAGGCGCCCGGGCCGGCCGCGGCTGCGGTCGTGGAAGGCGGCGAGGCCCTGGATCGCGAAGGCGGCGCTGAGCGCCCCCGCCACGGCGACGCCTAGCGTGCCCGGATAGCCCGGCACCAGGGCGAGCACCACGGCGCCCACGAGCACGGCCAGCACGCGGCGCGGCATCATCGTGGCCGCGAGGTCCGGCCAGGGACGCAGCAGGCGCCCGGAGATCCGTACGATGCGGGCGGCGGCCCAGAGATAGAAGGTCAGCAGGACCGTGAGGCCGTGGGTGGCGAGCCCCGGCGCGATGGCCGCGAGGGCGTTGGCGACCTCGGTCCGCGTCGCCTCAGCGGGATCCTGCGACCCGGACTCGGCCGCAGACCCGGCCGGAGCTTCGGCGCCGGCCTCGGGGGCGTCCGGCTTCGGCGCGGGCGCCGCAGGGCCGGGAACGGGAGCCGCCGGGTTGACGGCGCGGTCGGCCCGGACCTGGATCAGCGTCCGGGTCATGCCCCGGAGCTGGGACTGGAAGGTCTCGTAGTTCGGGGCGGCGATCACCGCGATGGCCACGAAGGCGAGGCCGGCCGTGCCGGCGGTCCAGGCGAGGAGGCGCCCGGTCGGATACCACTCCATCGTGCCGTCGGCGCCCGGTCGTCCGAGCAGGGCCAGGTAGGCGAGCCACCAGGCCGGCAGGGCGAGATAGGCGAAGAAGCCGAGGCCGAGGAAGGGCTGGACCACGAGGGCGAGGGCAAGCGCGCCGGTGACGGCCGCGACCAGGGCGGCCCGGTGGCTCCAGCCGAGCCCCACGATCAGGATCGGGAGCGGGGCGAGCAGGTAGAGCAGGATCGCGAGCGCCGTCGCCTTCAGCAGGACGCCGAAGAGGAGGGCGGAGACGAGACCCGCGCCGATACCGATGCCGAGAAACTGTGTCATCAATCCCGCTGTCCCACTGTCCCGTCCTGGGCAGGGTTAGAGGCGCCTGGTGCCCCAACGACTCCCGGCCCTCCTGTCGGATCGGCCGGTACGAACCCGTGTGCCGCGCGAGCGGCGTGGTGCCCCGGCCCGTGGAGGACGGGCCGGGGCGCGCGCCGGGGCGCTTACTTGATCACGTAGGGGAGGAAGCCCAGGAAGCGGGCGCGCTTGATCGCCTGGGCGAGCTCGCGCTGCTTCTTGGCGGAGACCGCCGTGATGCGCGACGGCACGATCTTGCCGCGCTCGGAGACGTAGCGCGACAGGAGCTTGACGTCCTTGTAGTCGATCTTGGGCGCGTTCGCGCCCGAGAAGGGGCAGGTCTTCCGACGACGGAAGAAGGGGCGGCGTCCGCCACCTGCACCACCACCACCACCGCCGCCAGCGGCGGGTGCACCGGGTCCAGCACCAAATGCCATGACTTAAGCCTCCCCGCCGAAGCTGCGCTCGGGGCGGTCGCCCCGGTCGCCGCGATCACCACGGTCGCCGCGATCGCGGTCGCCGCCGAATCCACCACCGCCGAAGCCTTCGTCGTCACGACGACGGCCGCGCTCACGATCCTTGCGGTCGTCGCGGTCGCGCTTCTGCATCATCGCCGACGGCTCGGACTCGAGCTCCTCGACGCGGACGGTCATGAAGCGGAGGACGTCCTCGGAGATCTGCATCTGACGCTCCATCTCGGCGAGGGCCGCCGGGGGGGCGTCGACGTTGAGGAGCGTGAAATGCGCCTTGCGGTTCTTCTTGATGCGGTAGGCGAGGGACTTCACGCCCCACATCTCGATCTTCTCGACCTTGCCGCCATTGGCTTCGATGACGCCCTTGTAGGTCTCGACCATGGTCTCGACCTGCTGGGCCGTCACGTCCTGGCGCGCCAGGAAGACGTGTTCGTAGAGAGGCATTAACGGGCCCTTCATATTCAAAGGGACCCGACGGCACGAAGAACGTGCGGGAAAGGAAGCGTCGGGCCGGTTCATACGCAGTCGCCCGGCGCCAAGCCCTTCGAGCCGTTTGAAGGCCCGAGCGGTTGATCGAAGGCGGAGACACGGGACGACGGGATCGGCCCTTCGCAAGGCTTGACCCTGTGCCGAACGAATCGACACCGTCCGTTCAGCCCCCAGCCGGAGCGAACGCGAGGGGTGGCGCATAAACGAGTCGGCCGGGATTGGCAAGGCAGCTGGGGCGCGAGGACCCTGTGCAAGACGTCGTCCGCAGCCTCGTCGGCGCCGGACGGACGGGGTTCGCCGCTGCGATCGTCGACGCGGTCCGCCGCAGGGCACAGGGACGCGTCCCGGACGCGGCGGGGAGGGCCGACTGACTTGTCGGGCTTCTCCGTGAGGATCGCGCCGGTCTTCGGGTCGGCATGGAACGGCATCTTGACGCCGTTCTTCAGGCCCTCGCCCTCCCAGTGGCCGTCATCGGCCTCGAACGCGGTGATGCGGGTGTATCCGGCGGCCATCAGCTTCTGCTTGACCTGATCGGCCGGCATCCAGTCGGCGCCCGGAATGTCCGCCAGGGCGAGGCTGGCCGGGCCCGTGCCGAGGGCCAGCGCCAGGAGCCGCGTCGGGAGTCGGTTCAGGGGAATCACCGGTCGGGCTGGCGTTTGCCGATCCAACCGGTTGCGCAGGGTCCGGTTCCGGACCGATCAGGGCGCGTCGCCGGCGAAGATTGCGGCGATTTCCGCTTCGCCGAGAACGCGATGATCGCCGGGCGCCAGGTCGTCCGGCAGATCGAGACCCCCGACGCGGTCGCGGTGCAGGGCGGTGACGTGGTTGCCCAGGGCGGCGAACATGCGGCGGACCTGATGGTAGCGCCCCTCGTGCAGGGTCACCACCGCGCCGGTCTCGCCCTCGGCCTCGAACCCGACCGGCAGCAGCGGCTTCTCCTCGCCGTCCAGCATCAGCGTGCCGGAGGCGAGGGCCGAGCCCTCGGTGCCGGTCAGCGGACGATCCAGGGTGACGCGGTAGCGCTTGGCCACGTTCGCCTTCGGGGCGATGATCCGATGCAGGAGGGCGCCGTCATCGGTGAGGAGCAGGAGGCCGGAGGTCTCCTTGTCGAGGCGCCCGACCGTGGAGAGGGCAGGGTCGCGCCGGCGCCAGCGCTCGGGCAGGAGAGCGTAGACGAGAGGGCCGGCTTCCTTGTGCGAGCAGGTGACGCCGAGCGGCTTGTGCAGCATCAGGGTCAGGCCCGGCGGCGGGTCGAGGGGGTCGCCGTCGACGGTCATCCGCTGGGCGAGGTCCGGCGTGACCGGGATGCGCTGATCCGCGTCCCGCAGGGGCGCGCCGTCGAGGACCACGAGGCCGGCGCGGGTGAGGAGCGCGATCTCGCGCCGCGAGCCGTAGCCCATATTGGCGAGGAGCCGGTCGAGGCGCAGCTGCGCGATCTTGGCCGGCCGCGTCATCGGCGCGCCTCGTAGATCTTGTAGCCCCCGGCCGAGGCCTTCAGCGCCACGCTCTTGAAGGCGGCCTTGAGAGGCGCCTCGTAGGGCAGGTGGGTGTTGGCGGTGAGCCAGAGGCTGCCCCCTGGGCGCAGGGCTTCGGCCGCCCGGGCGATGAAGGCCTGGCCGAGGGCCTGGTCCTCGGTGCCGCCGTCGTGGAAGGGCGGGTTCATCACCACGAAGTCGAGGCGCGTCAGGCCGAGGCCGCCGGCGCGGATATCGGCCCAGCGCAGGGTGGTGCGCGGATCGCTGACGTTGCGCGTCGCCATCTCGATGGCGCGCCGGTCCAGGTCGATGAGGGTCAGGGCCGTGACCTTGGCCGAGCCGAGCACGGCGCGGGCGAGGATCCCGAGGCCGCAGCCGAAATCGGCGCCCGTCCCGGCGAGCGTCGGCAGGTTGGCCAGGAGCAGGGCACTGCCGGGGTCGAGGCGGTCGTAGGAGAAGATCCCGGCCTGCGTGCAGAGGGCGAGATTGTCGATGTGGCGCGGACCGCCCTCGTGGATCGCCTCCTCGAGATCGCCGACCGCCTCCGGGCGCGTGCCGACGCAGATCCGGTGGTGGCGCCGCGCCTCCTCATGCACCGGGCAGCCGAACCCGGTGAGTTCCTTGGCGAGGCGGCTTCCGCCGCGATCCTTGGGCGCCAGTGCGGTGAGGCGCCCGCCGGGCCGCAGGGCCTTCAGGCCCAGCGCCAGCACGTAGCGCCGCTCGATCGTCCCGGCCGGCGCCAGGATGTCGAGCCGCTCCAGGCTCCCGGGCTCGAGATCCTCGAGGCGGGCCGCCCCGGGGCTCAGGGGCGAGACCTGGACCGCGTGCGGGGGCACCTCCACCAGTTCCAGGGGCGGCGCGCCGTAGACGGCTTCCGAGACAGGCATGGTGGACATCGTAACGGGATCCGGCGCGACGACGCGCGCGCCTCGACGGCTCAGGGCGTGACAGGAAATCGGGAGGCTCGGCCAGCACGCGACAAGAATCGCCGCGGCGTCGATCTCCCGTTCTCATAGCCCATGCTCAGCCGCGCGGGAACTCCAGACCCATCTCCCGGTAGCGCGCCGGATCGTCCGCCCAGTTCTCGCGGACCTTGACGTGCAGGAAGAGATGCACCGTCTGCTCGGCCGCTTCCGCGATCTCGTGGCGGGCCGCCTGGCCGATGGCCTTGATGGTCTGGCCGCCCTTGCCGAGCACGATGGAGCGCTGGCTCTCGCGCTCCACGAAGATGGTCTGCTCGATGCGGACCGAACCATCCGGACGCACCTGCCACTGGTCCGTCTCGACGGTGGAGCGGTAGGGCAATTCCTCGTGCAGGCGGTCGTAGAGCTTCTCGCGGGTGATCTCGGCGGCCAGCATCCGGATCGGTGCGTCCGAGACCTGGTCCTCCGGGTAGAGCCACGGGCTCTTCGGCATCATGCCGGCCAGCGTCGTCTTCAGCGTCTCGATCCCGTCGCCGTTCAGGGCCGAGACCATGAAGGTGTGCACGAACGCGATGCGCTCGTTCAACGCGGCCGCGAGCGCCAGCAGGCGGTCGCGCGGGATCAGGTCGATCTTGTTGAGGATCAGCACCTTGGGGCGCTTCACGTCCGGCAGCTTGGCCAGGATCGCCTCGACCTCCTCGGTCACGCCCTTGCGGGCATCGATCAGCAGACAGACGGCATCGGCATCCGAGGCGCCGCTCCAGGCCGAATGCACCATCGCCCGGTCGAGGCGGCGCTTCGGGGCGAAGATCCCCGGCGTGTCGACGAGGATGATCTGCGCGGTCTCGTGCATGACGATTCCGCGCACCAGGGCGCGGGTGGTCTGCACCTTGCGGGAGACGATCGAAACCTTGGTGCCCACGAGGCTGTTCAGCAGCGTCGACTTGCCGGCATTGGGGATGCCGATCAGCGCGACGAACCCCGCAGTGGTGTTTTCCGGCATCCGCACCGCGGGCAGCGGCTGCAGCGGCGGTGGCGCGAAGTCGTCGTCGCCGTCGAAATCGTCGTCCGGCACATCGTCGTCAGGCATCTGGGGTATGTCCTTCAGCGACGTCCGCCGACGTCTCCTTGGTTTGCGAGGGATCTTGGATTCGCGCGGGATCGGGGCCGGTGATCTCGCGCTCCAGCACGAGGCGGGCGGCCTCCTGCTCGGCGAGGCGCTTCGAGGGGCCGACGCCGATACCGGCCTCCAGTCCCTCGACGCGGACCGCGATGTGGAACACCGGCGCATGGTCGGGCCCCGAGCGGTCGACCACTTCGTAGAACGGGATCGGCAGGGCACGGGCCATGGCCCATTCCTGCAGGGCCGACTTGGCGTCGCGGCCGCGGGGGGCCGCCGTGTCGGTGTCGGGGGTGAAGGCCGCGTTGACGATGCCCTTGGCGACGTCGTAGCCGGCATCGAGGAAGACCGCCCCGAGGATCGACTCGCACACGTCCGCCAGGATTGTCTGGTTGCGCCGACCGCCGCTCTGGACCTCGCCGGGGCCGAGGGCGAGGTGCGGGCCGACGTCCCAGGTGGTCGCGACGGCGGCGCAGGTCTCGCGCCGGACGAGCCCGGCCAGACGCCGCGACAGCTCACCCTCGTCGGCCTGCGGAAAGGCCTCGTAGAGCAGGTCGCCGATGGCGAGGCCGAGGACCCGATCGCCCAGGAATTCCAGGCGCTGGTAGCTGCCGAGCCGGCCGTTCCCGCCGGCCTTGCTCACGTGGGTGAGCGCCTGGACCAGCAGCTTCGGGTCGGCGAAGACGTGGCCGATTCGCGCCTCGAGCACCGCGAGGTTGGGCTTCGGACGGGTCGCACGCCGCGCCCGGTTCGAGGGACGCGCCTCTTCGGTCACGATGGATAACGTCCTAGTGGATGGTCGTGAACAGCCGGTTCCAGCGTACCTTCGCCGGCCAGTTCCAGATCTGCCATGCCGGCGTGCCTTCGTCGATGGAGAAGAAGATCATCTCCGCGCGGCCGACGAAGTTCTCGAACGGCACGAAGCCGACATTGGCGAGATCGCGCGAATCCGTCGAGTTGTCGCGGTTGTCGCCCATCATGAAGAAACGGCCCTGCGGCACGGTGTAGGGCTCGGTGTTGTCCCAGTAGCCGTTGTCGCCGTCGCGCTCGATCACCCGGTGGGTGACGCCGTTGGGCAGGGTCTCGAGGTACTGCTCGGCCTTGGCCTGCTCGCCGTACGGCCCGGTGGTCTCGAAGGGCGCGATCTTCTCGCGCTTCACCGGCACGTCGTTGATGTAGAGCAGCCCGGCCTTCATCTGGATCTTGTCGCCGGGCAGGCCGATGACGCGCTTGATGTAGTCGGTGGAATTGTCCTTGGGCAGCTTGAACACGGCGATGTCGCCGCGCTTGGGCTCGGCGCCCCAGACCCGGCCGTCGGCCGTGAAGGGCAGGTACTCGCTCAGCGGCAGGGAGTACTTCGAGTAGCCGTAGGAATATTTCGAGACGAACAGGTAATCGCCGATCAGGAGCGTGGGAACGAGCGAGCCCGAGGGGATGTTGAACGGCTGGAACAGCAGCGTGCGCACCACCAGCGCGATCAGCAGCGCCTGGCCGCCGACCTTGAGCGTCTCCTTGATGCTCGCCCAGGTGCCGGTGTCAGCAGCCTTCAGGTCACGCTTCGTCTGCTGGTCCACGCGGGCACGTTCCATCTGGCTGCCATCTCCGGTCCGACGCTCGCACCCGGAATCCGGGCGGCTTCCGTCGTTGACGGTCGACCGGCGGCATAGACCATGCGGAAAGGCGCCGCAACGCAGGGGGGCTGTCGGCTAAGTCCCGGGCGTGCTGTCCGGCACCGCTTCGATGATCACGAAGGCCTGCGCCATGGGCGGGTCGTCCGTGAGGGTGATGTGCAGCTTCGGCACGTGGCCGGCCGGCACCATCGCGGCGAGGTGTTCCGCCGCCGCCCCGGTGAGGCGGAGGGTCGGGCGGCCGCCGGGCAGGTTCACCACCTCCATGTCGCGCCAGAAGACGCCCCGGGCGATGCCGGTGCCGAGGGCCTTGGCGCAGGCCTCCTTGGCGGCGAAGCGGCGGGCATAGGAGGGCGCCCGCGCCGCGCGGGCCTCGCACTTGGCGCGCTCGCCGTCGGTGAAGACCCGATGGGTGAAGCGCTCGCCGTAGCGCTCCAGCGATTTCGCGATCCGGCGGATGTCGCAGAGGTCGGAGCCGATGCCGAGAATCATTCCCGGGCCGCGTCCATGGCGGCGCGCATGTCGCGGATCGCCTGGGGCAGGCCGACGAAGATCGCCTCGCCGATCAGCGCGTGGCCGATGTTCAGCTCGGCGATCTCCGGCAGGGCCGCCACCGGACCGACGCTGTCGAGGGCCAGGCCGTGCCCGGCATGGACCTCGAGGCCGAGACCCGCCCCGTACGCCGCCGCCCGGGTGATCCGGTCGAGCTCGTGGGCCGTCCGTCCCGCATCGCCCTCGGCCACCGCCTCGCAGTAGCTGCCGGTGTGAAGCTCGACCACCGGTGCCCCGAGGCGCCGGGCCGCGTCCATCACGGCCTCGTCCGGCTCGACGAAGAGCGAGACCCGGATGCCGGCCTCGGACAGGCGGGCGATGCGGGGCAAGAGCGAATCGTGCCCCCCGACGATGTCGAGGCCGCCCTCGGTGGTGCGCTCCTCGCGCTTCTCCGGCACCAAGCAGGCGGCGTGCGGCTTCAGCCGGATCGCCATCCCGATCATCATGTCGGTGGCGGCCATCTCGAAATTGAGCGGCACCGTCAGGATGCGGGCCAGCGTCTCCATGTCGGCGTCGCGGATGTGCCGGCGATCCTCCCGCAGATGCGCCGTGATGCCGTCCGCCCCGGCCGCGACCGCCTCGCGGGCGGCGCGAATCGGGTCGGGCGCGGCGCCGCCGCGGGCGTTCCGCACGGTCGCGACGTGATCGATGTTGACGCCGAGCCGGAGGCGGCGCGATCGAGAGGCGGGGGAAGACATCGAGGCGGACTCCGGGCGCGGGCATCAGGCGCCGGCATGGCGCCCTGACGGAACGGCGGACGCGCCCCTACATAGGTGATGCGGGGCTTCAGGGGGATACGGCGCGCGATGGGTTTTCTCGATGGACTGCTCGGCCACGGCAGCGATCTCTCGCCGGCGGAGGTCAACGAGCAGATGGCCGGCATCCTCACCGAGGGCGAACCGGTCCAAGTCGCCTTCCGGATCCTGCGCGACCTCATCGTGTTCACGGACCGGCGCCTGATCCTGGTGGACAAGCAGGGTATCACCGGCCGGAAGGTCTCCTACCTGACCGTGCCCTACCGCGCGATCACGTCGTTCTCGGTGGAGACGGCGGGCAGCTTCGACCTCGATTCCGAGCTCGCGATCTGGGTTTCGGGCCGGGCCGAGCCGATCCGCAAGACCTTGAAGCGCGGCGCCAACATCCTGGCGATCCAGCAGGCGATCGCGGCCTCGATCCGCTGAAGGCGACAGCGCCGGCAAACCTTGCCTCGGCGGCCGGGCTCTGTTAAGGCCCCGCCCATTCCACACGCGGAGCCGGCCTCATGCCTGAATGAGGCGTTTCCGGTGGTCGTCGTCCCTCGGACGCGATCGCTTCCTCCGCGGCGGTACCAACCGGAGAGTACAAAGACATGGCCGTCGATTTCACCATGCGTCAGCTTCTCGAGGCCGGCGCCCACTTCGGACACCAGGCCCACCGCTGGAACCCGAAGATGCAGTCCTACATCTTCGGGACGCGCAACAACATCCACATCATCGACCTCGCCCAGACCGTGCCGGCGCTCCACCAGGCCCTGCAGGCGGTGAGCGACACCGTCGCCAAGGGCGGCCGCGTGCTGTTCGTCGGCACCAAGCGTCAGGCTGCCGACACCATCGCGGAAGCCGCCAAGCGCTCGGCCCAGTACTACGTCAACTCCCGCTGGCTCGGCGGCATGCTGACCAACTGGAAGACCATCTCGGGCTCGATCCAGCGCCTGCGCAAGGTCGACGAGACCCTCGACGGCGGGGCCCAGGGCCTCACCAAGAAGGAGCGCCTGATGCTGGGCCGCGAGAAGGACAAGCTCGAGAAGGCCCTCGGCGGCATCAAGGACATGGGCGGCGTGCCGGACCTACTGTTCGTGATCGACACCAACAAGGAGCAGCTGGCGATCAAGGAGGCCCAGCGCCTCGGGATCCCGGTGGCGGCCATCGTCGACACCAACTGCAACCCGGACGGCATCACCTACGTCGTCCCCGCCAACGATGACGCCGGCCGCGCCATCGCCCTGTACTGCGACCTGATCGCCCGCGCCGCCATCGACGGCATCTCGCGCGGCCAGGGCTCGATGGGCGTCGATCTCGGCGCCTCCGAGGAGCCGGTCGCCGAGGAGCTGCCGGCCAACGACGATGCGGCGACCTCCGTCGAGTCGGGCTCGGTCAACCAGGCCGACGTCGCCGCCCTCGTCGAGTCCACCGAGCACTTCGAGCTGCTCTCGGCTCCCCGCGGCGCACCCGACGACCTGTCGAAGCTCCACGGCGCCGGCCCGCAGATCGTGCAGAAGCTCAACGAAGCCGGCATCTACCACTACTGGCAGCTGGCCTCCATGAGCGCCGACGACATCGCCAAGGTCGATGCCGACCTGAAGCTGAACGGCCGCATCGGTCGCGACGGCTGGGTCGACCAGGCCCGCGGCTTCGTCGAGGCTGCCGCTGCCGCCTGATCCCGCTTCGGCGGCCCGTCATCGGGCCGCCATCGCCAGATCGGACACTGCTTCCTGAAGCCCGGTGCTTTCCATGAGCGCCGGGCTCAGTCGCTTCAAAAGACTTCGCTTCACTCGAAACGTCCGCTTCAGAAGACTTCCCCCGGGAAGGCTTCGCATCTGACAAGACACGGAAAGGACCCGCCATGGCCAACATCACCGCCGCACTGGTGAAAGAGCTCCGCGAGAAGACCGGCGCGGGCATGATGGACTGCAAGGGCGCGCTCAACGAGACCGATGGTGACATCGAAGCCGCCGTCGACTGGCTGCGCAAGAAGGGTCTTGCCAAGGCCGCCAAGAAGGCCGGCCGCGTGGCCGCCGAGGGTCTGGTCGCCGTCGAGTCCGCCGGCCATCATGCCGCGATCGTCGAGGTGAACTCCGAGACCGACTTCGTCGCCCGCAACGACAGCTTCCAGGCCTTCGTCCGCGAGGCCGCCAAGCTCGCGCTCAACACCGACGGCACGCTGGACGGCCTCGAGGCCACCACGTTCCCCGGTGCCTCGACCACGGTCAAGGAAAGCCTCGCCAACCTCATCGCCACCATCGGCGAGAACATGACCCTGCGCCGCGTCGCCAAGCTCGACGTGACCAAGGGCGTGATCGCCTCCTACGTCCACGGCCAGGTGGTCGAGGGCCTCGGCAAGATCGGCGTGCTCGTGGCGCTGGAATCCGAGGGCGACGTCGAGGTGCTCTCCACCCTCGGCCGCCAGATCGCCATGCACGTCGCCGCCACCAACCCGGTGGCCCTCGACGCGGCCGGCGTCGACCAGGTGACCCTCGACCGCGAGATCAACATCCTGCGCGAGAAGAACGCCGGCAAGCCCGAGAACGTGCTCGCCAAGATCGTCGAGAGCGGCCTGAAGAGCTACTACAAGGAGGTCACCCTCCTCGAGCAGCCCTTCGTGCATGACGGCTCCAAGACCATCAGCCAGGTGCTGAAGGAGGCCGAGGGCAAGGCCGGCGCGCCGGTCAAGCTCAGCGCCTTCGTGCGCTACGCCCTCGGCGAGGGCATCGAGAAGGACGAGGCGCCGGACTTCGCGGCCGAAGTCGCGAGCCTTTCGCGCTGACACGTCACCGGCGCCGATCGTCGAATCGGCGTCGATCCCTACGAAAACACCGGGGGGCGGTGCCAGGGATGGCGCCGCCCCTCGACGTTCCGGCCTCCCTTGGGCTAGACACCCCTCCGCTTCCGATTGGCTCCCCGACCTGATCCAGGCCGGGTTAGAGGGGACTGGCTCGATGCCGGAGACCACACCGTTTCGCCGCGTCCTCGTGAAACTCTCCGGCGAGGCGCTGGCCGCTCCCGACGGGTACTGGCTGCATCCCCCGACCCTGGCGGGCATCGCCGACGACATCGCCCGCACCCGCGAGGCCGGCGTGCAGATCGCGCTGGTGGTCGGCGGCGGCAACATGATCCGCGGCGCCCGCATCTCGGCGGCCGGCTGGATCGACCGGGCCACCGGCGATTCCCTCGGGATGATGGCGACGGTCATGAACTCCCTGGCCCTGGAAACCGCCCTGAACGCCGCGGGCGTCCCGGCGCGCACGATGTCGGCGGTCTCGATGCCGACGATCTGCGAGACCTATGCGCGCCAGCCCGCGCTGCATCATCTCGACAAGGGCCAGGTGGTCGTCCTCGCCGGCGGCACCGGAAACCCGTTCTTCACGACGGACACCGCCGCCGTCCTGCGGGCGGCCGAGCTGCGCTGCGACGCCGTGCTGAAGGCCACGCAGGTCGACGGGGTCTACTCCGCCGATCCGAACCGCGACCCCACCGCCACGCGCTACGACCGGCTGACCCATGACGAGGCCATCTCACGCGATCTCAAGGTGATGGACACCGCCGCCTTCGCGCTCGCCCGCGAGAGCCGCCTGTCGATCGTCGTCGGGTCCGTTCACGCGCCGAGTTCGATCCTGGCGATCCTGACGGGTGGGGCGCCGGCGACCCAGGTCGTCCCCTAGGCGATGTCGCGGGCCCCGTCCCGGACGGCGCCTGCGCCACCGGTCACGACGGCGGATGTCGCGCCTGGACGTCCGCCGATCGCCCTCAATGTTTGTTGAGAGTTTTCGGATCTGTTGCCGTAACGAGCCGCCAGCAACTGGGTCGAGCGGTCGTCGAGCGCGGCCATGTCCCTTTCGCAGATTGTTTTCTACAGTCACAACCTCCTGACGTTGCACGGCGGGACCATGCGCGAGCTGGTCAGGGACATCCTGGCTTCCTGCAATCGCTACGATCGGGCATCCGGATTCACGGGTGCGTTGGTCTTCAACGAAAAGTTTTTCCTGCAGGCCATGGAGGGGTACCCGGTCGCCCTGTCCGATCAGCTCTGGACTCTTGCGGCGGATAGCCGCCACAGCGGCATGGTGTTGGTCGCGGCGCGCGCGATCGAGCAGCGCGACTTTCGCGGCTGGACGGTGGGGTATGCCGGTCACACCGAACCCCTCGAGACGCTCTATCTGCGGTACGGCCCGAAGCCGCGGCTCGATCCGACGCAGATGACCGCCGCCGGCGCGGTCGCGCTCCTCCGGGCCTTCACCGAGGTCGAGGGAAACCACTGCGTGCAGCGCTCCGGGCCCGCCGCGGCGAGTGCCGCGAAGGCCTAGGCGCGCAGCGCGCGCGCCCGGCTCGGGGGTTTCCTGCCGAAACGACGCGAACGCCATTTGCGACCCACTGGATTTTGGTTCATTGAGGCCCACGAACGGGCCCCGGCGGCCCGACCCACTCCCTCAAGTTCGCGTCGGGATAGTCCAGCATGGCAGCCATTCCAGAATTCGACCTGAACGACATCAAGCGTCGCATGCAGGGCGCCGTGGCGTCGTTGAAGGGTGATCTCGGATCGCTCCGGACCGGCCGCGCGACCCCGAGCATCCTCGATCCGATCCAGGTCGATGCCTACGGAGCGATGATGCCCATGGCCCAGGTGGCGACGGTGAGCGTGCCCGAGCCCCGTCTGCTCAGCATCTCGGTCTGGGACCGCGGCATGATCGCCGCCGTCGAGAAGGCGATCCGCGAATCCGACCTCGGCATGAACCCGCAGACCGAGGGCCAGACCATCCGCCTGCGCGTGCCCGAGATGAACGAGCAGCGCCGCAAGGAGATGGTCAAGGTCGCCCACAAGTACACCGAGGAAGCGCGCGTCGCCGTTCGCCACGTCCGCCGTGACGGTCTGGACCATCTCAAGAAGCTGGAGAAGGACGGCGCGATCAGCGAAGATGACGAGAAGCGTCAGGCCGGCGATGTCCAGAAGGCCACCGACCAGTTCATTGCCGAGATCGACGGCGTGCTCGCCGCCAAGGAGAAGGAGATCATGCAGGTCTAGGATCCAGGATCGGGATCGGGACCACGTGTGATCGGCACGAGAGACGGTTGGGGGAGAAGCGCGTTGGGTCGCTCAGAAGGCGCGCGTCAGATCGAGACGGCGAGGGTGCACGGCACGGACGTCGCGCTGGGCGCGGCGGAGAACGCTGCGGCGGTCTATCCGGGCTCCCCCGTGCCCGCCCTCGCGGCGCCCCCGACGCACGTCGCCATCATCATGGATGGGAACGGCCGCTGGGCCTCCGATCGCGGGCTCCCGCGGGTCGAGGGGCATCGGCGTGGCGTCGAGGCGGTCCGGCGCGCCGTGCGCTCCGCCATCGAACTCGGTGTGCGCTACCTGACGATCTACAGCTTCTCGTCCGAGAACTGGCGTCGGCCGCCGGCCGAAGTCGCGGACCTCATGGGCCTGATGAAGCTCTTCGTCCGCCGCGACCTGGCGGATCTCCACGGCAACAACGTCCGCATCCGCATCATCGGTGAGCGCGAGGGATTGCCGGCGGACATTGCCGGATTGCTCGACGAGGCCGAGCAGCGCACCCGGGCCAATACCGGCCTGACCCTGATCGTGGCCTTCAACTACGGCGGCCGGCAGGAGATCCTGCGGGCGGTCCGCAGCCTCGCCCGGGACGTGGCGGCGGGACGGCTGTCGCCCGAAGCCATCGATCTCGACGTGCTCACGGGCGCCCTCGACACCACCGGCATCCCGGACCCGGATCTCGTGATCCGCACCTCCGGCGAGCAGCGCCTGTCGAACTTCCTCACCTGGCAGACCGCCTACGCGGAATACGTGATCGTGCCGGAGTTCTGGCCGGATTTCGACCACGCCGCCTTCCGCGCCGCCGTCGACGAGTACCACCGCCGCGACCGTCGCTTCGGCGGCCTCAGTGGCAAGGCCGGCTGACCATGGCACCCGGAGAGGCGGCACCCGCCTCGCAGCGCGGCCTCCTCGCCAGCCGTGAGTTCCAGACCCGCCTGGTCTCGGCCGTCCTGCTCGGCGCGATCGTGCTGTCCGCCCTGGTCCTCGGCGGCTGGCCCTTCGCGGCGATCTGGCTCGCCGCCGGGATCGTCTTCGCCGCCGAGTGGATCGGCATGAGCGCGGTCGTCCCCCGGCGCCTCGTCCTGGCGCTCACGGCCGCCACCCTGTTCGGCCTCGTCCTCTGCCTGCACGGGGACGCGGCGCCCGGGATGACCCTCGGGGTCGGTGCCCTCGGGGCCGTGCTCGTGACGGCCGTGGCCCGTGGCGGGGCGGGACGGGGGCGGGCCCTCGCGGGCCTCCTGAGCTCGGCGGTGATCGCCCTGGTCCCGACCGCCCTGCGCGACGATCCCGCCATCGGCATCCTGGGACCGGCCTGGATGTTCGCCGTGGTCTGGTCCACCGACATCATCGCCTACTTCACCGGCCGGACCTTCGGCGGTCCGAAGTTGATGCCGAAGGTCAGCCCGAAGAAGACCTGGTCCGGAGCGCTCGGCGGCCTCGCGGCCGGCACCCTGGCCGGCGTCGCCCTGGTGGTGGTCGCGCGTGACCATGGCTGGAGCGATCTCGCGACCACCTCGCTCGCCCTCGTCGCCCTCATCAGCGCCACCGCCTCCGTCCTGAGCCAGGCCGGGGATCTCGTCGAATCCGCCCTCAAGCGCCGCTACGGCGTGAAGGATTCGGGCCGCGCCATTCCCGGCCATGGCGGGGTCATGGATCGCCTCGACGGCTTCTTCGCCGTGGCCGTCCTGGCCGGCTTCTATCTCATCGCCCGCCGCTTCGTGGCGGCCTGAAGGACCCTTCCGTTGCTGACCGTCACCATTCTCGGCGCCACCGGCTCCATCGGCCAATCGACCATCGACCTGCTGCTGCAGCATCCCGATCGCTTCCGCATCGGCGGTCTGGTGGCGGGGCGCGATGTCGAGGCCATCACCCGGCTGGCCGGCAATCTGCAGCCCGATTTCGTGGCCCTGGCCGACGAGTCCACCGGTCCGGCCCTGCGCGACGCCCTGGCCCATACCGGTATCCGGAACGGGGCCGGGGAGGGCGCCGTCCTCGAGGCGGTCGCCCGAGATGCCGACATCGTGGTGGCGGCGGTCAGCGGCGCCGCCGGCCTGCGCCCGACCCACGCGGCGCTGAAGCTCGGCCGCACCGTCGCGCTCGCCAACAAGGAGAGCCTGGTCTGCGCCGGCGACGCCTTCATGCGCGACGCCAAGCGCTACGGCGCCACCCTTCTGCCGGTCGATTCCGAGCACAACGCCCTCGCGCAGGCCCTCGGGGACGGCCGCCTCGACGACGTCGCGAAGATGACCATCACCGCCTCGGGCGGTCCGTTCCGCACCTGGACCCGCGAGCGCATCGCCGCCGCTTCGCCCACGGAAGCGGCCGCCCACCCGACCTGGTCGATGGGCATGAAGATCAACATCGATTCGGCCTCCCTGATGAACAAGGGGCTGGAGCTGATCGAGGCGCACCACCTGTTCGCCCTCGAACCCGAGCGCCTCGACGTCATCGTCCATCCGCAATCGATCGTGCACGGCCTCGTCTACTGGCGTGACGGCGCGGTGACGGCGGGCCTCGCCATGCCGGACATGCGGGTGCCGATCGCGCATTGCCTGGGTCTCGGCGAGCGCCTGACGATCGCCCGTGGCCGCCACCTCGACCTCGCCGCTGCCGGAAGCCTGACCTTCGAGGCCGCCGACGAGGCGCGCTTCCCCTGCCTGCGCATCGCCCGGGCGGCGCTCGCCGCCGGAGGCGCCGCGCCCACGGTGATGAACGCGGCCAACGAGATCGCGGTCGCGGCCTTCATCAAGGGGGCGATCGGCTTCTACGGCATCGCCGACCTGGTCGAGCGCGCCTGTGCGTACTTCGCCGGCCCGTACCGGACCGCGCCCGCGGATGTCGACGAGGCCCTGGCCATCGATGCCGAGGTTCGTCGCTGGAGCAGCCAGGCCCTCACGGCGGCCTGACCCGAGCCTCAAGCGTCGGGGCTGTAGCCGGCCAGAAACACGCGCACGGCCTCGCTGACGTTGTGCTCGATCTCCGCCTGGGAGACGCCGTCGCCGGCGTTGAAGAGCAGGCGCGTCAGCAATCCGGCCTGGCAGATCTGCAGGAACTGGCGCGCGGCGAGATTCGTATCGGCCGAGCGCAGGCGCGACGCCGCCACCTGCGCGTCGAGATAGGCGGCCAGCCGCGTCGTGCCCTGCACCGGCCCGGCCTCGAAGAAGGCTTGGCCCAGGCGCGGGAACTTCTCGCAGGCGCCGATGACCATGCGAATCACCGTGACGTGCTCCGGCCGGATCATCTCGGCGAGGTAGCTCCGCCCGAGCCGGGTGAGGACACTGCGCACGTCGGGATCGTCGGCGTCGAGGCGGAACAGCACCTCGGCGAGACCCCGCTTCTCGGACAGCGCCAGATCCTCGAACAAGGCTTCCTTGCTGTCGAAGTAGACGTAGAGCGTCCCCTTCGAGACGCCTGCCGCCTTGGCGATCTCGCCCATGCTCGCGCCGTCGAAGCCGGAGGCCATGAAGACCGCGCGCGCGCCGTCGAGGATCTGGCGACGCTTGTCGGTCTCGCCCGATGTGCGTTCCCGCGCATCGAGCGCGGCATCTGCGGTCGCCATGGTGTGGATCCTCATTGACCGAACGGTTCGGTCATAATATCTGAATGCCCCGGGCCGCGCCAGCGCACACGGCCCTGAAAATGACCGAACGGTTCGGTCAACTCCTTCGAAGAACCGGATCGATGCCATGAGATCGAAGTCCATGAGATCGAAGTCCGTGAGAACGTCGTCCATGAGATCGAAATCATGAGCTTGCGCGAGGACGACGGGGTTCGAGCCGAGCCGGTTCCGGTCGACGCTGGCGAGACACGGACGGTGGCGGCGCCTCCGGCGGCCGTCCCGGCCCAGGCGATGGCGCCGGCGGTCATCGTGCCGCCGCTGGGCGAGGCGCGCGTCAAACCCCGGCGGACGCGCAAGTTCGTCCTGGCGACGCTGCTGCTCGCCGCCCTCGGCGGCGGCGCCTACAAGGCGCATGCCTGGTGGACCGTCGGACGCTTCTTCGTCAGCACCGACGACGCCTATGTCCAGGCCGACATCTCGGTCCTGGCCGCCAAGATCCCCGGCTATCTCGCGGCGGTTCCGGTCGTGAATGGGCAGACGATGCACAGGGGCGACGTGATCGCCCGGATTGACGACGGCGATTATCGCCTCGCCGCGCAGGCCGCCCACGACAAGCTGGAGACGCAGCAGGCGGCCATCGCCCGCATCGCCCGGCAGGTCGAGGCCGCGCAGGCGCAGATGCTGCAGGCCTCGGCCCAGATCGACGCCAGCCGGGCCGATGCGGTCCGCGCCGCGGCCGATTATGCCCGCCAGCAGCAACTCGAGAAGGTCGATTTCGTCGCCAAGGCGCGCATCGAGCAGGCGCGGGCGGACCGCGACCGGACGGAGGCCGCGGTGAAGGGGGCCGAGGCCTCCCTCGTGGCCATGCGGGCCAATGTCGAGGTGCTGCGGGCGCAGGGCAAGGAGGCGGAGGGCCTCGCCGCCGAACTGCGCACCGCCGAGGCCAGGGCCGCGCGCGACCTGGACTTCACCACGATCCGGGCGCCCTTCGACGGCGTGATCGGCAACAAGGCCGCGGAGGCCGGCGCCTATGTCTCCCCGGGTTCGCGCATCGCCGCCCTGGTCCCCCTGGAGAGCGTCCGCATCGACGCGAACTTCAAGGAGACCCAGGTCGAGCGCATGCATCCGGGCCAGCGCGTGCATATCGCGGTGGACGCCTACCCGGACCGCGACATCGTCGGCGAGGTCGAGTCGCTCTCCCCCGCGTCCGGCTCGGTCTTCAGCCTGCTGCCGCCCGACAACGCCACCGGCAACTTCACCAAGATCGTCCAGCGCCTGCCGGTGCGGGTCCACGTGCCGGCCGATGTCGCCCGCGAGGGCATCCTGCGGCCCGGCCTTTCGGTGACCGTCCGGGTGGACACGCGCGATAGCGCCGAGACTGCGGCCGGGGACGACCGCCTCCGCACGGCCTCCCGGCACTAGGCGCCGCCGATGGCCGCGACAGCCACCCTGGCACCGGCCCCACCGGCCGCCGAGCCGCCGCTCGACCGCCGCCGCATGGTGGCGTTCGTCTGCATGGTGTTCGGGATGTTCATGGCGATCCTGGACATCCAGATCGTCTCGGCCTCGTTGGCCGAGATCCAGGCCGGCCTCTCGGCCTCGGGCGACGAGATCCCCTGGGTGCAGACCAGCTACCTCATCGCCGAGGTGATCTCGATCCCGCTGTCCGGCTTCCTGTCGCGGGTCGTCTCGACGCGCTGGATGTTCGTGATCTCGGCCGGCGGCTTCACGCTGATGAGCCTGATGTGCGCCACCTCCACCTCGATCAACGAGATGATCCTCTGGCGGGCGGCGCAGGGCTTCATCGGCGGCGGCATGATCCCGACGGTCTTCGCCTCCGCCTTCACGATCTTCCCGCCCTCGAAGCGCTCCATCGTCTCGCCGATGATCGGCCTCGTGGCGACGCTCGCGCCCACCATCGGGCCCACCGTCGGCGGATACCTCACCGACCTGTTCGACTGGCACTGGCTGTTCCTCGTCAACGTCGTGCCGGGCATCTTCGTGACGGTGTCTACCTACCTGCTGGTCGATTTCGACGAGCCGAACCTGGCCCTGTTCAAGCGCTTCGACTGGTTCGGCCTCGTGTTCATGGCCCTGATGCTTGGCTGCCTCGAATACGTGCTGGAGGAAGGGCCGAACCACGATTGGCTCGCCGACGAGGCCGTCTTCGCCTGCGCGATCGTCTGCCTAACCGCCGGACCCGCCTTCTTCTGGCGGGCCTTCACGGCCGCCGAGCCCATCGTCGACCTGCGCGCCTTCTCCGACCGCAACTTCACGGCCGGCTGCATCTTCAGTTTCGTCCTCGGCATCGGCCTCTACGGTCTGACCTACCTCTACCCGGTCTATCTCGGGCGCGTGCGCGGCTACTCGGCGCTCCAGATCGGCGAGACGATGTTCGTTTCCGGCCTCTGCATGTTCGCCACCGCGCCGATCGCCGGGCGCTTCTCGGGCAGGGTCGATCCGCGCCTGATGATGGGGCTCGGCTTCCTCGGGTTCGCCACCGGCACCTGGATGGTCACCGGTCTGACCAAGGACTGGGACTTCTGGGAACTCCTGGTGCCGCAGATCCTGCGTGGCTGTTCGCTGATGCTGTGCATGATCCCGATCAACAACATCGCCCTCGGCACCTTGCCGCCGGCGCGCATGAAGAACGCCTCCGGCCTCTACAACCTCACCCGCAACCTCGGCGGTGCCGTCGGGCTCGCGCTGATCAACACCGTCCTGAACGACCGCTGGGACCTGCACCTCGCCCGCCTGCACGAGCGCTTCACCTGGACCAACACCGCCGTCCTCGAGCGCCTGGAGATGACCCGCCGGCAGTTCGAGCTGCTCGGCGGCAACGCCGACGCGATGGCGCTGAAGGCCCTGATGAACACCGTGCGCCTCCAGGGCTTGGTGATGGGTTTCACCGACGTGTTCCTGGTCCTGACCTTTTTGTTCGTGGCCATGGCCTGCGCCGTGCCCTTCATCCGGCGGCCCCGGGCCGCGGCCGGCGCCGGTGGCGGTCACTGAGGACTTTGCTGGCTGCTTCGAAGCCGCCGTGGTTCTTTACCGTGACCTCGGGAATGCGGGGATAGTCCGGCCCGCCGACCCCCCTGCGACCGCAAAACCCGGTCGAAAGGTTTGCGTTCGCGTTCAACACATCCGATCTGCTACAGCGGAGCGACGGCCCCGGGGGAGGCCGAGAGGATCGACCAATGGACTTCCTGAACGCCATGGGCGGTACGGCGAGCGGATTCTTCGGCGCCGTGATCCCCTTCCTGATCGTGCTGAGCATCGTCGTGTTCGTGCACGAGATGGGGCACTTCCTGGTGGGGCGTTGGTGCGGCGTCGGCGTGCACGCCTTCTCCCTCGGTTTCGGACCGGAACTCTTCGGCTTCAACGACCGGCACGGAACGCGCTGGAAGCTCTCGGCGATCCCCCTCGGCGGCTACGTGAAGTTCCACGGCGACGCCAACGGCGCCAGCGTTCCGGACCCCGAGGCCGTCGCCCGGATGTCCCCGCAGGAGCGGGCCACGAGCTTCCCGACGCAGTCCCTCCCGAAGCGCGCCGCCATCGTGGCCGCCGGGCCGATCGCCAACTTCATCCTCGCCATCGCGCTGTTCTCAGGCGCCATCTATGTCGGCGGCCGTTACGAGACGCCGGCCCGCGTCGAGGCCGTGATGCCCGACAGCGCCGCGGCCCGCGCCGGCTTCGAGCCCGGCGACGTGATCCGCGCCATCGGCGGGTCGCGGGTCAACAGCTTTACCGACATGCAGCGGACGGTGTCGGGGGCGGCCGGCTCCAGCCTCACCTTCACGGTCGAGCGCGGCGGCGAGACCCGCGAGCTCGTGGCCGTGCCGGAGCGCAAGGAGGATGTGACCCCCTTCGGGCGTCACCGCTTCGGCCGTTTGGGAATCCAGGGTCCGAAGGCGAGCGAGGCCAAGCTCGTGCATTACGGCCCGCTCCAGTCCCTCGGCCTGGGGACTTACGAGACCTACTTCGTGGTCGACCGGACGATCGACTACATCGGCAAGCTGGCCACCGGCCGGGAATCCCCCGATCAGCTGTCTGGACCGATCGGCATCGCCCGCGTCTCCGGTGCCGTGGCCCAGAGCGGCGGCCTTGCCGGCCTGGTCGGGCTGATCGCGTTGCTTTCGGTCTCGATCGGCCTCCTCAACCTCTTCCCCGTGCCCCTGCTGGATGGGGGCCACCTGTTGTTCTACGCCTTCGAGGCCGTTCGCGGCCGGCCCCTGAGCGAGCGGGCACAGGAGATCGGCTTCCGCATCGGGCTCGCCCTGGTCTTGTTCCTCATGCTGTTCGCCGCCTGGAACGATATTCTCAATCTCGGCGCCTCCTGGGGCGCCCGCGGAACCTGACCGGGCGTGAGCGGGGCCGGTCGGCACGCACCGTCCGGTCCCGTTCCGAGACATGCAAACGCCTCGATCTTAACCACAATCCCCCTCGCGCGCGGAACCTCCGGGTTTCGCGCGCAACCGTTTGTTGACCCTGTTCGACGATCGGCCCGGGGCGTTAAGTGACCGGAAGGCCACGTCTCCCCAAAATCCCCAGTGAGCGGGACCCCCCGGCGTTTGCTTAACGCCGGAATCCCGATAGAAGCTGAGCTTGGGACCAGGTGTCAGGACGCCCGGAAAACGGGCGCCTGATTGCGGGTGCAAACTCGCGCTGAAGATATAAAGAGACGGGCGATTACATGATGTCGATGACGGGGAAGCGCCGGCGTAAGTCGGCGGAACAGACCATCGTCCTAGTCGCCGCGGCGGCCGCTGGCCTCGTTCTCGGTGGAGCCGCTCAGGCGCAGCAGATCGTCGTCCAGGGTAACAAGCGTGTCGATGCCGACACCATCCGGTCCTACGTGACCGGCACCGCCTCCGGATCGCCCGAGGAAGCCCGCCGCAACCTGCTGGCGAGCGGCATGTTCTCCGACGTCAAGGTCTCCCGCAGCGGTGCCAGCACCGTCGTCAGCGTCCGCGAGAACAACCTGATCAACCGGGTGGTGTTCGAGGGCAACAAGAAGATCGAGAAGGCCACCCTCGAGGGCGAGGTCGAGGCCAAGGCGCGCGGCGCCTTCAGCGAGGCCGTGGTTCAGGCCGACATCCAGCGCATCAAGGAAGTCTACCGCCGCGCCGGCCGCGGAACGGCCAAGGTCACCTTCCGGACGGTGGACCTGCCGAACGGCCGCCTGGACGTCATCTACGTGATCGAGGAAGGCGACAAGACCGGCATCAAGGCGATCAACTTCGTAGGCAACAATGCCTACTCGTCGTCCAAGCTGCGCGAGCTGATGTCCTCTTCGGAGATGAACTTCCTCAGCTTCATCAAGACTTCCGATGTCTACGATCCGGATCGCATCACCAACGACCTCGACATCGTCCGGCGCTACTACCTCAAGAACGGCTACGCCGACTTCCGCGTGATCAATGCGGATGCCCGCTACGTCGAGGGCGAGGGCGATGCCGGCTGGGTCGTCACCGTCACCGTTGAAGAGGGCGAGCAGTACCGCGTCGGCGCGGTCGCGATCGATTCCCGCCTGCCGGGCCTGGACACCCAGGTCCTCGACGGCGAGATCCGCGCGCAGGTCGGCGACGTCTACAATGCCGAGGACGTGGAGCGCACCCTCAACGGCGTCACCAACCAGGTCGGTCGCCAGGGCTACCCCTTCGCCCAGGTGCGTCCCACCGGCCAGCGCGACCGCGCCACCCACACCGTGGCCCTGGGCTTCGTGGTCGAGGACGGCCCGCGCGTCTACGTCGAGCGCATCAACATCCGCGGCAACACCCGCACCCGCGACTACGTCATCCGGCGCGAGCTCGATATCACCGAGGGCGACGCCTACAACCGGGTGCTGACCGACCGGGCCGAGCGGCGCCTGAACGGCCTCGGCTTCTTCAAGAAGGTGCGCTTCTCCAACGAGCCGGGCTCCTCGGCCGACCGCGTCATCATCAACATCGATGTCGAGGATCAGCCCACGGGTTCGTTCTCGGTGGCGGGCGGCTACTCCACCCAGGACGGCATCATCGGCGAAGTCTCGATCTCGGAGTCGAACTTCCTCGGTCGCGGCCAGTACGTCCGCGTGGCGGGCACCGGCGGCCAGTACTCCCGTGGCCTCGACTTCTCGTTCACCGAGCCGTACTTCCTCGGCTACCGTCTCGCCGCCGGCTTCGATGCCTTCTACAAGTACAGCGACCAGACCCGCTACTCGCGCTACGAGACCACGGTCTATGGCGGCCAGCTCCGCGTCGGCCTGCCGATCACCGAAGAGTTCGGCATCACGATGCGGTACTCGCTCTACAACACCGAGTTGAAGGTTCCGAACACGATCAAGCGCCCGTACAACGACTGTTCGAACCCGATCCCGGGTTACACTGTGTTGACGGGTGGAACGGTTGCGACCGGTGCACCGGGTGAGCAGGCTGCCTACCCCGCCTGTGCCCTCGACGGCGAAGCCTCGATCGCGCTCAAGGGGTCGCAGGGCAACACGCTGACCTCGCTCGCCGGCCTGACGCTCGCCTACTCGACCCTCGACAACCTCGGCTCGCCCCGCAACGGCCTCTACGCCGAGCTGAAGCCGGACGTCGCCGGCCTCGGCGGCGACTCGAAGTTCTTCCGCGTGACCGGCGATGCCCGGTACTACAAGGAGCTCTACGAGGACGTGGTCGGCTTCGTCCGCTTCCAGGGCGGTCACATCACGGCCCTGAACGATCAGCCCCTGCGCATCACCGATCAGTTCTTCCTCGGCCCATCGCTGGTCCGCGGCTTCGCGCCCAACGGTATCGGTCCGCGCGACGTCGGCATCAGCGACAGCCGTTCGAACGCCATCGGCGGCTCGACCTACTTCGGCGGAACGGTCGAAGTTCAGTTCCCGCTCCCCGGCGTGCCGCGGGATCTGGGCCTGAAGGGCGCGGTGTTCGCCGATGCCGGTACGCTGTTCGGCTATAACGGCCGGACGCAGTTCAACGTGAACGGCGATGCCTTCATCAACGGTATCGCACCGGGCGGCGCCTGTAACTTCAACCAGAACACCATCGGCGTCGAACCCGAGTGCGTGAACGTGCGCGACAAGATGACGATCCGGTCCTCGGTCGGTGCGTCGATCCTCTGGAACTCGCCGCTGGGCCCGATCCGCTTCGACTACGCCTACGCCCTCTCGAAGGATGAAGGCGTGAAGGCCTACGATGCGACCGGCAATTACCTCGGCCGCGTCGGCAAGGATCAGCTGCAGGCCTTCCGGTTCTCCGGCGGCTCGCGGTTCTGACCCGGAGCGCTGCCTCCTTTCGGGGAGGCAACGCGTTGTGACGGCATGTCAGATCCGATCTTCTTCTCCGCGACCACCACCCTCAGCCTCGGCGCCATCGCCGAGGCTGCTGGCGTTTCGCTGCCCGAGGGCACGAACCCGGACGGCGTGATCACCGGCGCCGCGCCGCTGGAATCCGCCACGCCGACCGACGTCGCCTACATGGACAACGCCCGCTACGGCGACGCGCTCGCAGCGACCCAGGCAGGGCTCTGCCTCGTCTCGCCCCGCTTCGCCCCACGGGTGCCGGCCGAGACCGTGGCCCTCGTCCTGCGGGATCCCTACCGGCTCTACGCCGGCCTGCTGGCGCGGCTCCATCCGGAGGCGATGCGGCCCGCCTCGCTCTTCGGCTCGGCCGGCATCGCCCCGGGGGCCCATATCCATCCCGAGGCGCGCCTCGAACCCGGCGTGCAGGTCGATCCGGGCGCCGTCATCGGCCCGGGTGCCGAGATCGGCTCCGGCACGGTCATCGGCCCGAATGCCAGCATCGGCCCCCGGGTCCGGATCGGGCGCGACTGCGCGATCGGAGCCGGGGCCACCCTGACTCATGCGCTTCTCGGCAACCGGGTCATCATCCATCCGGGCGCGCGCCTCGGCCAGGACGGTTTCGGCTTCGCCATGGGGCCGGGGGGTCACCTGAAGGTACCGCAGATCGGCCGGGTCATCGTTCAGGACGATGTCGAGATCGGCGCCAACACCACGATCGATCGCGGCGCCAGCCGCGACACGATCATCGGTGAGGGCACCAAGATCGATAACCTCGTGCAGATCGCCCACAACGTGGTCATCGGGCGCCACTGCGTGATCGTTTCAGGAGTAGGAATCTCCGGGTCGACCACCCTCGAGGACTACGTCGTCCTGGGTGGTCAGGTCGGCGTCGTCGGCCACCTGCGCATCGGCATGGGATCGCAGATCGCCGGCTCGTCGAACGTGAACCGCGACGTGCCACCCGGCAGCCGATGGGGCGGGACGCCGGCCAAGCCCGTGAGGGCTTGGTTCCGCGAGTTGACCACGCTCGCGCGCCTGGCCGAGCGTTCCAGCGGCGGGGACGAGCCGAAGGCCTGAGCCTCAGCCGCGCGGGTGCCGATCCTCCAGGTGGAGGTAGTCGCCGCCGAATCCGGCGAGCGCCTTCAAGCCACCGGGATCGCGGATGAGGAGCATCCCGTCGGCCTGGGCGACGAGACCGCGGCCCGTGAGGTCCTGGATCGCCCGGGTCACGTGCACGCCGGAGAGGGCGGTCGCGTCCGCGAGGTCCGACTGCGACTGGGGCAGCGGGAAACCCCGTGGACCCGCCAGCCCGACGACCTCGAACCGGGCCTGCAACTCGCAGAAGAGATGGGCGACCCGCTGGATCGGCCCGCGCGACCCGAGACCGACCAGCCATTCGCGCAGGGTCGCCTCGTCGACGAGGGTGGTCTTGCGCAGGGCCGCCGCGATGTTGGGATGGCTGCGGATGAGGTCGAGCACGGTCGTCCGGTCGAGCCGGGCCACCCGACTGTCCGTCAGGGTCATGATGGTGTGATCCATCCGGCTCAACAGGGCGACGTCGAGGTCGCAGACATCGCCCGGGAGCAGGTAGGCGGTGATCTGGCGCCGATCCGGACCGACCCGCCTGTAGCGACAGGCCATTCCCTCCAGCATCAGGAAGACGCCTCCGGGGCGATCGCCCTCGCGGATCAGATCGATCCGGGCCGGCACGGCGACGGCCTCGTCCGTGAGGCGCTGCAGGCGCTCCCGATCCGCCGACGTGAGCGGAACGAAGCCGTGCAGCTTACGAATGAACGGGTTCGCGTCGGCCAGCGCCGGCGGGGTGCGGTGGGCCGCGCGAGCGGGCTTCGCCCCGGGCTCCGGCGCCGCGTTGCCGGACCCCTTCAGGGCCAGCACGAACAGCCCTGCGAATTGCTGCAGGATCCGGGCGTCTTCCGCATCGAACCGCGCGGTCACGTCGTGGTGGATGGCCCAAAGCACGCCGAGCACCCGCCCGGCGGTGTCCCGCACGGGCGTGAACAGGCCCTCGAGCAAGGGCGCGCCCGCCTCGTCGGCGAGGCCGGCGAACGGGCGACTGACGAGGATGGTCTCTCCCGTCTCCACACAGTGACGCTGCGCATCGCCATCGGGCGGAAACCGCAGGCCGGCCTGGTCGGCGAGCCGGCCGGCGACGCGGCTCCAGACCAGCGTGTCCTCCTCGACGTCGCGCAGGGCGAGCCCTGCCGAGCCGCATCCGCAGAGCCGGAGGATCGCGTCGAGGATCGCCTGGCCGGCGGCGGCCGGGTCCGGCACCAAGTGCGCGGCGACCGCGCCGAGGGCTGCGGCCGTGCCGGCGAGATCCATCGCCCGCACGGGGCGATGCGCCAAGTCCGCGGAGATGACGACATCTCCAGGACGGAGCGCCTGAACGTTGTTGCTCGCTGAAACTTCGATGTTCCCTGGTCTCACGGTCCCGCTTTGAGGGGACCGATCCTTATCGGGTGAAACCATCAGGTCTTGTCCTCGGAAAGGGAGGTCTTCGGACAGCCGCCGTTTCTGGGTCGGCCCTCATGGATTCTGGGGCTCGCGAAGGCGACGTCAAGATCGGGAAACTTCTACTCAAACGTTAGCCTCCGCCCTGGAATGACAACGTGGCGATCGGTCGCCCCGATCGTTGCTCCGCTGGCCGGGCGACCGCAGCTTTCAGCCCTGAGGGCTTGCATCCGCGGTCCATCTGCCGAATGAAGGCGCTTCCTCCAGATCTGGCGGCGAACGGGAACGAGGCGGGACGGCGGGGCGCCGACGCGCAGTAGGATCAGACAATCGATGAGCGACATGCCGCGTGAACTCGGCTCGGCTGATATCCAGAAGGTTCTGGAACTCCTGCCGCACCGCTATCCCTTCCTGATGATCGACCGGATCGTCGAGATCGACGGCGACCGAAGCTGTGTCGGGATCAAGAACGTCACGATCAACGAGCCGCAATTCACCGGGCATTTCCCCGGCCTGCCGGTGTTTCCCGGCGTCCTGCTGATCGAGGGCATGGCACAGACCGCGGGGGCCATCTGCTGCCGCCACATCATGAGTGACGAGCTGCGCACCAAGCAGGTGTTCTTCATGACCATCGACAAGTGCAAGTTCCGCAAGCCCGTCGTCCCCGGCGACACCGTGCGCTACCACATGACCAAGACCAACCACCGCCGGACCATGTGGTGGTTCCGCGGCGAGGCGCGGGTCGACGGCGTCCTGGTCGCCGAGGCCGAGATCGGCGCCATGCTGGTGACCGAGTGAGCGCCGCCGCGGAGATCCACCCGAGCGCGGTGGTCGAGGACGGCGCGACCCTGGGCGAGGGCGTCCGGGTCGGTCCGTTCTGCCATGTCGGTCCGTCCGTGACCCTCGGCGCGGGCTGCGAGCTGGTCAGCCACGTGGTGGTGGCCGGCCAGACCACGATCGGCCCCCGGACCCGGATCTTTCCCTTCGCCTCCATCGGCCATCCGCCGCAGGACCTGAAGTTCAGGGGCGAGACCTCGACCCTCACAGTGGGCGCCGACTGCCTGATCCGCGAGGGCGTGACCATGAATCCCGGTACGGCCGGGGGCGGCCTCGAGACGACGGTCGGCGACAACTGCACCTTCCTCGCCAACGCGCATGTCGGCCACGATTGCCGGGTCGGCGACGGCGTGGTGTTCTCGAACAACGTCATGCTCGCCGGCCATTGCAGCGTCGGCGACTACGTCATCATCGGGGGCGGCGCGGCCGTGATCCAGTTCGCGCGCGTCGGGGCGCACGCCTTCGTCGGCGGCCTGTCCGGCCTCGAGAACGACTGCATCCCGTACGGGATGGCCCTCGGCAACCGCGCCTACCTGTCCGGCCTGAACATCATCGGCCTGCAGCGGCGGGGCTTTGCCCGGGAGGACATCCACACCCTGCGGCGGGCCTATCGGCTGCTCTTCGCCAACGAGGGCACGCTGATGGAGCGCCTCGAAGACGTCGCCGCCGAGTTCGAGACCCATCGCGCCGTGGCCGAGATCGTCGCCTTCATCCGCGCCGGCGGCAAGCGTTCGCTCTGCACACCGCGCGAGACGCCGAGCGCCGCTTGAGCGCGAACCCGGCGCCGGCCGCGCGCATCGCGCCCGCACCGGCGGCGCTGGTCCTGGTGGCGGGCGCCGGCCGCCTGCCGGAACTCGTGGCCGCCTCCCTCGACCGGGCGGGGCGTCCGTTCCGGGTCCTGGCCATCCGGGGGTTCGCCGAGCGGGCGATGCGCGCCCGCGCCGCCGCCACCGTCGACCTCCTCGACATTGCCGGCATCCTGGCGATCCTCAAGGCCTGGGGGCCGGTCACCGTGGTGCCGGCCGGCGGCGTGTCCCGGCCGAACCCGGCCGCGATCCTCAACGCCGCCGCGGCCCTGCGCAACCGAGACGCCCTGAAGGCCATCTCCGACGGGGGCGACGACCGCCTGCTGCGCGGCGCCCTGGCGCTCCTGGAGGAGCACGGCCACGGCGTGGTCGGCGTCCACGAGGTCGCCCCGGATCTGCTCAGTCCCGAGGGCCTGCTCGGCCGGCACGCCCCCGATGCCGCGGCGCGGGACTCCATCGCCACCGGCCGCGCCCTGCTGGCGGCCCTGTCGGATTTCGACGTCGGCCAGGCCACCGTCGTCGTCGGACAGCGGGCCCTGACCGTCGAGGGTCCGGAGGGGACCGACCGGATGCTGGCCCGGGCCCGGATGCTCGGACGCCGGCCCTTCGGCTACGGCAGCGCACAGCCCGGCACCGTGCTGGTGAAATGCGCCAAGACCGGCCAGGACCTGCGCGTCGACCTGCCGGCGATCGGCCCCCGCACGGTGGCGAACGCGGCGGCGGCGGGCTGCGCCGGTTTGGCCGTCCAGGCGGGCTTCACCCTGATCATCGACCGTCCGGCGACGATCGCGGCGGCGGACCGGGCGGGCCTCTTTCTCCTCGGCCTGGGCGCCGACGCGGGCGGTCCGGAGGCCAGAACGGGATCTGGATCATGAGCGAACCGCGCAGCGAGCGGACGATCTGGCTGGTGGCCGGCGAGGATTCCGGGGATCAACTCGGGGCCAAGCTGATGCGCGGCCTGCGCGAGCTTTCGGATCGCCCGATCCGCTTCGGCGGGGTCGGCGGCGAGGCCATGGCGGCGGAGGGCTTCGCCTCGCTGTTTCCCATCGACGACGTGGCGGTGATGGGCTACCTGCCCGTCGCTGCCCGGCTGCGCACCCTGCTGCGGCGCATCCGCCAGACCGTGCGCGACGTGGTCGAGGCCCGGCCGGACGTCCTCGTCATCATCGACAGCCCCGGCTTCACCCACGCGGTCGCCGCGCGGGTGCGCAAGCGGATGCCGGACCTGCCCATCGTCGACTACGTCTCCCCCAGCGTCTGGGCCTGGCGCCCCTGGCGGGCGGCGAAGATGCGCCCCTTCATCGATCACGTCCTCGCCCTCCTGCCGTTCGAGCCGGAGGCCCATCGGCGCCTGAACGGCCCGGCCTGCACCTATGTCGGACACCCGCTGATCGAGCGGCTCGGGGAGCTGCGGCCCGGGGCCGCCGAGGCCGAAGCCCGCATGACGGGGCGGCCGGTCCTGGCGATCCTGCCGGGTTCGCGCCGCTCGGAGATCGAGCGGCTAATGCCGGTCTTCGGCGCCACCCTGGCGCGGCTCACGGCGCGCTTCGGACCGATCGAGGCGGTGCTGCCGGCGGTGACCCGGCACAGGGCCCTGATCGAGCGTCTGGCGCTGGCCTGGGACAGTCCGGTCACCCTCGTTCACGGCGAGGCGGCCAAGCACGCCACCTTCCGCCGGGCCCGGGCGGCGCTCGCGGCCTCGGGCACCGTCACCCTGGAACTGGCCCTGGCCGGCGTGCCGATGGTGGTCGCCTACAAGGTCTCGCGGATCGAGGAGGCGGTGGCCCGCCGCCTCATCCAGGTGCCCACGATCGTGCTGCCGAACCTGATCCTCGGACAGAATGCGATGCCGGAATTCATCCAGGCCGAATGCACAGCTCCGCGCCTCGCCGACGCGGTGGCACCGCTCCTGGCGGGAGAGCCGGCACGGGATGCGCAGGTGGACGCGCTCGCCCGCATCGACAGCCTGATGCGCCTACCGGACGACGACCCGCCGAGCCGGAGCGCCGCCCGCATCGTCCTCGCCGCCCGCCGGGCGGCCTGACCGCTCACGCGTCTGCGGGGACCGGACCGTAGCGGTTGGCCCCCGGGCTCCCCGCCCGGAACACCGTCTCGACGAAGAACCAGAGGAAGAAGCCGGTCATCGCCAGAACCAGGGCGATGACCGGGAGCGGATGGGCGTCGACGGCCCGCTCCAGGGGCAGGACGCCGACCGTTTCGGCCAGGACATACAGGCCGAACCAGCCGCCGCTGCGGTTGCGGTCGTGCAGGCGCCGGACCGTCTGGATCGCCGTCGCCCCGATCACCGGCAGGATGCCGGCGACCGTCAGGACCCCGACCCAGCGCAGGCCTAGGCTGGCGAGCCAGATCCCGAGGCAGAGCAGCCCGAAACCGAGGAGCAGCGTGCGGATCAGCAGGTGCCGGTAGGCCGGGGCCGCGAGCCGCCCGCGCGGATCGTAGAGGGCGAGGGTGGCGCGAAGGCGTTCGGTCACGTGCCCCTCGGCTTCACCCGCCGGGTCGGCGGTTCCGCGACCGGGTCCTCGGGCCAGGGATGGCGCGGATAGCGCCCGCGCATCTCCGAACGCACGGCGCTCCACGACCCGCGCCAGAAACCCGGCAGATCGCGCGTGATCTGGATCGGCCGCGAGGCCGGTGAGAGCAGGTGCAGGACCAGGGGAATACGGCCCCCGGCGATGCTCGGATGGCGCTCGAGCCCGAACAGCTCCTGCACCCGGACGGCGAGCACCGGCCCGCCCTCGGCCTCATAATCGAGGGCGATGCGCGAGCCGGTGGGCACCTCGACATGGGTCGGGGCCTCGGCGTCGAGGCGCGCGCGCAGGGTCCAGGGCAGCAACGCCTGCAGGGCGCGCGCGAGATCGTCGGCGCCGACCGCGTCGAGGCTGGTGCGCCCGACGATCTCGGGCGCCAGCCAGGCCTCGATCGTGTCCAGGAGGTGGGCGTCGGACAGGTCGGGCCAGGTCTCGGGATCGGCCGCCCGCAGGAACTGCAGTCGGGCCCGCCACTGCGTCAGCGCCGGCGTCCACGGCAGGGCCGGGAGGCCGATCTCGGCAACGCCCCGCGCCAGGATCTCCGCCGCGGCGAGGTCGGCCGGGACCGGCAGGGTGCGCTCGCCCAGCGTGAGCGCTCCGAGGCGCCGCAGGGAGCGGGCCCGCAACGCGCGGGCACTCCGATCGAAGGTAACCTGTGTCGTCGCCGCGATGGTCGATCCGAACAGGGCCTCGATCGCCTCCAGGGTGATCGGCGCTGCCGCGAGGATGCGCCCCTGGGCGGCGGTGCCGGTCAGCTCGGCCACCACGAGGAACGGCGCGCGGGCCAGGGCGGAGGCCGCATCGACGCGGCCGGCCCGGCCGTTGGCCATCACGAACTCGCCGTCGCGGCCGCGGGCGCGTGCGACGCGATCGGGATAGGCCAGGGCGAGGAGCGGCCCGGCCTCGCTCATGTCGAGGCCCCCGGCTGCGCCGGCCCGGGCCCCGGCGAAGCTCTCCGCCTGCCGGGCCCAGCCCTGGGCGAGGCGGCGCATGTCCGCGGCCCGCTGGGCGCGGTCGCGGGCGAAGCGCTCGGCCCGATGGGTCACGTCGGTGTCGTCCCCGCCGAGGCCGCGCTCGACCAGCACCGCCGCGAGATCCGCCGCCGCGCGGGCCGTGCCGTACCCTGCCGCGCCGACCACCATGCGGGCGAGGCGCGGCGGCAGCGGCAGGGCGCGCAGGGCCCGGCCGGTCTCGGTGAGACGGCCTTCGGCCTCGATCGCCCCGAGGTCCCGCAGCATCGCCCGCGCCTCGGCCAGGGCGGGGGCGGGTGGCGGGTCGAGGAAGGCGAGGGTCGCGGGATCGGCGACGCCCCAGGCGGCGCAGTCGAGCACCAGGCCCGCGAGGTCGGCGGCGAGGATCTCCGGGCGGGTGAAGGGCTCCAGGGCGTTGGTGGCGGCTTCCGCCCAGAGACGGTGGCAGATGCCCGGCTCGGTGCGGCCCGCACGCCCCCGGCGCTGGTCGACGGAGGCGCGCGACGCCCGCGCGGTGACGAGCCGGGTCAGCCCGAGGCCGGGCTCGTAGACGGGCACGCGCGACAGGCCGGAATCGACGACGATGCGCACGCCCTGGATGGTCAGCGAGGTCTCGGCGATGCTGGTGGCGAGCACCACCTTGCGCCGGCCCGGCGGCGCGGGCGCCACGGCGCGGTCCTGCTCGGCGGGCGTCAGCGCCCCGTAGAGGGGCGCGATCTCCGTGACGGCGTCGACCTTGTCGGCCAGCAGCGTCGCGACCCGGCGGATCTCGCCCTGGCCCGGCAGGAAGGCCAGGACCGAGCCCGGATCGGCCCGCAGGGCCCGCAGGATGGCCTCGGCCACGACGTCCTCGATCCGGCGATTCGGGTCGCGGTCCCAGTACCGCGTCTCGACCGGGTAGGCGCGCCCCTCCGATTCGATCACCGGCGCAGTGCCGAGCAGCCCGGCGACCCTGGCGCCGTCGAGGGTCGCCGACATGACCAGGATTCGCAGGTCCTCGCGCAGGGCGCCCTGGGTGTCGAGGGCCAGGGCGAGGCCGAGATCCGCGTCGAGGGAGCGCTCGTGGAACTCGTCGAAGAGGACCGCACCGATTCCGGTGAGTTCCGGATCGTCGAGGATCATGCGGGTGAAGACGCCCTCGGTGACGACCTCGATCCGGGTGCGGCCGGAGATCTTCGAGCCGAGGCGGACCCGGAGGCCGACCGTGTCGCCGACGCGCTCGCCGAGGGTGGCGGCCATGCGCTCGGCCGCTCCGCGGGCGGCCAGGCGGCGCGGCTCCAGCAGGATGATCTTGTCGGAGGGGCGCAGCCAGGGCGCGTCGAGAAGGGCCAGCGGCACCCGGGTGGTCTTGCCCGCGCCGGGCGGCGCAACCAGGACCGCGGCCGACCCCCCGGCGAGGGCGTCGCGCAGGGCCGGAAGGGCGTCCTCGATCGGCAGGTCCGATACGGCGTTGGCGGAGCTTGGGTGGGCCATCCCGGTGCTGGTGACGCGATCCGGCGCGATCCGCAAGCCGGGGGATCGCCCTGTGCGGGCTGAGGGCCGCCATGCCGAACCGGCCGTCGTCCCGGAGCCGGAGGTCCGCTATGGGTATGCCCCGACGGGCGGCGATGCGAGCGGCCAGCCATCCGGGTGGCCCCGAGGGACAGCGACATGACGGTATCGAGCGACGACGATCTGGCGGCGTTGAAGCGGATCGGGCGCATCGTCGCCCAGACGTTGGAAGCGATGGGGAAGGCAATCGAACCCGGGATGACGACGGCGGAGCTCGACCTCGTCGGACGCCGTCTGCTGGAGGCGGCCGGTGCCCAGCCGGCGCCGGAGCTGGCCTACGGCTTTCCCGGCGCCACCTGCATCAGCGTCAACGAGGAGGTCGCGCACGGCATTCCGGGGGCGCGCCGGATCAACCCGGGCGACCTCGTCAATATCGACGTCTCCGCGGCGAAGGACGGCTACTTCGCCGATACCGGGGCCTCGTTTCCCGTGCCGCCCGTGACCCGCGCGGTGGAGCGGCTGTGCAAGGATGGCCGCCGGGCGATGTGGACCGGCCTGCGGCAGGTCGGGACCGGCAAGCCGATCGCCGCCATCGGCCAGGCGGTCGGGGCCTTCGCGCGCCGGAACGGCTACACCCTGGTGCGCAACCTCGCCAGCCACGGCGTCGGCCACTCCCTCCACGAGGAGCCCACCGAGATCGCCACCTGGCCCGACGCCTCCGAGCGCCGGGTCGCCACGGACGGCCTGGTGTTCACCGTCGAACCCTTCCTGTCCCTCGGGGCCGAGTTCGCCGAGGATGGCGACGATCCCTGGACCCTCTACAGCCGGCCGCAGGCGCCCACGGTGCAGTACGAACACACGGTGGTCGCCACCCGCAACGGCCCGCTCATCATCACCATGGCGAACTGAGGGCCACGCCGGCGGCGCAACGGCGGGGTCCCGTGCGGGCTGATCCGTCGCGTCAGGCTCCGCAGCCCACGGCCCCACGACCCGCCCCGCTCGCGGCGATTGCGTCAGGGCGTGGGCGTCGTGCCCATGGTCGAGGCCTTCAGCTCGGGATTCTTCAGCTGGGCATAGGTGACGCTGGCGAAGCTGCCGATCACCGCGTGCCACCCGGCCTTGTCGTAGCGCGCGTCGTTCCGCCCGGCCTTGCAGAAGGCCGTCGTCAGGCCGTTGACGATGTCGTCGCCCTTGGCGTCGGGAACCGCCGCCTTGATCTTCGGCAGGAGCGCGTTGACGATCGGGATGAAGTTCTCGGGCTCGAGCCCGGCGAGGCTCTGGGCCGCACCCGACTCGGCCACGGCCTTGGCGATGTCGGGCTGGGCGATCTCCGCGCAGGGCGCGGTGCCCGCCAGCATCGTCTCCGTGGCTTTGCGCGCGGTGGCGACGACGCCGCGCTCGCTGATCACCGGAGCGGCATTGCCCCAGGCGTTGCGGACGTAGTCGGTGACGTCGGCCACCTCCTGGTCGGTCATGCCGGCGCCGATGGCCGGCATCGGCGCGTAGCCGTTCTGGGCCGAGAGGCCGCCGAGGATCACGCGGATCACCGTCTCGGGGCCCTGCGCCTGCACCGAGGTGTTGCCGGCGAGCGCCGGGATCGCGCCCTCGACGCCCTTGCCGTCCGGCTTGTGACAGGAGGAGCAGTAGCTGAGATAGGTCGCCGCGCCGGGGGCGTCGGCCTGGTTGAAGGCCTGGATGTCCTTGACCTTGTAGCTCTCCTTGGCCTTCTGCGTGCGCAGGTAGGCCACCATCGCCTTGAGGTCGGCGTCGGTCATCTTCGACAGGGATTCCTGGATGGTCTGGCGCATCGGGCCCGCCGCGACGCCGGGCTGGTTCCCCGGGGCGGCGCCGGTCTTCAGGTAGGTCACGACCTGATCGTCGCTCCAGCCACCGATGCCGGTATGGTCGTCGGGGGTGATGTTGGGGGCGTACCAGCCGTCGATGACGCCGCCGCCGAGCTTGCCGGCCAGGCCGCTGTTGCCCACGATCTTGTTGGCGTTGTGACACATGCCGCAATGGCCGAGCCCTTCGACGAGGTAGCCGCCGCGGTTGACCTCGGCGCTCGCCTGCGGGTCCGGCTGGAATTCACCGGCGGTGAAGAAGGCGGTGCGCCAGGTGATGAGCGCGGTGCGGATGTTGAACGGGAAGGGGATTTCGGAGGGCTTGCGCGGCTCGTGCACTGCCGGCAGCGACTTCAGATAGGCGAAGATCGCGTCGGAATCGGCGCGGGTGACCTTCGTGTACCAGGCGAAGGGAAAGGCCGGGTAGAGGTAGGAGCCGTCCTTGGTGATGCCCTCGTGGAAGGCGCGGTAGAAGTCGTCCGCGCTCCACGTGCCGAGGCCGGTCTCCGGGTCCGGGGTCAGGTTCGGCGTGCGGATCTTCCCGATCGGCGTGTTGAGCACGTAGTTGCCGGCGAAGGGCTTGCCGTCCGGCGCCGTGTGGCAGGCCACGCAGTCCCCGGCGGTCGCCAGGTACTCGCCCCGCTTGATCAGCTCGGCATCCTGCGCCGAGGCGCCCTGGGCGGCCAAACCCACGACGAGGCCGGTCCCCAGTCGGAGAGCGGTGCGGCGGTAATCCATGGCGTCTCTCCGGAGCTGTGGTGTCGGGGGGTGGTCAGGCGCGCCCGTCGTGGGGATCGCGAAGGCGGACGGGCGGAGGGAGGAGGCCGAGGCGCAGCACCATCTCGACGAGGTGCGCCAGGCCGGCCAAAGCGAGGCATCCGGCGATCACGGGCCAGCCGGTACCGGTCAGGGCGCCGCGCAGCGCCAGCATCAGGGCCGCGCCGGAGGTCAGGTTGCACAGGAGCGCGAGCGGCCAGGCGCCCTGCGTCCGACGACTCCACAGGATCAGGCCCAGCGCCTCGCCGGCGACGAGGAGCAGGATCGCGTCCACGAGGTGACCGCTGGCGAGAAGTGCCTCCATCGCTCACGCGCTCCGGAATGGACCGTTGAGGCGAACGATCGCCCGGTTCAGGCAGGCGGCGACCCCGACCCAGAGGAGGTAGGGCAGCAGGAGAAGGGCAGCCATCCCGTGCACGCGCCCCGTGACGACGATGAGCACGCCGATGGAGAGCCAGAGGAACAGCACCTCGACGAAGGCCCAGTCCGGCCGGCGCAGGCGGAAGAACAGGCCGCTCCAGGCGATGTTCAGCACGGCGTTCACGGCGTAGGCGGCGACCAGCGACGCGCGGGCGGCGGGGCTTGCATCGGCGTTCCAGGCGAGGACGGCCGAGATCGCCGTCAGCGTGAAGATCGTGGTCCAGACCGGGCCGAAGGCCCAGTCCGGCGGCTTCCACGCGGGACGCCGGAGGGCCTGGTACCAGGGCCCCGTCGTGGTCAGGAGGCCGCCCGCCAGCGCCACCAGGATCGCCGCGCCCGCGGCGATTCCAGCCGGCCCCCAGCCGCCCGCCCCGTCGAGACCTGTCGCGAGATCCCCGGCGAGACTCACGGCGAGACCCAGCGGAACAGGTGCGCGAGGTCCTTGAAGAAGATTCGCGCATGGGCCGCGGGCTTGGCCCGGACCAGCTCCTTGTTCATGTAGGAATCCCAGGTCAGCTGCTGCACGTCGCGATCCCGGCAGATCGACACGAAGCTCTCGCGCAGTCCGTCGTTGCGGTACCAGACCGCCTGCATGATCCGCAGGATCAGGAAGACGCGCCCGTGCAGCCGCATGAAGTTGCGTCGCGCCCCGGCCAGTGCCCGGACCTGCCCGGTGGCAAGGAAGGCCTGCGCGGCCTCGGCGGCGAGGCGCCCGCCGAGCATGGCGTAGTAGATGCCCTCGCCGGAGGCCGGTGCGACGATGCCGGCCGCGTCCCCGGTCAGGAGGACGTCGCGGCCGTTGTCCCAGCGGCGCAGGGGCTTCAGGGGCAGGGGGGCGCCCTCGCGCCGGACGGTCTCGCCCGCCGCGAGGCCGGTGGAGGCGCGCAGGGACCGGATGGCTCCGCGCAGGGAGAAGCCCTTGCGGGCGCTTCCGGTGCCGATGCTCACCGTGTCGCCGTGCGGGAAGACCCAGGCGTAAAAGTCCGGCGAGAGCTTGCCCTGGTAATAGACGTCGCAGCGGGTGGCCTCGACGTCGTGCGCACCGCCCTCGGGCAGGCGGACGATCTCGTGATAGGCGAAGACCTGGCGCATGGCGGCGTGGCCGGGGATCTCGGCCCGGCCGACGGCGGAACTCGCGCCGTCGGCGCCGATGACGAGGCGGGCCCGGGCGGCACGGGGAAAGCCGTCCTCGAGATAGTGGACGGCGGCCCCCTCCGCGTCGCGCTCGATGTGCCGGAAGGTGGCGGGCCGGAGCACCGCGCCCGCGGCCGCGGCGCGCTCCCGCAGCCAGGGATCGAAGTCGGCCCGGTCGACCATGCCGACGAAGCCGTCGCCGATGGGCATGTCCACGCGCTTGTCCCGGGGCGAGACCATCCGGGCCGAGCGGATGCGGGCGACGAGGAGATGGTCGGGAATGGCGAAATCGCGGATCAGGCGCGGGGGAATGGCGCCGCCGCAGGGCTTGATCCGTCCGGGCTTGTCGAGGAGCAGCACGCGCCGCCCGCTGCGGGCCAGGTCGGTGGCCGCGGTCGTACCCGCCGGGCCACCGCCCACCACCACCACATCGTAGGTTTCGAGGTCGGTGTCCCGCACGGCAGCCATAATCTCACCTCGTGGAAAGCGTTGCCTCGAACGGTGTTCGACGACGCAGGCCCCGCGGCACGGGGGTCGCTGGCGCGTGCGCGATGCGCAGCGCAAGGGCGGCGGCGAGGACGAAGAGCAGCGCCTCGGCGGCGAAGACGCCGGCATAGGCGTCGACCACCCGCGGCGTGACCAGGCGGGCCAGGTCCACCGCGACGGTGCCGAGGAAGCCGCCGGCTCCGAAGGCCAGGCCCTGAGCCGCGCCCCAGACGCCCATCCGCGTGCCCCGTTCGGCCTCGCCGCCGGCCCCGGCCAGCGCCATCATCGAACCGATCGCCGCCACCGCGAAGATGCCGTTGAACAGGCCGAGGGCGAAGACCGGCACCCGCAGGGGGAAGTCGGCGCCCGCGAGGCCAGCGGCCGCGATGGCGAGGAGGGCCAGGGCCGAGCCGAGGCAGCCCAGCGTGGTCCAGACTTTCAGGGAGCCCAGCACCGGGCCGCCGATGCCCATGGTGAGGCCGGCCACGGTCAGCATGCCGGCGAGGACGCCGCCGTGCTGCAGGCCCGCGAGCTTGGTGGTCCCCCCGGGCGTCATCGCGAAGACGAGGCCGGCGAAGGGTTCGAGGATGAGTTCCTGCGCGCTGTAGGCCAGCATCGCCATGAAGATGAAGACCGTGAAGCGCCGGGATTCCGGCTCGGCCCAGACCCGCGCCAGCACCACGCGGAACGGACGCTTCTCCGCCGCCTCGGCGCCGGCGGACGGCCCGGCCGCCGGCTCGACACCGCGCAGAGCCAGGAACGCCATCGTGAAAGCGACGAGCGAGACCGTGCCGGAGACGGCGATCAACCGTGCGCCCGAGAAGGGATCGAGGAAGTGCCCGGCCAGCGGCGCGGTGATGGCGAAGCCCGCGATCATCATGACCCAGACCACCGTGGCGGCGGCGCCGCGGCGGCGGGCGTCCACGCCGGTGGCAAGGAGCACGAGGAGCGAGGTTCCGGCGGCCCCCGCGCCCATGCCGACCGTGAGGAACGAGACCACCGCCAGCGCGAGGCCGGCGGCCTGGTGCGTCTCGGCGAGGGCGGTGGCCACGGCCGCGCCGAATCCGCCCAGGGCCAGGGCCGCCATGCCGCCGATGATCCAGGGCGTGCGCCGGCCGGTGCGATCCGAGCCGTAGCCCCAGCGCGGGCGCAGGACCTGAACGGCGTAGTGCAGGGCGATGAGTCCGCCGGGCACGATCGCCGGGAGGGCGAGCTCCACCACCATCACGCGGTTGATGGTCGAGGTCATCAGCACCACGACGGCGCCGAGGGCGGTCTGCACGAGGCCGAGCCGGACGATGGCGCGCCAGCCGAAGGTCGGGTTCGCCATCACGGACCTCCCTGGACCAGGGGCCGCAGGGCGAAGGCGGCCACCAGCATGCCGAGCACGTAGAGGGTGGTGCCGGTGCCGTTGTACCAGGCCGCCCGCTCGCGGGGCGCGGCCAGGAGCCGGCGCATCAGGACGAACTGACCGAGCAGCAGGACGCCGATGACCGTTCCGTGCCAGGGCCGGTTCCAGGCGAACAGGCCGAGGATGACGGCCACCTGGGGGACGGCCATGACGAGGCAGGCGAGGCGGGCGGCCCCGAGGGTTCCGAGCTGCACGGGCAGGGACCGGATCCCGGTGCGGCCGTCGCCCTCCACCGACTTGAAGTCGTTCAGGGTCATGATGCCGTGCGCGCCGATGGAATACAGCAGGGCGACCAGCAGCACGCGCCCGTCCGGTACGGCCGCCGCCATCACCGCCGCGCCGGTGAACCAGGGCAGCCCTTCGTAGCAGATCGCCACCGCCGAATTGCCCCACCATCCGTTGCGCTTCAGGCGCAGGGGCGGGGCGCTGTAGATCCAGGCCAGGACCAGGCCGAACAGGGCGGCGCCGAGAATCCAGGGGCCGAGGGCGGCGGCGACGAGGAGCGACAGCACGGTCCAGCCGGCGGCGACGTAGAGGCCCCAGCGCCCGGGCATCCGGCCCGAGGGGATCGGCCGGTGCGGCTCGTTGATGGCGTCGACGTGGCGATCGTACCAGTCGTTCACCGCCTGCGAGGTGGCGCAGACCAGGGGACCCGCCAGGATCACGCCCGCGGCGATCACCGGCCATTGCCCGGTGGGCGAGGCGCCGGAGGAGACCACGCCGCAGGTGAAGGCCCACATTGGCGCGAACCATGTGATCGGCTTCAGGAGCTCGATGAGGGCGCTGGGTGCCGGCGTTGCCATGGGGATGACGCTAGATTTTAACGCCCACGAGTGTCAAGTTTGATTTACAACATTGTCGTGAGTTTGGGCCGGTACGACGTGGTCTCGGACCGCCCGAAAGCACCGGTGCCTGGGCGTAAATCCGAAGGGGCGTCAGGCTTCGTCGGGGGCGTCGCGGCCTTCGAGATCGCCGATGCCGTAACGGTGCATCTTGGCGTAGAGGCCCTGGCGACTGAGGCCCAGCATCTCGGCGGCGGAGGCCCGGTTGTCGCGGGTGATGCGCAGGGCGGCCTCGATGCACAGCCGCTCGATGAGATCGGTCGATTCGCGCACCAGGTTCTTCATCGAGACACGCCCGACGAGCTCCGTCATCTGCTCGACGGAGCGGGGCAGCTCGCGCCCGCCCGCGACCGCCGCCGCGCGCCGGGGCGTCGCGCGGAGGGTGAAGCCGATGCAGGGCTGGCTGCCCCCGGCGACCGAGACGGCGGCGACCTCCACGTCCTCGACGCTGCCGTAGGCGCCGCGGATCTGCGTCGGGAAGTGGCGGACGGAGCCGTGCTGCGCCAGCGTCGCGAACAGGGCCGCGGCCTCGGATTCCTCCCGCCCGATCCAGTTGTCGAGGGGCTGTCCGCGAACCTGCTCCTCCGTGGCGAGCTGGACGAGGTCCAGGAAGGCGGGATTCGCCGTCAGCACCCGCCGGGCCGGGTCGGTGACCACGAAGCCCTCGGGCATATTCCTCACGACGTCGAGGGCGCCGGCACCGGTCCGGGCCGCGCCCGTCTCAACGGGCTCGGGGGAAGCCAGCCGCAGCAGGATGCTGGTGGCGTTCTCCTGGCGGAACAGCGAGGCGGCGACCCGCACGGCACCGCGGCCATGCCCGAGCCGGGCCTCCAGGTCGGCCGCCTGTCCGGTCATCCGGAGGCCGGCGAAGAGTGATTCGAGGTCGCGGGCACAGGCGCCGTCGAACAGGTCGACCGCGTCCTGGCCGACGATACGCTTCTCGGCCCGGCCGATCAGCCGGGAGGCGGCGGGGTTCACCTCGGTCACCCGTCGGGTCGCGGCATCGACCACCAGGACGGGCTCGGAGCCGAGCTGGAACAGCAGGCGGTACCGGGTCTCGGCGCCGCGCATGCGCAGGTAGTCGCGTTCCAGGGCCTGCTGCGTCTCGGCGAGCGTCCGCTGCAGCGAGGCCATGGCGCGCAGGTTTCGCCCGAGGACGAGGATCTGGCCGTCCTTGGCCAGCCGCATGGCGGCGTAGCGCACGGGCAGGTCCGTGCCGGTGGGCGAGACGTGGTTCACCTGGCGCCAGCGCGTGACGGCGCCGGGCGCGGCGTCCTTGAGGAGCGCGGCGATCTTCGGGCGACTCTCGACCGTCACGGTATCGACCCAGGGACGACCCAGCCAGGTGTCGCAGCCCTCATCCGCGAGATCGGCGCTGCCGAAGGTCGCTTCCCGGATGACGCCTTCGCCGTCGATGACCAGCGACAGGTCCGTCGCGGCAGCCACCAGCAATCCCGCCGCCTGCGCGTCGAGGGGTCCGAGGGACTTTTGAAGCGCCGCAAGCGCATCGCTCGCGGCAGGAAGCGCCAGGCTGGTCACGGATCACCAGGTCGGAATGGGGTCGGGCAGGTCGGATCGGGAGGGCGTGTTTGTCGATCGGGACTTCTTTCAGCAGGGTCTGACCGGCAGATCAAGCAAGCATTCGGCAACGGACAGGGCCATGCGGGCGTCACCGGCGCTCGCGTCGGCCCCGACGCGCCGGAAGCTGTCGGGATTGGCGGCAAAGGCCGGACCTCCAACCAGGACCCGCAGCGCATCGTTCCGCGAATTCCGGCGCAGCGCCGCGACGGTCTCGGTCATCGCGGGAAGCAGGGCCTCGCAGGCGAGGGAGAGGCCCACGACGTCGAACCACTCCTCCCGGACGCAGCGGAGGCTGTCCATCTCCGGCTGCGTGACCGTCGAGGTCACCGACCAGCCGGCTTCCCGAAAGAACTGCTCGACCAGGGTCAGGCCAAACCTGTGGGAATCTCCCGGACAGGGCAGCAGCAGGATCTTCCGGTTCACGGGGGGCGCCGCGGGCTCGCTACGAAAGCGGCCGGTGATCTCGCGCATGATCCGCTGCAGCCGTCCCATGGCGCGGGTCACTTCGACGAAGTCGCAGAGATCCTCCTCCCACAGGATGCCGAGGTGCCGGGCCGTCGGGGCGAGGAGGTCCAGGAGGAGGCTGTCGGTTCCGAGGCCACTCGCCAGGAGTTCGGCGAGCCGGCCCTCCACGTCGTCGCCGGCCGCGTCGAGCATGAGGGCCGTGAAGGCCGCGATCTGCGCCTCGCTCGGCAGCACGTCCGTCGGATCGGTGACCTGTTCGATCCGGTGCGCCAGCATCAGGCGGGGAATGATCTCGGCTTCGACGACGCGGGCCAAGTCTCGCTGCAGGCGGATCGCCTGACCGAAGACCGCGAGCTGCGCACTGATTTCCGACTCGCACAGGTCTGCAACATCCCGGCTGGATGGTTCGTAGCGCAAGCGATCACCGAACTGCCTCACATCATCCATTGGTCCCTCCCAATGTGTCTGACGGCCTGTGTGTCGGTTCGATCTTGCGCGTCGAATTCCGGGACTTTTGAGCGTGCACCGCAATATCCCGGTGCCGGGGTGGGCCAGCTTGGCCGGCACCTGCAACGAGGCTGCACGATACGCCCGAAACTCGCTTTATCAATACTCACTCTATAACTATTTTGCATTCAATCTGTCATTCGCTTTTGACGTAAAGCTGGCTTGACACTCCGGGGCCGCCTTCCTAACCTCCCTTCAACGAGGCCCGGCGACCTGGTCGCAAGGGGTCTCCGCAAGGGGGCGGACAGCATGATCCGGAGAGCGGACAGGCCCAGACGACCGCTCTACGACGCCGATCAGCGCGCCCGTCGCGACGCCACCCGCTGGACCCTGGTCCAGGGTGTTCTGGCCCCCCTTCAATTCCTCGTGTTCGCCGTGAGCCTGGGCCTCGTCCTCCGCACCCTGTGGACAGGCGAGGACGCAGCTGTCGCCAACGCGTCCGTGGTGCTGAAGACCCTGCTGCTCTACGCGATCATGATCACGGGCTCGATCTGGGAGAAGGCCGTCTTCGGCCGCTACCTGTTCGCACCGGCCTTCTACTGGGAGGACATGGTCAGCATGCTCGTGCTGGCCCTGCACACCGCCTACCTCGTGGCCCTGGCCGCGGGCGTCCTCGACACCGCCGGCCTGATGGGCCTCGCCCTGGCCGCCTACGCCTCCTACGCCGTCAACGCGGCGCAGTTCGTGCTGAAGCTGCGGGCCGCCCGCCTCCAGGTGCTGCCGTCCGGCTTCGTCGCGGAGGCCGCCCGATGAACGCCCACGCGCCGGTTTCCGATCTCACCGCCCCCGTTCTCGAGACGGGCTGCGACATCCGCCAGGAGCGCGGCCAGCGCGCGGTGTTCTGCGGGCTCACCGGCATCGTCTGGCTGCACCGCAAGATCCAGGACGCCTTCTTCCTCGTGGTCGGCTCGCGCACCTGCGCGCACCTCATCCAGTCCGCCGCCGGGGTGATGATCTTCGCCGAGCCGCGCTTCGCCACCGCCATCATCGACGAGCGCGACCTCGCGGGTCTGGCCGACGCGAACGAGGAGCTCGACCGGGTGGTCCGCCGCCTCATCGAGCGCCGCCCCGACATCCGCCTGCTGTTCCTCGTCGGCTCCTGCCCCTCGGAGGTGATCAAGCTCGACCTGTCGCGGGCGGCGCAGCGCCTCTCCCACACCTTCCACCCCGACGTGCGGGTGCTGAGCTACTCGGGCAGCGGCATCGAGACCACCTTCACGCAGGGCGAGGATGCCTGCCTGGCGGCCCTCGTCCCCGAGATGCCCCGCGCGCCGGAGGTCGAGGCGCCCGCGCTCCTGGTGGTCGGCGCCCTGGCCGATGTGGTCGAGGACCAGTTCGCCCGGCTGTTCGCGGATCTCGGCCTCGCCGCGGTGGCCTTCCTGCCGGCCCGGCGCGCCGGGGCGCTGCCGGCGGTCGGACCCAACACCCGCTTCCTCCTCGCCCAGCCCTTCCTCGCCGACACCGCCCGCGCCCTCGAGGCCCGGGGTGCGAAGCGGATTGCGGCGCCGTTCCCCCTCGGGGCCGAGGGCACGACGGGCTGGCTCGCCGCCGCCGCCGAGACCTTCGACGTGTCGCCCGAGCGCTTCGCCCGCGTCACCGCGCCGGGTCGCGCCCGCGCCGCCATCGCCCTCGACCTCTACCGCGAGCGCTTGGCCGGCGGACGGGTGTTCTTCTTTCCCGATTCCCAACTCGAGCTGCCGCTCGCCCGCTTCCTCGCCCGCGAGATGGGGGCGGAGCTGATCGAGGTCGGGACGCCCTACCTGCATCGCCAGCACCTCGCCCCGGAACTCGCGCTTTTGCCCGCTGGCACCCGGGTGGTGGAGGGCCAGAACCTCGACGCCCAGATGGATCGCTGCCGCGCGGAAAAGCCCGACCTCACGGTTTGCGGTCTCGGCCTCGCCAACCCGCTGGAGGCGGAGGGGCTGACGACCAAGTGGTCGATCGAGCTGCTGTTCACCCCGATCCAGGGCTACGACCAGGCCGGGGACCTCGCCGAACTCTTCGCGCGCCCGCTGAAGCGCCGCGCCCGGCTGGAGGTCTGAGGCGATGCAGCTCACGCTCTGGACCTACGAGGGCCCCCCGCATATCGGAGCCATGCGGATCGCCACCGCCATGCGGGGCCTGCACTACGTGCTGCACGCGCCGCAGGGCGACACCTATGCGGACCTGCTGTTCACCATGATCGAGCGGCGGGACGCCCGCCCGCCGGTGACCTACACCACGTTCCAGGCCCGGGACCTCGGCGCCGACACGGCCGCGATCTTCCAGGATGCCGTGGCGCACGCCTACGCCCGCTTCCGTCCGCAGGCGATGATCGTCGGCGCCTCCTGCACCGCCGAGCTGATCCAGGACGATCCGGGTGGCCTCGCCCGCGCCCTCGACCTGCCGATCCCGGTCATTCCCCTGGAGCTCCCGGCCTACCAGAAGAAGGAGAACTGGGGGGCCTCGGAGACCTTCTACCGCCTGGTCCGGGCGCTGGCCGGCGGCACCGCTGCGCCGCGCGCCGGGCGCCGCCCCCTCTGCAACGTCCTCGGCCCCACGGCCCTGGGGTTCCGCCACCGCGACGACCTCGTCGAGATCACCAAGATCCTCGGGGCGCTGGGCATCGACGTGAACGTGGTCGCCCCGCTCGGCGCCACGCCGGCCGATCTCGGACGCCTGGGCGAGGCCGACTTCAACGTCGTGCTCTATCCCGAGATCGCCCGCGCCGCCGGCCTGCACCTGCAGAAAACCTTCGGTCAGCCGATGGTCGAGATCGTCCCGATCGGCGTCCAGGCCACCATCCGCTTCGTCGAGGCGGTGGCCGCCGCCGCCGGGGTCGACCCGGCTCCCGTCCTCGCCGGCGCCCCCTCGCGCCTGCCCTGGTACACGCGCTCGGTCGATTCGACCTACCTCACCGACAAGCGGGTCTTCATCTTCGGCGATGCCACCCACGCGCTGGCCGCCGCCCGGGTCGCCGCCACGGAGCTCGGCTTCCGGGTGGTGGGTCTCGGCACCTACACCCGCGAATTCGCCCGCGAGGTCCGCGCCGAGGCGGCCCTGCACGGCATCGAGGCCACGATCACCGACGACTATCTCGACGTCGAGGCGGCGATCCAGGCCGCGGGGCCCGAGCTCGTGCTCGGCACCCAGATGGAGCGCCACATCGCCAAGCGCCTCGGACTGCCCTGCGCGGTGATCTCGGCCCCGATCCACGTCCAGGATTTTCCCGCGCGGCACGCGCCGCAGATGGGGTTCGAGGGCGCCAACGTCCTGTTCGACACCTGGGTCCATCCCCTGATGATGGGCCTGGAGGAGCACCTGCTCGGCATGTTCCGCGAGGATGCCGAGTTCCACGGGGCGGCCGCACCCTCGCACCTGCCCCGGCACGGCACCGCGCCGGCCGCAGCCCACACGGAGGCGCTGCCCGCGCAGGCCGAACCGATCCGCGTCACCTGGGCGACCGAGGCCGAGAAGGAACTGAAGAAGATCCCGTTCTTCGTGCGGGGCAAAGCCCGCGCGAACACCGAGCGCTTCGCGCGGGAACGCGCCCTGCCGCTCATCACCGTCGAGACCCTGTACGATGCCAAAGCGCATTTCGGACGCTGAGCGCCCGGCGCTCCGGGTCGTCCTCGTGACGATGGACAACCACGTGGCGAGCGCCCTGGAGCGCGCCCGCCAGCGCCTTGCGCGCGACCTGCCCGGCCTCGTCCTCGACTTCCACGCCGCGGCCGCCTGGGACACCGACCCGGCCGCCCTGGACGCCTGCCGGGCCGACATCGCCCGGGGCGACATCGTCATCTCCACCATGCTGTTCATGGACGAGCACGTCCGGGCCATCCTCCCGGCCCTGCTGGCGCGGCGGCCCCAGTGCGACGCGATGATCGGCTGCCTCTCGGCCAGCGAGGTGGTGAAGACCACCCGCCTCAATCGCTTCGACATGGACGGCAGCAAGCGCGGCGCCCTGGATTTCCTGAAGAAGCTGCGCGGCAAGCCCGGCGCTCAGGGCAACGGCGCCCGCCAGATGGCGATGATCCGGAAGCTGCCCAAGATCCTGCGCTTCATCCCGGGCTCGGCCCAGGACGTGCGCGCCTACTTCCTCACCCTGCAATACTGGCTCTCGGGTTCGGACGAGAACATCGCCAACCTCGTGCGCTTCCTGGTCGGCCGCTACGCCGCCGGTCCGCGCGAGGGCTGGCGCCGGATCGCGGCCGCGCCCGCACCGTTGAGCTACCCCGAGACCGGGCTCTACCACCCGCGCATGGCCGGCCGCATCGGCGAGGACCTGGCGAAGGTGCCGGCGCCCACCGCCCCGGCGAAGGGCCGCGTCGGCCTGCTCGTCATGCGCTCCTACGTGCTGGCCGGAAACACCGCCCATTACGACGGCGTCATCGCCGCCCTGGAGGCGCGGGGCCTCGCCGTCGTGCCGGCCTTCGCCAGCGGCCTCGACAACCGCCCGGCGGTGGACGCCTTCTTCCGCCGCGACGGGCGCCCGACCATCGACGCCCTGGTCTCGCTCACCGGCTTCTCCCTGGTGGGCGGCCCCGCCTACAACGATGCCGCCGGGGCCCAGGCGCTCCTCGGCGAACTCGACGTACCTTACCTCGCGGCCCACGCGCTGGAGTTCCAGACGCTGGAGCAGTGGGAGGGGTCCGACCGGGGCCTCTCGCCGGTGGAGGCCACCATGATGGTGGCGATCCCCGAGCTCGACGGCGCCACCGCCCCGATGGTGTTCGGCGGGCGCTCCAGCCGCTCCCTCGGCACCAGCGCCCGCGACATGGTCGTGCACCCCGAGCGCGCCGACATGCTCGCCGCCCGCATCGAGCGCCTGGTGGCCCTGCGCCGCAAGGCGCGGGCCGAGCGCCGGGTCGCGGTGGTGCTGTTCGGCTTCCCGCCCAATGCCGGCAGCATCGGCACCGCCGCCTTCCTGTCGGTCTACCACTCGCTCCACAACACCCTCGTGGCGATGGCGGCCGAGGGTTACGCGGTCGAGGTGCCCGAGAGCGTCGATGCCCTGCGCGAGGCGGTGCTCGCCGGCAACGCCGCCCGGTTCGGCACGCCCGCCAACGTCCATCACCGCATTCCCGCGGACGAGCACGTCCGGCGCGAGCGGCACCTCGCCGAGATCGAGGCCCAGTGGGGCCCGGCTCCGGGGCGCCAGAACAGCAACGGCGCCCAGATCTTCGTGCTCGGCGCACGGTTCGGCAACGTCTTCGTCGGCGTGCAGCCGGGCTTCGGCTACGAGGGCGATCCGATGCGCCTGCTGTTCGAGCGCGGCTTCGCCCCGACCCACGCGTTCTCGGCCTTCTACCGCTACCTGCGCGAGGATTTCCGCGCCGACGCCGTGCTGCATTTCGGCACCCACGGGGCGCTCGAATTCATGCCCGGCAAGCAGACCGGCCTCTCCGACGCCTGCTGGCCGGAGCGCCTGATCGGCGCGCTGCCGCACGTCTACCTCTACGCCGCCAACAATCCGTCCGAGGGCCTGCTCGCCAAGCGTCGCTCCGCCGCGACCCTGGTGAGCTACCTGACCCCGAGCCTGGCCCAGGCCGGACTCTATCGCGGCCTCATCGACCTCAAGGCCTCGATCGAGCGCTGGCGCGGCCTGGAGCCCGGCGCCGTCGCCGAGCGCCGCGACCTCGCCGAGCTGATCCAGGCCCAGGGCGCCGGCCTCGACCTCGTGGCCCCCGAGCCGGCCTGGGACGCGGATCTCGCCGGCCATGTCCATCGCCTCGGCGCGGCGCTCCACGAACTGGAGCACACCCTGATCCCGCACGGCCTGCACGTCACGGGCGCCGCCACCCCGCCGGAGGAGCGGGCCGACATCCTCCTCGCCCTCGCGGAAGCCAGCCACGGCCTCGTGCCGGCTCGCGCCGGGCTCCAGGCCCTCGTCGCCGGGAGCGAGATCGACGACGCCCTGGCGCAGGGCGGCCTCGGCCTCACCGACGCGAACCGCGCCGCCTTCGCGGCCTTGCGCGAGACCGATTGCCTGTTGTCACAGGATCACGAGATCCGGGGCCTGCTCGCCGCCCTCGACGGCCGCTTCATCGCCCCCGTGGCCGGCGGCGATCTCCTGCGCAACCCGGACATCCTGCCCACGGGGCGCAACCTCCACGGCTTCGATCCCTACCGTCTGCCCTCCGCCTTCGCCCTCGCCGACGGGGCCCGCCAGGCGGCCCGCCTGCTGGCGCGCTTCCGCGACGAAGGGGCGGCGCTGCCCGAGAGCATCGCCCTGGTGCTCTGGGGCACCGACAACCTGAAGAGCGAGGGCGGCCCCATCGCCCAGGCCCTGGCGCTGATCGGCGCGGCCCCCCGCTTCGACGGCTACGGCCGCCTCTGCGGCGCCACTCTGATCCCCCTGGACACCCTCGGACGGCCGCGGATCGACGTCGTCGTCACCCTGTCGGGGATCTTCCGCGATCTGCTGCCCCTGCAGACCCGGCTCCTCGCGGAAGCCTCCTACCTCGCCGCCACGGCCGACGAGCCGGTGGAGCGGAACTTCGTGCGCAAGCATGCCCTGGCGCTCCAGGCCGCGCACGGCATCGACCTCGAGACCGCGGCGCTCCGGGTCTTCTCCAACGCGGAGGGCACCTACGGCGCCAACGTCAACGCGCTGGTGGAATCCAGCCGCTGGGAGGAGGCGGACGAGATCTCCGAGACCTTCGCCCGGCGCAAATCCTTCGCGTACGGCCGCACGGGCGTTCCCAGCGCCCAGCGCGCCCTGATGGGGGCGGTGCTCGCCACCGTCGACCTCGCCTACCAGAACCTCGACTCGGTCGAGGTCGGCGTGACCTCGGTGGACCACTACTTCGACGGCCTCGGCGGCATGGGCCGCGCCGTCGCCGAGGCCCGCGGTGCGGCGGTGCCGATCTTCATCAGCGACCAGACCCGCGGCGAGGGCGTGGTGCGGACCCTGACGGAGCAGGTCTCCCTGGAGACCCGCACCCGGATGCTCAACCCGAAATGGACCGAGGGCATGCTCGGCCACGGCTACGAGGGCGTGCGCCAGATCGAGGCGCACCTCACCAACACCCTGGGCTGGTCGGCCACCACCAACGGCGTCGCCCCCTGGGTCTACCAGCGCATCACCGAGACCTACGTCCTCGACCCCGCGATGCGTGCGCGCATGGCGGCTCTCAACCCGACCGCTTCGGCCAAGGTGGCTCACCGGCTGATCGAGGCGCACCAGCGCGGCTTCTGGACCCCCGATGCGGAGACGCGCGACGCGCTCGACCGCGCCGAGGAGGAACTCGAGGACCGCGTCGAAGGCATCACCGCAGGGGTCGCCGCATGAACATCGCCATCCGTAATCCGGTCACGGCGCGCCAGCCCGAGGGCAGCGTCCAGGTCGAGCTCGATCCGAACCTCAAGATCGGCACCGCCAAGGTGTTCGCGGTCTACGGCAAGGGCGGCATCGGCAAGTCGACCACCTCGTCGAACCTGTCGGTGGCCTTCTCCAAGCTCGGCAAGCGCGTGCTGCAGATCGGCTGCGATCCCAAGCACGACTCGACCTTCACGCTGACCAAGCGCCTGGCCCCCACCGTGATCGATGCCCTGGAGGCGGTACAGTTCCACGCCGAGGAGCTGCGCATCGAGGACTTCGTCGCCGAGGGCTACAACGGCGTCATGTGCGTCGAGGCCGGTGGACCCCCCGCCGGCACCGGCTGCGGCGGCTACGTCGTCGGCCAGACCGTGAAGCTCCTGAAGGAGCACCACCTCCTCGAGGACACCGACGTGGTGATCTTCGACGTGCTCGGCGACGTGGTCTGCGGGGGCTTCGCCTCGCCGCTCCAGCATGCCGACCAGGCGCTGATCGTCACCGCCAACGACTTCGACTCGATCTTCGCCATGAACCGGATCGTCGCGGCGATCCACGCCAAGGCCAAGAACTATCCGGTGCGGCTCGGCGGGGTCATCGCCAACCGCTCGGCCAAGACCGACGAGATCGACCGCTTCAACGCCGCGACCGGCTTGGAGCGCATCGCCCACTTCCCCGACCTCGACGTGGTCCGGCGCTCGCGCCTGAAGAAGTCGACCCTGTTCGAGATGGAGCCGACGCCGGAGCTCGAAGCCGTCACCACCGAGTACATGCGCCTCGCCGCCCATCTCTGGGCCGGCGGCAAGCCGCTGAACGCGCTCCCCATGAAGGACCGCGACCTGTTCGAATTCCTCGGCTTCGATTGAGCGGGCGCCTCACCATGACCTCGCACAGCTACGCCGCCCGGCGCTCTCAGCTCACCACCTACTTCGACCGGACCGCCGTCGAGGCCTGGGCCCGGCTGACCTCGGACGCGCCGGTCTCGAAGATCCGCGCCACGGTGCGGGCCGGGCGCGATGCCATGCGGGCCAACCTCCTGTCCTGGCTGCCCACCGACCTCACCGGCCGGCGCCTGCTCGATGCCGGCTGCGGCACCGGGGCCCTGAGCCTGGAAGCCGCCCGCCGGGGCGCCGAGGTCGTCGCCATCGACGTCTCGCCGACGCTGATCGGCCTGGCGCGGGAGCGCACCACCCTGTCGGGGCCGGGGCGGATCGACTTCCGGGTCGGCGACATGCTCGACCCGGCGCTGGGCCGGTTCGACGTCGTGGTCGCGATGGATTCGCTGATCCACTACGCCACGCCCGACATCGTGCAGGCGCTGGCGGCGTTGGCGGCCCGGACCGAGGCCGCAATCCTGTTCACCGTGGCGCCGCGCACGCCCCTCCTCACCCTGATGCACATGGCCGGCCGCGCCTTTCCGCGCGCCGACCGGGCGCCCGCCATCGTGCCCGTCGGCGCGGCGGATCTGCGCCGCCGCCTGGCCGCCGAGCCGGCCCTGGCCGATGTCCGGATCGCGCGCGCGCACCGGGTCAACAGCGGGTTCTACCTGTCCCAGGCCTTCGAACTCCGGCGGGCACCATGACCCGCCTCGGCGCGTCCATGGCCCGCGCGATCCAGCGCGTCGGCCCCGGCTTCCTGCCCTTCGCCGACGCGGCGACGGCGGAACTGCCGATGGGGCGCCTGCTGCGGCTCGCCCTGTTCCAGGTCACGGTCGGCATGGCCGCGGTGCTGCTCATCGGCACGCTCAACCGGGTGATGATCGTCGAGCTGGCGGTCCCGGCCTGGATCGTCGCCGTGATGCTGTCCCTGCCGCTGATCTTCGCGCCCTTCCGCGCCCTCGTCGGCTTCCGCTCGGACACCCACCGCTCGGTCCTGGGCTGGCGCCGGGTGCCCTACATCTGGTTCGGCACCCTGCTGCAGTTCGGCGGGCTGGCCATCATGCCCTTCGCCCTGCTGATCCTGTCGGGCGACACCACCGGCCCGGCCTGGCCCGGTCACGGGGCCGCCGCGCTCGCCTTCGTCATGGTCGGCGCCGGCCTCCACACCACCCAGACCGTGGGCCTGGCGCTGGCCACCGATCTCGCCCCGGCCCATGCGCGGCCCCGCGTGGTGGCGCTCCTCTGCGTCATGCTGCTGGCCGGCATGGTGGTCAGCGCCGTCGCCTTCGGGCTGCTGCTGGCGGATTTCTCGGCCCTGCGCCTGATCAAGGTGATCCAGGGGGCGGCCCTCCTCACCGTCGTGCTCAACGGCATCGCGCTCTGGAAGCAGGAGCCGCGGTCGCCCGCCCGCACGGCGCCCGACCTGCCGCGCCCGGCCTTCGCGCAATCCTGGGCGCTCTATGCCGGCAAGGGCCGGGCGCGCCGCCGCCTCGTCGCCACCGGGCTCGGCACCGCCGCCTTCTCGATGCAGGACATCCTGCTCGAGCCCTATGGCGGGCAGATCCTGCACCTGCCGGTGGCCGCCACCACGGCGCTGACCGCGCTGCTGGCCGCCGGCGGCGGCCTCGGCCTCCTCGTCGCGGCCCGCTGGCTCGACCGGGGCGGCGACGCCTTCCGGGTCGCGGCCTCCGGCGCGGGGGTGGGCATCGCGGCCTTCTCGGCGGTGGTCTTCGCCGCCCCCCTGGATTCCGCCCGGCTGTTCGCCGTGGGCGTCGCCCTGATCGGCCTCGGCGGCGGCCTCTTCGCCCACGGGACGCTGACGGCCTCCATGGCCAAGGCCGGCCCCGAGGATACGGGTCTCGCCCTCGGGGCCTGGGGCGCGGTCCAGGCGAGTGCCGCCGGCCTCGCCATCGCGGCGAGCGGCATCCTGCGCGATCTCGGGGCGCATCTCGCCGAATCCGGCCGGCTCGGCGAGGCGCTGAACCTGCCCTCTACCGGCTACCTGATCGTCTACCACTTGGAGATCGCGCTGCTGTTCGCGACGCTGCTGGCCATCGGGCCGCTCGTCCGCGCCGAGAGCCGCGCGCCTCTCCCCCGATCCCTGCCCCGCTCAGCCTGAAGGAGACCGGCCATGCCGAGAGGTGAAATCACGGGCTACGTCGACGTCGCGCAGGTGGTCCTCTACGCGTTCTGGATCTTCTTCGCCGGTCTCGTCTTCTACCTGCGCCGCGAAGATCGCCGCGAGGGCTACCCGCTCGAATCCGAGGCCGCCCGCGGCCGGGCGATGCCGCCGGACCCGTTCCTGATCCCCTCGCCGAAGGAATTCCTCCTCTCCAACGGCCACGTGAAGCACGCGCCCCAGACCGGCGAGCGCACCCCCTGGAACTATCGCGGCCACAAGCACGAGGTCTGGCCGGGCGCGCCGCTCGAGCCCGATACGGACGGCCTGCACGACGCCATCGGTCCCGGCTCCTACGCCAACCGCGAAGACAGCCACGACGAGACCTGGGATCGCGAGAAGCGCATCGTGCCCCTGCGGGTCGCCGAGCACTTCATGGTCCACGAACTCGGGCCGAACCCCATCGGCATGTCGGTGTTCGGGGCCGACCGGCAGGTGGCCGGAACCGTGAGCGATCTCTGGGTCGATCGCGGGGAATCCATGGTCCGCTACTACGAGGTCGAGCTCGGCGCCGGCGGCCGACGGGTGCTGATGCCCGCCACCTTCTGCCGGACCGGCCGGTTCTCGCAGCGCGTGACCTGCGAAGCCCTGCTGGCGCACCAGTTCGCCGACGTCCCGACCACGAAGGACCCGGATTCGGTCACCCTCAACGAGGAGGAGCGCATCATGGCGTTCTACGGCGGCGGCACCCTCTACGCGACGCCCACCCGGCAGGAGGCCATCCTGTGAGCCGGTCCAGCCTGCGGCCCACGCCGCACAATGCGAAGACGCGGCCCACGCCGCACAATCCGAAGACGCGGCCCGCGCCGCACCTGCCCGCCAACGCCTTCGATGCGCCGCCCGGCCTGCCGGCGCCGCTGCCGGCCGGCGAGCACATCCTCTGGCAGGGCCGCCCCTGCGGTTTCGGCATCGCCTTCCGGGCGCTGCATCTGCGCCTCGTCGGCCTCTGGTTCGCCGGGCTGGCCCTCTGGGCGGCGCTCCCGGCGGCCCTGGCCGGACAAGGGCGGGAGGCCGCCTCCCTCGCCCTGCCGACCCTGGCGATCGGCACCGGCGCGGTGCTGCTCCTGGGTGTCCTCGGCTGGCTCTCGGCCCGCACCACCACCTACACCATCACCAACCGCCGGGTGGTGATGCGGATCGGCATCGCCCTGCCGATGACCCTGAACCTGCCCTTCGCCCTGGTGGAGGAGGCGGGCTGCCACCTCTACCGCGACGGCAGCGCCGACCTGCCCCTGCGCCTGCGCCCGGGCAATCGGGTCGCCTACCTCCACCTCTGGCCCCATGCCCGGCCCTGGCAGGTGAACCGGCCCGCGCCGATGCTCCGCACCGTGGCGCAGGGGGCCGAGGTGGCCGCAATCCTGGCCCGCGCGCTGGCCGCCCATCGCGAGGCGCCGGAGGCGGCGGCCGGCCCGGTCATCCTGAGGCCGCGCGCGGCCCCCGTCCCACGCCTCGCCACCGCGAGTTGATCCTATGACTCCAGCGAACCCGCATCCCCTCGCACGCACCGCCGGCCGCACCTCGCGGGGCCTCGTCCTCGGCGTCGGCCTCCTCCTCGGCTTCGTCGTCGCGGCCGTCACGGTCGGCCGGGTCGAGAGCATCGGCCTGACCCGGATGGCGCCGGCGCGCCCCGTCCAGAGCCTCGCCCTCCGGGTCGACGACGCGGCGGACGGCGCGATCACCCTGCGGGAGGCCGAGCACGGCGACCTCGTCGCCACCGTCCGGCCCGGTGAGGACAACTTCATCCGCGCCACCCTGCGGGGCTTCGCGCAGGGGCGGCTCCGGGCCGGCCTGCCGCGCGACGTCCCCTTCCGCCTGACGCGCTTCGACGACGGCTCGCTCCGGCTCGAAGACGCGCTCACCGGCCGCAGCGTCGATTTCGGCGCCTTCGGGCCCTCGAACTTCGCCGCCTTCGCCCGCCTGATGCCTCGAGACGGAGCCGCACGATGATGGCCTGGCTGAACGGACGCCGCACCGTCGACGTCCCCTGCACCGTCGAGATCGAGCAGACCCCCGAGAGCCTGCACGCCCACGTGGTCCTCGACGCCGGCTTCGAGATCGAGCCCGGCGACGCCGTGCAGGTGCACGACGCACCCACCTCGGTGCCCTACGGCGAACGCCTCGTCGTGCGCCGGACCGCCACCGTGACCCGCGCCGGCCGCCTCGAGCGGCTCTGGACCAAGCTCGCGGGCCACCTCGAACTCACCGAACTCTACGAAGTCAGCTTTTCCGAGAGGAGGCGCCTGTGACCGCAGCCATCCAGCAGTCCGTTCTCAAGGCTCCCGCGCCGAAACCGCCCCTCAGCGAGGCCACCAAGGCCGCGCAGGAGACGACGTTCCTGTCCCCGCGCTTCTACACCACCGACTTCGAGGAGCTCGACCGCACCGACGTCGAGCCCGTCCGGGCGGAGTGGACCAAGCTCATCGCGGAGCTGCGCGCCGATCCGAACAAGCGCCACTTCACGCGCAACGCGGATTTCGACTGCGACATGTCCGGGCTCGACCCGGCCCTGCGCAAGGAGTTCATGGACTTCCTGGTGTCGTCGATCACCGCCGAGTTCTCGGGCTGCGTGCTCTACGCCGAGATGCGGAAGCGCGCGAAGAACCCCGACATCCGCGAGCTGTTCGGCTTCATGAGCCGGGACGAGGCGCGCCATGCCGGCTTCATCAACGACGTGCTGAAGGATTTCGGCATCGGCGTCGATCTGGGCTTCCTGACGCGTTCGAAGAAGTACACCTTCTTCCGGCCGAAGTTCATCTTCTACGCCACCTACCTGTCGGAGAAGATCGGCTACGCCCGCTACATCACCATCTTCCGGGAGCTGGAGCGCAAGCCGGAGCGCCGCTTCCACCCGATCTTCAAGTGGTTCGAGAAGTGGTGCAACGACGAGTTCCGCCATGGCGAGGCCTTCGCCCTGCTCATGCGCGCCAACCCGAAGCTGACCTCGGGCCTCAACCGCTACTGGATCAAGTTCTTCCTCCTGGCGGTCTTCGCGACGATGTATGTCCGCGACCATTGCCGGCCGGCCTTCCACGAGGCTCTCGGCGTCGATCCGACCGATTACGACTTCCAGGTCTTCCGGATCACCTCGGAGATTTCGAAGCAGACCTTCCCGCTGACGCTGGATCTCGACGATCCGCGCTTCAAGCAGGCCCTCGACCGGCTGCTCGCCTGCTCGGTGGGCATCGCCGATGCCAAGGCGCAGGGCGGCCTGCTCGGCCGGCTCAAGCAGGGCGCGTGGGTCGCCGCCTCGGCGCTGAACTTCGCCCGGCTCTACGCCCTGCCGACCCGCGACAACCCGATGCCGGCGGAGATCCGCCTCGAGCCGGTCTGGTAGGATGGCCGCCTACGCGCTTCCCGCCCTCTATGCGGTGCTGGTCTGGTGGTTCTCCACCGGCCTGATCCTGCTCCTCGACCACCGCCCGCGCGCGACGCACGGGGTCAGCATGGCGGCGGGCACCGGCGTGCTCGCTCTGGCCCTCTGGGCCATCGGCGCCTCGGCCGGGGATGCCAGCGCGGGAAGCGCGTACGTCGCCTTCACGGCGGCCCTGGTGGTCTGGGGCTGGCAGGAGATGAGCTACTACATGGGCTTCGTCTCCGGCCCCCGGGCGGAGGGCTGCCCGCCCGACGCACGGGGCTTCCGGCGCTTCCGGGCGGCGGCGGCCACCAGCCTGTGGCACGAGGCGGCCATCGTCGCCGGCGGCCTCGCGATCCTGGCCCTGACTTGGCGCCAGCCGAACCTCTTCGCCCTGTGGACCTACCTCGTCCTGTGGGGAATGAACCTCTCCGCCCGGCTGAACCTGTTCCTCGGGGTGCGCAACCTCAACGCCGAGTTCCTGCCCGAGCACCTCGCCTATCTCGGCAGCTACCTGCGGGTGCGCGCCATGAACCCGCTGTTCCCGGTCTCGGTCACGGCGGCCGGCCTCGCCACCGCCGCCCTGGTGCTGGCGGCCCTGGCCGAGGGCGTCAGCGCCCACGAGGTCGCCGGACTCAGCATCCTGGCGACCCTGATGGCGCTCGCCACCCTGGAGCACGGCTTCCTGATGCTGCCGCTGCCCTCGGCCGCGCTCTGGCAATGGAGCCTGCCGAAGCTGGACCGGCGCGGACCGGTGCCGTCGCCGGTCCCGGCCGCGCGCGGGGAGGGCGCCCGCGGCGGCGAGCCCTGCCTCGCCGAGGCCGAGGGACGCTGAACCGTTTCCCGGTCCGCTCCGGCGGACCGGCGCGATCGACGCCGCCGCGGCGGCAGGAGAGGCGAGCGGGCCAGAACCCGCCGTGTAACGAGGGAAGGGGACGGGCATGAACTACGAAGAGATCTTCGGCTCTGCTTTGGCCGGCCTGCATCGCGAGGGACGTTACCGCGTCTTCACCGACCTCGAGCGGCAGGCGGGGCGCTTCCCGCACGCCACCCACCACACGCCGTCCGGCACGCGGCCGGTCACCGTCTGGTGCTCCAACGACTACCTCGGCATGGGCCAGAACCCGGCCGTGCTCGACGCCATGCACGAGGCCCTGGACCGCTGCGGGGCCGGGGCCGGGGGCACCCGCAACATCTCGGGCACCAACCACTACCACGTGCTGCTGGAGCGCGAGCTCGCGGACCTCCACGCCAAGGAGGCCGCGCTGCTCTTCACCTCCGGCTACGTCTCGAACTGGGCGGCCCTCGGCACCCTCGGGAGCCAGCTCCCCGGCTGTGCGATCTTCTCGGATGCCGGCAACCACGCCTCGATGATCGAGGGCATCAAGGCGAGCCGCGCCGAGCGCCACATCTTCCGTCACAACGACCCCGAGGATCTCGACCGCAAGCTGCGCCTGGTCGACCCGGCCCGGCCGAAGATCGTGGCCTTCGAATCGGTCTACTCGATGGACGGCGACATCGCCCCGATCGCGGAGATCTGCGACGTGGCCGAGGCGCACGGCGCGCTGACCTATCTCGACGAAGTCCATGCCGTCGGTCTCTACGGTGCGCGGGGCGGCGGCATCTCGGAGCGCGACGGCCTCGCCCACCGCCTCGACGTGATCGAGGGCACGCTCGGCAAGGCCTTCGCGGTCCATGGCGGCTACATCACCGGCTCGACCAAGCTCTGCGACTTCGTGCGCAGCTTCGCCTCCGGCTTCATCTTCACCACCTCCCTGCCGCCCGCCGTGGCGGCGGGGGCCGCGGCCAGCATCCGCCACCTCAAGGCGAGCCGGGCCGAGCGGGCCCGGCACCAGGAGCGGGTCGCCGCGGTCCGCGCCCGCCTCGACGCCGCCGGCATCCCCTATCTGCCGAACGACAGCCACATCGTGCCCGTGATGGTCTGCGATCCCGTGCTGTGCAAGGCGATCAGCGACACCCTGCTCGACGAGTTCGGCATCTACGTCCAGCCGATCAACTACCCCACCGTCCCGCGCGGCACCGAGCGCCTGCGGATCACGCCGTCGCCCCTGCATTCCGATGCGGATATCGACCACCTCGTCGGCGCGCTGAGCACGATCTGGGGCCGGATGGGCGTCCAGCGCGCGGCGGCCGAGTAGGACGCCCGCGAACCCTCCGCCCGTTTGGGGGGGAGGGGACTCCGTACGCGGCTTCGCGCAAGGAAGTTCAAGCCCATGATCGTGAACGGATCGATCCGAGCGATGTCCCTGAAACCGGTCTCGGCGGCGTTGGCGAGCGAGACCCCGCCGATCCTGCGGGCCGCCGGGTCGGGCAAGGCGCCGCGAACCAACCCGGGCGGGGCCGCGCCGACCTTTCCCTTCTCGGCCATCGTCGGTCAGGACGAGATGCGCCGGGCGCTGCTGATCGCGGCCGTCGATCCGTCCGTGGGCGGCGTGCTGGTGTTCGGCGACCGCGGCACCGGCAAGTCGACGGCGATCCGCGGCCTCGCCGCCCTGCTGCCACCGATGTCCGCGGTGGTCGGCTGTCCCTATGCCTGCGATCCCGGTCGCCCGGCCGAGCAGTGTCACCTGTGCCGCGCGCAGGCGGTCCTACGCGCCGAATCCATCCCCGTCCCGGTGGTGGACCTGCCGCTCGGCGCCACCGAGGACCGTGTCGTCGGCGCCCTCGACCTGGAGCGTGCCCTGACCCGCGGCGAGAAGGCCTTCGAGCCGGGCCTGCTGGCCCGGGCCAATCGCGGCTTCCTCTACATCGACGAGGTCAACCTGCTGGAGGACCATCTCGTCGATCTCCTCCTCGACGTCGCCGCCTCGGGGGTGAACACCGTGGAGCGCGAGGGCCTGAGCATCCGCCATCCGGCGCGGTTCGTCCTCGTCGGCAGCGGCAACCCGGAGGAGGGCGAGTTGCGGCCCCAGCTCCTCGATCGCTTCGGCCTCGCCGTCGAGGTGACGACGCCCACCGACCTGCCGACCCGCATCGACGTGGTCCGCCGCCGCGACGCATACGAGCGCGATCCGGCGGCGTTCTGCGCCGGCTACGCCAAGGCCGACCGCGCCATCCGCAAGGCGCTCACCGCCGCCCGCGCCCGGCTCCCCGGCCTCGGCGTACCCGACGCCACCCTGGAGGCCGCGGCGCGGCTCTGCCTGGCGCTGGGCACCGACGGCCTGCGCGGTGAACTCACGCTGATGCGGACCGCCCGGGCGCTCGCGGCCTATGAGGGCGCCGAGACCGTGGGGCTCGACCACCTGGCCCGGATCGCCCCCTCGGCCCTGCGTCACCGTCTGCGCCGCAATCCCCTCGACGAATCCGGCTCCACCGCGCGGGTCGCCCGCGCCGTGGAGGACCTCCTCGCCCGATGAGCCCCGCCTGGGCCCGCGCCCTGCGCGTGGCGCGCCTCGTCGCCACCGATCCGCAGGTTTGCGGCGGTGTCGTCGTCCGGGCCGGGGCCGGCCCGGTGCGGGACCTCTGGCTCGACCGTCTCGCCGGCGAACTCGGACCCGGCCGGCCCTTCCGCCGGATGCCGGCGGGCATCGCCGACGACCGCCTCCTCGGCGGGCTCGACCTCGCCGCGACCCTGGCCGCCGGGCGCCCCGTCGCCCAGTCCGGCCTCCTGTCCGAGGCCGATGGCGGGTGCGTGATCGTTCCGATGGCGGAGCGCCTCTCGCCCGGCACCGCCGCCCGCCTCGCCGCCGCCCTGGACACCGGCGAGGTCCGGGCGGAGCGCGACGGGCTGGCCGCGCGGGCGCCGGCGCGGATCGGCCTCATCCTTCTCGACGAAGGGGAGGGCGACGACGCCCGGGTTCCCGAGGCCCTGGCCGATCGCCTGGCCTTCCGCCTCGACCTCACCGGCATCGCCTGGGGCGAGACGCAAGGGGCGGCGGCCGAAGCCGAGCCGAACCCGGCCGAGCCGGACGTCGACATCGACATCGACGCTGCGGTGGCGGATCTCTGCGGAGTCGCGGTCCCCCTCGGCATCGCCTCCCTGCGGGCCCCGCTGCTGGCGCTGCGCGTCGCGCGCCTCCTGGCGAAAGAGGGAGCGCTCGGCACGGCGGATCTCCGCGAAGCCGCCTGCCTCGTCCTGGCGCCGCGCGCCACGCGCCTGCCCCCGAGCCCGGAGGAGGCGGACGCTGCGCCGCCGGAGCGGTCCGAGCCGCCGGCGCCGGACGATGCCGCGCCCCCTGAGGCCGTCCTCGAACCGGGGGCCGAGAGCCTCGTCGAGGCCGCCCGCGCGGCGATCCCGCCGGATCTCCTCGCCCAGCTGGCGCAGGCCGGCCCGGCGCCGTCCGCGCCGAAGGCCGGCCGCGTCGGCGCGGTGATGCAGGCGCCGCGCTCCGGGCGTCCGGCCGGCACAAGGCCGGGCTCGCCCCGCACCGGCCGCCTCGCCCTCCTGCCCACCCTGCGGGCCGCCGCCCCCTGGCAGCGCCTGCGGGCCGGCGCGGGGGGAGCCCCGCGCCTGATTCAGGTGCGCAGCGAAGATTTCCGCATCACCCGGTTCCGGCAGCGCGGCGAGACCACCACCATCTTCGCCGTCGATGCCTCCGGCTCGGCCGCCCTGGAACGCCTGGCCGAAGCGAAGGGCGCCGTCGAGCTGCTCCTGGCCGAGGCCTATGTCCGCCGCGACAAGGTCGCCCTGGTGGCCTTCCGGGGGAGCGAAGCCGAGATCGTGCTGGCGCCCACCCGTGCCCTGGCCCGGGCCCGGCGCGGCCTCTCGGCCCTGCCGGGGGGCGGGGGCACGCCCCTCGCCGCGGGCCTCGACGCCGCCGGCGACCTCGCCCGCGCCGTCCGGCGCGGCGGTGGAACCCCGGTGGTGGTGGTGCTCACCGACGGGCGCGCCAACGTCGCCCGCTCCGGAGCGCCCGGCCGGGCCGCGGCCGGCGCCGAGGCGCTGAACGCCGCCGGCCTTCTGCGGGCCGCCGCGATCCGCACGATCCTCATCGACACCGCGGCGCGGCCGCAGGAGGCCGCACGGCGCCTCGCCGAAGCGATGGGCGCGCGCTATGTCACGCTTCCCTATGCCGATGCCGCGGCCATGAGCACCGCGATCCGCTCGGCCCGCTGAAGGATCTGCGATGCCTGCGCCGAGCGACCGGCCCCAGTGGGAGCGCGACGGCGCGGATTGGCCCAACCGCGCCGCGAGCCGCTTCGTCCGTGCCGCCGACCTGACCTGGCACGTGCAGGAGTTCGGGGCGCCCGACGCGCCCGTCGTCCTGCTCCTGCACGGCACCGGGGCCGCCACCCATTCCTGGGCGGGCCTCGCGCCGCGGCTCGCCGACCACTTCCGGGTCGTGGCCCCGGACCTGCCGGGCCACGGCTTCACCGACCCGCTGCCCGCCGGGCGCCTGTCCCTGCCCGGCATGGCGGCGGCGATCCGCGACCTGCTGCGCAGTCTCGACCTGTCGCCGGACCTCGTGGTCGGGCATTCCGCCGGCGCGGCGATCCTGGTCCGGCTCTGCCTCGACGGGCTCGCGCCAAGCCTGCTGGTGGCGCTGAACGGCGCGCTGACGCCGTTTCCGGGCCTCGCCTCGGTGCTGTTCCCGGGGCTCGCCCGGATGCTGTTCCTCAACCCCGTCACCCCGCGGATCTTCGCCTGGACCGCCGACCGTCCGGCGGTGGAGCGCCTGATCCGCGGCACCGGCTCGCGCCTCGACGCCCGCGGCCTCGAGCTCTACCGGCGCCTCTTCCGCTGCCCGGGCCACGTGGCGGGTGCGCTGGGCATGATGGCGAACTGGGACCTCGCCGCCCTCGACCGGGAGATCGGCCGCCTCGCGGTGCCGACGCTGCTCCTCGTCGGCGGGGACGACAAGGCGATCGCCCCCGAGACCGCCTTCGCCCTCAAGGACCGGCTGCCCCAGGCCCGGGTCCGCCTGATCCGCAATCTCGGGCACCTCGCCCACGAGGAGGACCCGGCGCGCATCGCCGACGCCATCATCGCGGCCTACGGGGAGCAGATCGCCGCGGGACACCCGTCCGCCGGGGCTTGACGCGGCCGCGGCCCGGTCGCACCGACGGACGCAGGATGTCCGATCGCGGATGTCCGGAGACGGCGCCGGCCCGGCGCCTGTCCGCGAGGTTGCTGTCCATGGCCCTGACGCCCGTCACCCTCACCGGCCGGCATGTCGAACTCGTGCCGCTGGCGCTGGACCACGCCGCGGCCCTGTCCGAGGCGGTGCAGGACGGCCAACTCTGGCGCCTCTGGTACACGGCGATCCCCGCGCCGGAGCGGATGGCCGCCGAGATCGAGCGCCGCCTCGGCCTGCAGGACGCGGGCACGATGCTGCCCTTCACCGTCCTCGACGGACCCGGCGGCCGTCCCGTCGGGATGACCACCTACATGAACATCGACGCCGCCGGGCCGCGGGTGGAGATCGGCTCGACCTGGTACGCCGCACGGGTCCAGCGCTCCCCCCTGAACACCGAGGCGAAGCGCCTGCTGCTGGGCCACGCCTTCGAGACCCTCGGCTGCCTCGCCGTGGAATTCCGCACCCATGTGATGAACCAGGCGAGCCGGCGTGCCATCGAGCGCCTCGGGGCGCGCCTCGACGGCATCCTGCGCCACCACCAGCGCCTGGCGGACGGCTCCCTGCGGGATACCTGCGTCTACAGCATCGTCGCGCCGGACTGGCCGACCGTGCGGACCCACCTGACCTGGCAGTTGGAGAAGTCGCGCTAGCGCGACTTGGGAGGTGGAGACGCCGCGCTAGCGCGACTTTGGAGGTGGAGACGCCGCGCTAGCGCGACTTTGGAGGTGGAGACGCCGCGCTAGCGCGACTTGGGAGGTGGAGACGCCGCGCTAGCGCGGTCTGGCATCCCGCTCCGCCTGCGGGTCCCCGCGATGCTGATACCAGTCCCAGACGAGATAGGCCGGGACGGGCAGGATGATCGCGAAGAAGATCCAATCGAACATTTGCGGCATGGCAGAGCCCTCTGGTTCGGACGACCTCTGATATTGACGGGTCGTCGCGGGCCAATGTTCCCTGATCGTCCGCACGATCGGTCTCCGCCGGGATCCCTTCCGCCAGGGTTTACCGGTGGGGGTTGTGGTCGCCCGGCGATTTCCCGTGGCCATCGCGCGGCCGATGCGGGAAGACGCGGGGCCGGCGCGGATCGCAGTCGGTCGCGGCCGCCTCCCGGGCCGGCGTCCCCTTAAGCTTCAGACGGAGTTGGACCCACGGTGCCCGGAACCACGAGCCTCCTCGCCTTCGCGGCGATCGCCCTCGGCATGGCCCTGACGCCCGGGCCGAACATGGTCTACCTGATCTCGCGCTCGATCTGTCAGGGGCCGCGGGCCGGCCTGATCTCCCTGGGCGGCGTCGCCCTCGGGTTCGTCGTCTACATGCTGTGCGCCGCCTTCGGCCTCACCGCCCTGGTCCTAGCGGTGCCCTATGCGTACGACGCCATCCGCCTCGTCGGCGGCCTCTACCTGCTCTGGCTCGCCTGGCAAGCGGTCCGCCCGGGCGGGCGCTCCCCCTTCGCGGTGAAGGCCCTGCCGCAGGACAGCCCCCGTAAGCTGTTCCTGATGGGCTTCCTGACGAACCTGCTCAATCCGAAGATCGCGGTGATCTACCTGTCGCTGCTGCCGCAGTTCATCGATCCCGCCCGGGGCAGCGTCTTCGCCCAGGCCCTCAGCCTCGGGGCGATCCAGATCGCCCTCAGCGTCATGGTCAACGCCGCCGTCGCGCTCTCGGCGGGGGCGATCGCGCTGTTCCTGACGCGCCGGCCCTCCTTCGCCCTGGTCCAGCGCTGGGTCATGGGAACGGTCCTGGCCGGCCTCGCCGTCCGGATGATGACCGAAGCCCGCCGCTGAGCCTGCCCCGAGGCCCGTCGCGTGCGGGATCCCGGCGAACGTCATGCGTGGGAAGCGCCCGCAGAATCGCGCTTGCGCCCGACGGCCTGACGCGAATAGTGTCAGTCTATGTTGACACTCGCCGACTCGCCGAGCCTCGCGACGACCCGGTCTCCCCGCCCGCACGCGGTGGTGATCGGCAGTGGCTTCGGCGGGCTGGCGGCGGCGGTGCGTCTCGGCGCCCGGGGCTACCGGGTGACGGTGCTGGAGCGCCTGGATCAGCCCGGCGGACGGGCCCGCGTCCACCGCCAGGACGGCTTCACCTTCGATGCCGGGCCGACCATCGTCACGGCGCCGTTCCTGTTCGAGGAGCTCTGGAGCCTGTGCGGGCGGCGCATGGCCGACGACGTCACCCTGGCGCCGATGCTGCCGTTCTACCGCATCCGCTTCCCGGACGGCGCCACCTTCGACTATAGCGGCGACCCGGAAGCGATGCGGGCCGAGGTGGCGCGGTTCTCGCCCGAGGACGTCCCCGGCTACGAGCGCTTCATGGCGCGCAGCGCCGCGATCTGCCGGGTCGGGTTCGAGGAACTCGGGCACGTTGCCTTCTCGTCGGTCCGCGACATGCTGCGGATCACGCCCTCGCTGCTGCGCCTCGGCGGCCATCGCTCGGTCTACGACCTCGTGGCGCGCCATATCCGCGACGAGCGCCTGCGTACCATCTTCAGCTTCCATCCCCTGCTGATCGGCGGCTCGCCCTTCCGGGCCAGCGCCATCTACTGCCTGATCGCGCATCTGGAGCGCCGCTGGGGCGTGCATTTCGCCATGGGCGGCACCGGACGCCTGGTCGACGGCCTGGTTGGGCTGATCGCGGGGCAGGGCGGCGCCGTGCGCTACCGGGCCGACGTGGCCCGGATCGACGTCGCGGCCGGGGCGGCCACCGGTGTCACGCTCGCCGACGGCACCCGCATCCCCGCCGACATCGTCGTCTCGAACGCGGATTCCGCCGAGACCTACCTGTCGCTCCTCGGCGAGGAGGGCCGGTCCTGGCACCGGGCGAAGCTCAAGGCCTCGTCCTCCTCCATGGGCCTCTTCGTCTGGTACTTCGGCACGAACCGGCAGTTCCCCGACATCGCCCACCACACCATCCTGATGGGGCCGCGCTACCGCGCGCTGATCGAGGACATCTTCGTCCGCAAGGTCCTGGCGCCGGATTTCAGCCTCTACCTGCACCGCCCCACCGCCACCGACCCGCTCCTGGCGCCGCCGGGCTGCGATGCCTTCTACGTGCTGGCCCCGGTGCCGAATCTCGCCGGCGGGCAGGACTGGTCGGTGCTGGGCGAACCCTACCGGAAGGCCATCGCCGACAGCCTGGAGGGCTCGGTGATGCCGGGCCTCTCGGACGCGATCGTCACCTCCCGCGTCACCACGCCGGCGGATTTCGCCGGCGATTTCCGGAGCTTCCGCGGCTCCGGCTTCGGCCTCGAGCCCGTGCTGACGCAATCGGCCTGGTTCCGTCCGCACAACGCCTCGTCGGCGTTCCGCAATCTCTACCTCGTCGGCGCGGGCACCCATCCGGGGGCCGGGCTCCCCGGCGTCCTGTCCTCGGCCAAGGTCCTCGACACGGTGGTGCCGGATGCGCGTCTCTTCGCCTGAAAGGTCGCAGGGTCTCACCCGCCGGCCCGAACCGCTTCCGCCCGAACCCCTCCGGCCCGCGCTCACCCTGTTCGACGCCGTCCGGCGCGGGCCGGAGCGGCCGCCGCTCTGGGCGATGCCCCACGCGGATGCGGCCGACCATGCCGCCTGCCGGGCCGCGATCCGGGACGGGTCGCGCAGCTTCTTCGCCGCCTCCGCCCTGTTGCCGGCGCGGGTCCGGCGCCCGGCCTACGGGCTCTACGCCTTCTGCCGCCTCTCCGACGATGCCGTCGACGATGCGCTCGCCCGCGACCGTCCCGCCGCCCTGGCGCGCCTCGCCGCGCGCCTCGCCCGCATCTACGACGACGTCCCGTCCGATTCGCCCGCCGACCGGGCCATGGCCGACCTCGTAGCCGCCCACAGGCTGCCCCAGGCCCTGCCCGCCGCCCTCATCGAGGGGCTGGCCTGGGACGCGCAGGGGCGGCGCTACGAGACCCTGTCAGACCTCACCGCCTATGCGGCCCGGGTCGCCGGCAGCGTCGGCGCGATGATGACCGTGCTGATGGGCGTGCGCGACGGCGCCGTGCTCGCCCGCGCCTGCGACCTCGGCGTCGCCATGCAGTTCACCAACATCGCCCGCGACGTCGGCGAGGACGCCCGGGCCGGGCGGCTCTACCTGCCGCTGGCCTGGATGCGGGAGACCGGCCTCGACCCGGACGCCTTCCTGGCGAACCCGGTCGCGGGCCCGGCGCTGCGGGCGATCGTCGGTCGCCTCCTCGCGGTCGCCGAATCGCTCTACGCGCGTGCCGAGGCCGGCATTCCCGGGCTGCCCCTGGATTGCCGGCCCGCCATCCGCGCCGCCCGCCTGATCTACGCCGAGATCGGCCGCGATCTCGAGCGACGCGGCCTCGACCCGATCGCCAACCGGGCGCGGGTGCCCGGCCGTCGCAAGGCCGTCCTGATGGCCCGCGCGCTGCTGCCCCTCGCCGCAGGAAACGACTTGGCCCGGCCCGACTTGGCCGCCCTCGACTTGGCCAAGCCCGAATTACTCATGCCCGGCTCGGTCATGCCCGACCGAACCGCGCCGCCCCTGGCCGAGACCGCCTTCCTGGTGGAGGCCGTGGCCGCCCAACCCGTGCCGGTGCCCCCCGCCTGGTGGAACGTTCCCGCCCAGGTCGCCCGGGTCCTCGACCTCATCGAGACCCTGCGCGAGCGCGAGGCCACGGTCCCGGCCGGTCCGTGACCGACCCGCTCTTCGCCGCCTTCGACATCGGTCTCGTCTTCGCGCTCGCCCTGGGGTTGGCGACCTGGCAGCGCGTGGTCCTGAAGCGCGGCATCCGGCGCGACCGGGCGGCGGCCGCGCGCGCGGCGGCCGAGCGGGCCGAGGGCCCGCCGGCCTGATCCGCCTCAGCGCGTCCGGCGCGGCATCCGGAACGGCAGCATCAGCCGCACCAGGGGGTGGCTGAAACGCGCAAGCGACAGGCTCTCGTGGACCGGTCGCACCGCCTCGCCGCGCAGGGTCGCGCGGAGACAGGACCGCGCGTAGAACGGCGTGTCCTCGAAGGTTCGCGCGACCTCCACGCGATCATCGTCGCTCCGCGTACTGCGCGGCATGCGCCAGAACCGCGTCGGCGGCAGGGCGACGCGCCGCGGCGGGTCGATGTCCCGGGGCGTCCCGTCGGCGGCGAAGCACAGGGTGAGTTCCTGCCGGGTGCCGTCCGTCCGGTTGACGTCGTACAGGATCGCCGCCCCGTCGCGCAGGTCGGCCCGGCACCAGGTCCAGTCGCGAAAGGCGGCCTCGAGCGACGTGTCGCCGTGGTTGGTGTCGAAGTAGGCGGTTCCGCGCCAGGCGATCCCGGGCTCCTCCAGCGCCACCTCGACCGGGGAGGAGGGCGCCATCGGCCACCAGCGGTGCTGGCCCGCCGCATCGAGAGGGCGCGGGCCCGGCGTGAAGCCTCCCGGGCGCAGGCGCACCGTCCCTCGGACCCGGGCGGGGATCGGCGCCGTCACCTCGTCGAGGCGGATCGTCAGCGTGGTGCCGTCCCAGGACAGGCCGCTCGGCCCGATCTGGATGTGGTCGGCATCCCGGTTCAGACTCGTCCGGCCCCGCTCGGTCATGCAGAAGCGGTTGGCCCGTTCGCCGTAGAGCACGACGTTGACGGCGCAGTGGTCGAAGGGGTCGCGGCTGGGGTCCCAGGCGTAATAGGGCGAGAACACGCTGCCGATGAAGGCGATGATCGTCAGGCCCTGGCGGCCGTCCTCGCTCAGGGCATCGACGTACCACCAGACGTAGCCGTCGCGATCCACCCGCGTATCGAAGCGCGGGCGCCGCTCCGGTCCCGCAGCAGACTGTCCGCCGCGATCCGCCCGGACTGCGCCGCCATCGGCACCCCCGGACCCGGATGCACGCTCCCCCCCGCGAGGTAGAGGCCCGGAATCCGCGTGCGGGCGCCCGGGCGCTTGAACGAGGCCATCCAGCCGTGGGACGCCCGCCCGTAGAGCGCGCCCGCCGATCCCGGGAACAGGTGCGCGAATTCCGCCGGGCCCGTCGTCACCGGATCCGCCGTCTCCGAGAGGGTCAATCCGCTCGCGCTCAGGCGCCGCCGCATCGTGGTCGCGCATGTCTCGATCTCCGAGGGGCTGAAGGTCCGGGCCGGGGCGTTGACGAGGCAGAGCAGGCGCTCGGGCCGATCCGACGGAGCGCTCACGTCGGATCGGTCCTGCGCGCAGACATAGATTGTGGGATCGTCCGGCAGGTGCCCGGCCCGAATGCGCGCGAACTCCGCCGCGTAGTCGCCGGAGAAGAACACGGTGTGCCGCGCGAGCGGGAAGCCCGCGGCACGCGCCTGCGCGCAGAGCGTGACCGCCGAGAGCGAGCGCTCGGAGGCCGGAACGGTCTCTGCGGCCCGGGCCGCGTCGCGTCCGAGCAGGCCATCGGCCAGGGCCGCCACGTCGGCGTTGCAGATCACGGCATCCGCGGGGAGCCGCTCGCCGTCGTCGAGGTCGACGCCGACGACGCGGCCGCCCTGCACGGCGATGCCGCGGGCGGCCGTCCCGTAGCGAAAGGCGGCGCCGCGCTCCCCGGCCAGCGCGGCGACCGCGCCGGCGAGGCGGCTGAGGCCGCCGGCCACGTGCCAGACGCCCTGGCTCTCCACGTGGGCCACCAGCATCAGGGTCGCGGGCGCCGCGAAGGGCGACGAGCCGCAATAGGTCGCGTAGCGGCCGAAGAGCTGCCGCAGCCGCGGATCGGTGAAGTAGTCGCCGAGGGCGCGCCACAGGGTGGTGAAGGGCTGGATGCGCCAGAGGTCGCCCAGGCCCGAGAGGCCGGCCTGTCGGGTCAGGTCGATCGGGCTCGGGCGCTCGCCCCGGATGAAGGGCCCCTCCAGGGTGGCGTAGACCTCGGCGGCGCGGGCGCGGAACCGGCGGTATCCGTCGCGCGCGCGCGGCCCGGCGAATTCCGCGATCGCCGCCTCCGAGGCGTCCGGATCGGCGTGGAGGTCGAGCTGTTCGCCGGGCCTCCAGGCATGCCGGGCCAGGATCGCGGCCGGCTCCAGCCCGACATGGGCGCCGAGGTCCGCGCCGCATTCGGCGAAGATTTCCTCGAAGACCCAGCGCATCGTGAACACGGTGGGGCCGGCATCGATCGCCGTCTCGCCCACCGGGACACGCCGCATCTTGCCGCCCGGCCGCTGCCCCCGTTCCAGCACCGTCACCTCGAGGCCCGCATGGGCGAGCCGCAGCGCGGCGACCAGACCGCCTATGCCGGCACCGATGACGACGACCTTCACGTGGCTTCCTCCGGTCAAGCGGATCTGTCTTGACGACTGTCAATAAATACTGACACTTTGAGCTAGCAAGAACAAGTGACACGGGAGAGACGGCCAATGGACGCCAACCGTCGCATCGAGACCGCCCTCGACGCCGCCGTCGCGCACCTGGAGGCGCCCGGAGCGCCGCCACGCCTCGCCGAGTCGATCCGCTACGCCGTCTTCCCCGGCGGGCACCGGATCCGCCCGCGCCTGTGCCTGTCCGTGGCCCGGGCCTGCGGCGACGACGATCCGGCGGCCTCGGACGCCGCGGCCGCCGCCATCGAGCTCCTTCACTGCGCCTCCCTCGTCCACGACGACCTGCCCTGCTTCGACGATGCGCCCCTCCGGCGCGGCCAACCCTCCGTCCACGCCGCCTTCGGCGAGCCCCTCGCGGTGCTGACGGGCGACGCCCTCATCGTTTCCGCCTTCGAGACCCTCGCGCGCGGCGCGGCCCGGAATCCGAAGCGGCTGGCCGCCCTCGTCGGCCTCGTTGCCCGGGCGGCCGGTTCGCCGTCGGGAATCGCCGCCGGTCAGGCCTGGGAATCGGAGCCGACCGTGGCGTTGACCGAGTATCAGCAGGCGAAGACCGGGGCGCTGTTCGCCGCCGCGACGGTTACGGGGGCCGCCGCCGCGGGCGCTCCGTCGCTGCCCTGGCGCCTGCTCGGGGAATGCCTGGGCGAGGCCTACCAGGTGGCCGACGATCTGCGCGACGTCGCCTGCCGCCAGGAGGAGGTCGGCAAGCCCGTCGGCCGCGACTCGACGCTCGGTCGCCCGAACGCGGCCGCGCTCCTCGGGATGGGCGGGGCGCTCACGCGCCTGAAGCGCCTGGTGCGCGAGGCCGTCGAGGTCATTCCGGATTGTCCCGGTGCCGAAACGCTCCGCGCCGAGATCGAGGCGCAAACCCGGCTCTTCCTGCCGGCGAGCCTCGCGCGGGAGCTGGCGTGAGGTGGCGCGCGGCGCCACCCTCGATCCACCGCTTCCGCCCGGCACCGGGGGGCTCCGGGCGCGCTGGTACGCGCTCCGGGCCCGCATCATCGCCGATCCGCGCTTTCAGCGCTGGGCCGCCGGCTTTCCGCTGACGCGGCGGATCGCGCGGTCGAACACCCGCGCGCTGTTCGATCTCTGCGCGGGGTTCACCTACTCGCAGACGCTGTTCGCCTGTGTCCGGCTCGACCTCTTCGGACTCCTGTCGGACGGCCCGGTGCCGGGCGCGGCGCTGGCCCACCGGATGGGGCTGTCCCCCGAGGCCGGGACGCGTCTGCTCAAGGCCGCGGACTCCCTCGGCCTGATCCGCGGGCTGCCGGACGGCCGCTATCTCCTGGCCGATCTCGGGGCGGCCCTGATCGGGAACCCCGCGATCGGCCGGATGATCGAGCATCACGCGCTGCTCTACGACGACCTGCGCGATCCGGTCGCGCTCCTGCGCGGCGAGGCGGGACCGACCCGTCTCGGCGGATACTGGCCTTATGCCCTCGGGGACGGGGCCGCGCTGGAGGCCGCGTCGGTGGCCTCCTATAGCGGGCTGATGTCGGCCTCCCAGGCGCTGATCGCGGCGGATATCCTCGAGGCCTACCCGATGCGGCGCCATCGCTGCCTGATGGATGTCGGCGGTGGCGAGGGCGCCTTCCTGGCGGCGGTCGGCCGCCTCGCGCCGGCGCTCCAACTCCGACTCTTCGACCTGCCGGCGGTGGCGCATCGCGCCACGGAGCAGGCCGGCCGAGCCGGGCTCACGGGCCGCTTCCAGGCCTTCGGCGGCAGCTTCCTGTCGGACCCGCTCCCGCCCGGCGCCGACGCCATCAGCCTGGTGCGGGTGGTGCACGACCACGGCGACGCGACCGTCCGCATCCTGCTCAAGGCCGCGCACGCGGCGCTTCCCCCCGGCGGGCGTCTCATTCTCGCCGAGCCCATGAGCGGTACGCCCGGCGCCGAGCCCGTCACCGACGCCTATTTCGGCCTCTACCTCCTGGCCATGGGCAGCGGGCGCTGCCGCACCGTCGGGGAGCTTACCGCGCTCCTCTCCGAAGCCGGCTTTCGACGTAGCGTCGAAGTCGCGACGCGCCGTCCGCTGTTGACCCGGCTGCTTGTGTCAACGCGATAAGACAGCGTCATTGTAAGTTTATCTTGACGTGTAAAACTGTCTATCTAGGATGACATAACAGGTTCGGCGCCGAACGAACCGAGTCGGTGGATGGGGGAGGGCAGGCGCGATGCAAACAGATGCCGTCGTCCTCCACGATCCCGGAATGCTCCGCCTCGAAAGCCTGCCGCTCGACGAACCCGCGGCCGGCGATGCCGTCGTGGCGATCCGTTGGAGCGGCATCAGCACCGGAACCGAGCGCCTGCTCTGGTCGGGCCGGATGCCGTCGTTTCCGGGGATGGGCTACCCCCTGGTGCCCGGCTACGAGTCCGTCGGCGAGGTCGTCGAGGCCGGAGCCGGGAGCGGCGTCCGTGTCGGGCAGACCGTCTTCGTCCCCGGAGCCCGGTGCTTCGGCCCCGTCCGCGGATTGTTCGGCGGCGCCGCCGCCCACCTGGTCAGCGCCGGCGAGCGCCTCGTTCCCATCGACACGGCATGGGGCGAGCGCGGAACCCTGATCGCCCTGGCGGCCACGGCGCGCCACGCCCTGGCGGGAATCGACCTGCGCCAGCCGCTCCTCGTCATCGGCTACGGCGTCCTGGGGCGCCTGGTGGCGCGCATCGCCCAGGCCCTCGGTGCCACGCCGCAGGTCTGGGAAACCAACCCCGTGCGGCGCCGGAACCCGGAATCCTACCCCGTTCTCGCGCCCGAGGACGATGCACGGCGCGACTACGCCACGATCCTCGACGTCAGCGGCGATGCCGGCATCCTCGACGCCGGGATCGCGCGCCTCGCCCCCGGCGGCGAACTGGTCCTCGCCGGGTTCTACGAAGGCCGTCTCGGCTTCGCCTTCGCGCCCGCCTTCCTCCGGGAAGCCCGGATCCGCGTCGCCGCGCAGTGGCGGCCGGAGGATCTCGCCGCCACCCTCGCGCTCGTCGCCGAGGACCGGCTCTGCCTCGACGACCTCATCACCCATCGGCGCCCGGCCGCGGACGCTCCGGCTGCCTATCGCACGGCCTTCGGTGACGCCGGATGCCTGAAGATGATCCTGGATTGGAGAGCCGCATGAACATCCAGCTGACGAACCGGCAGCTGAACGGCGGCGCCCTGGAGGCCTCCGAGGCCCTGCGCGCCGAGGCCGGCATCGAGCCGGATCCCGTGCCCGTCGCCGCCACCAAGGCGACGCAGATCATCGCGATCTACGGCAAGGGCGGCATCGGCAAGTCGTTCACCCTGGCCAATCTCAGCTACATGATGGCCCAGCAGGGCAAGAAGGTCCTGCTGATCGGCTGCGACCCCAAAAGCGACACCACCTCGCTCCTGTTCGGCGGCCGCGCCTGCCCGACCATCATCGAGACCTCCACGAAGAAGAAGCTCGCGGGCGAACAGGTCGCCATCGGCGATGTCTGCTTCAAGCGCGACGGCGTCTACGCCATGGAGCTCGGCGGTCCCGAGGTCGGGCGCGGCTGCGGCGGTCGCGGCATCATCCACGGCTTCGAGCTCCTGGAGAAGCTCGGCTTCCACGACTGGGGGTTCGACTACGTCCTGCTCGACTTCCTCGGCGACGTGGTCTGCGGCGGCTTCGGCCTGCCGATCGCCCGCGACATGTGCCAGAAGGTCATCGTCGTCGGCTCGAACGATCTCCAGTCGCTCTACGTCGCCAACAACGTCTGCTCGGCGGTGGAATACTTCCGCAAGCTCGGCGGCAACGTCGGCGTCGGCGGTCTCGTCATCAACAAGGATGACGGCACCGGCGAGGCCCAGGCCTTCGCGGCGGCCGTCGGCATTCCGATCCTGGCCTCGATCCCGGCCGACGACGACATCCGCCGGAAGAGCGCGAATTACGAGATCATCGGGCGGCCCGAGAGCTCCTGGGGCTCCCTCTTCTCCGAGCTCGCCCGGAACGTCCACGAGGCGGCGCCGCACCATCCGACGCCCCTCAGCCAGGATGGACTCCTGGGCCTGTTCAAGGGTGAGGCCGTCGGCCGCGGCGTCACCCTGGTGCCCGCCACCTTCGAGGACATGTGCGGCACGACGCAGGTCGTGAAGCCGTCCCTCGAAGTCGTCTACGACGAGGTCTGACGCATCATGGCCGTCACCCTCGACATCGCCGCTCTTCGCGCCCGCAAGGAGCGCCCGGCCTCGACCCTGGGGGCCGTCCCGGCCTCCGCCGAGGTGGTGAACCTGGCCGCCGCGCGCGAGGACGGTCATGGCTGTCACGCCGGCAAGGATGCGATGCGGGCGGCCGCCCAGGCCGCGGGCCTGAACGAGACCCTGGACACCTATGCCCGGGACTACCCGGCCGGCCCGCACGACCAGCCCCAGAGCATGTGCCCGGCCTTCGGCTCGCTCCGGGTCGGCCTGCGGATGCGCCGCACGGCGACGATCCTCTCCGGCTCCGCCTGCTGCGTCTACGGCCTGACCTTCACCGCACATTTCTACGGGGCCAAGCGGAGCGTGGGCTACGTGCCCTTCAACTCCGAGACCCTGGTCACCGGCAAGCTGTTCGAGGATATCCGCGAGGCGGTGTTCCAGGTCGCCAAGCCGGCCGATTACGACGCCGTCGTCGTCATCAACCTCTGCGTGCCGACCGCGTCCGGCGTGCCGCTCCGCCTGCTGCCGAAGGAGATCGACGGCGTCCGCATCATCGGCATCGACGTTCCGGGCTTCGGGGTCCCGACCCATGCCGAGGCCAAGGACGTCCTGGCCGGCGCGATGCTTAAGGTCGCGCGGACCGAGGCCGAGCAGGGGCCCGTGCAGGCGCCCCGCACCGGACGGGCCGAGCGTCCCACCGTGGCCCTCCTCGGCGAGATGTTTCCCGCCGACCCGGTCGTGATCGGCGGCCTACTGGAGCCGCTGGGTCTCAGTGCCGGACCGGTGGTCCCGACGCGGGAATGGCGCGAGCTCTACGCCGCCCTGGACTGCACCGCCGTGGCGGCGATCCACCCGTTCTACACCGCGTCGCTGCGCGAATTCGCTGGCGCGGGGCGGCCGATCGTCGGTTCGGCCCCCGTCGGGCATGACGGCACCGCCGACTGGCTCGACCGGATCGGCGAGGCCTGCGCCGTGCCCCGCGCCGCGGTGGAGGCGGCCAAGAACCGCGTCCTGCCGATGATCCGCGCGGCGCTCGGCGCCAATCCGATCCGGGGCCGGATCACGCTGTCGGGCTACGAGGGCTCCGAGCTGCTGGTCGCCCGGCTCCTGGTGGAGAGCGGCGCGGATCTCGCCTACGTGGGCACCGCCTGCCCGCGCACGCCGTACTCCGAGGCCGATCAGGCCTGGCTCGAGGCGCGCGGCGTCGCGGTGCGCTACCGGGCGTCCCTGGAGGACGATCTCGCGGCCCTGATGGATGCCCGGCCGGACCTCGCCATCGGCACCACGCCCGTGGTGCAGAAGGCCAAGACGCTCGGCATTCCCGCCCTCTACTTCACCAACCTGATCTCGGCCCGCCCGCTCATGGGCGTGGCGGGCGCCGGCTCGCTGGCGAAAGTCATCAACGCCGCCCTCGGCAACCGCGCGCGCTTCGATGCCATGCGGGACTTCTTCGACGGCGTCGGCGAGGGCCATGCCGCCGGCATCTGGGAAGACGTGCCGACGCTTCGTCGCAACGTCGCCGCGGCGGTCCGGCCGAAACCGACCCACGATCCGATCGGGGAGATGGCCTGATGCTCGTCCTCGATCACGACCGGGCCGGCGGGTACTGGGGCGCCGTCTACGTCTTCACCGCGATCAAGGGTCTGCAGGTCGTCATCGACGGCCCGGTGGGCTGCGAGAACCTGCCGGTGACCTCGGTGCTGCACTACACCGACGCGCTGCCGCCACACGAATTGCCCATCGTGGTCACGGGCTTGGCCGAGGAGGAACTCGGCCGCCACGGTACCGAGGCCGCGATGAAGCGGGCCCACGCCACCCTCGACCCGGCCCAGCCGAGCGTGGTCGTCACCGGCTCCATCGCCGAGATGATCGGCGGCGGCGTGACGCCGGAGGGCACCAATCTCCAGCGCTTCCTGCCGCGCACCATCGACGAGGACCAGTGGCAGGCCGCCGACCGCGCCATGGCGTGGCTCTGGAACGAGTACGGCGCCAAGCGCTTCGCCAAGAAGGGCATTCCCGCGCGGCCGCCCCGCCAGGAGGGCGTGAAGCCGCGGGTGAACCTGATCGGGCCGGCCTACGGCACCTTCAACATGCCCTCCGACCTCGCCGAGATCCGCCGCCTGGTGGAGGGCATCGGCGCCGAGGTGAACCTCGTCTTCCCCCTGGGCTCGCATCTGGCCGACGTCCCGGCCCTGGTGAATGCCGACGCCAATATCTGCCTCTATCGCGAGTTCGGCCGGCTGCTCTGCGAGGCCCTCGAGCGCCCCTACTTCCAGGCGCCCATCGGCATCCACTCGACGACGCGGTTCCTGCGGGCCCTGGGCGAGGCCCTCGGCCTGGACCCGGAGCCGTTCATCGCGCGGGAGAAGCACACGACCATCAAACCGGTCTGGGATCTCTGGCGCTCGGTGACGCAGGACTTCTTCGGCACGGCGAGCTTCGGGATCGTGGCCTCCGAGACCTACGCCCGGGGTGTCCGGCACTTCCTCGCGGACGAAATGGGGCTGCCCTGCCATTTTTCCGAGTGCCGCAGGGCGGGTGCCAAGACCGACAATGCCGCCATTCGCGAGATGATCGCGAAGAACCCGCCCCTGGTGCTGTTCGGCTCCTTCAACGAGCGGATGTACGCGGCCGAGGCCGGGGCCCGCGCGGTCTTCGTGCCGGCCTCCTTCCCGGGCGCGATCATCCGGCGGCACACCGGCACGCCCTTCATGGGGTTCGCGGGTGCGACCTACCTCGTCCAGGAGGTCTGCAACGCCCTGTTCGACATGCTCTTCCACATCCTGCCGCTCGCCCGCGACATGGACCAGGTCGAGCCGACGCCGTCGCGGCTCCACCGGGAACTGCCCTGGGACGAGGCCGCCCGGGCCCGTCTCGACGAACTCGTCGAGGCCCATCCGGTGCTGGTGCGGATCTCGGCGGCCAAGCGCCTGCGTGATGCGGCCGAGCGCGTCGCGCGCGGCGAGGGCACGGCCCGCGTGGTCGCCCACCATGTCGAGCGCGCCCGCGCCGAGACCCGCCTGGGGGCCGCCGCATGAGCGCGCATCCCGTCCCGGGCACCCATTCCCTTTCCGGCTGGAACGGCGCGGCGCCGTCCGACCGGTCGATGCCGACCCCGCGCGTCCCGACCCGGATGCGTCCCGCCGCGGAACGCCAGGAGGAGACCCATCCCATGCAACGTTCGCTGAATCCGGTGTCGCGCCTGCATCAGGACGAGGTCCAGTTCCGGATCATCCTGGCCAGCACCTATCCGTTCTTCCTCATCGCCGCCCTGGTGCAGCGCGTGATCCCGCAGGCCCGGACGGCGCTGCCGCAGCGGCGGCGCTCGGTCTTCGCCGAGGCCCGCGCGATGGCCGTCTCGGCCATCCCCTTCGTCTTCATGGGCTGACTTCGTCCTCGGGACGAGGCGTTCCGCCCGCCCCCGATCGACCTCCCGTCCGAACAGGCGGGAAGGACCGCCGAGGCCGCTCCGCGCGGTCCGGTGACACCCACCGTACCCGGACGTGCGGGCGCGGCTAGTCAAAGCGGAGGTTTGAACCAATGGCCAATGGCATTGTCGAGAAACCGAGCAGCCTGTCCGGGCTGACGGAACCGGAAGCCAAGGAGTTCCACGCGATCTTCTTGACCAGCTTCATCATCTTCACGGCGATCGCCGTGGTCGCCCACATCCTGGTGTGGCTGTGGCGTCCGTGGCTGCCCGGACCGAAGGGCTACGCCGCCCTCGAGACGGCGGCCCAGGGCGTCGTCTCCCTGCTCTCCTGAGAAGGACCCTCATCATGCACAAGGTCTGGCTTCTCTTCGATCCGCGCCGCACGCTGGTGGCGCTCTTCACCTTCCTCTTCATCCTGGCGCTGCTGATCCACTTCATCTTGCTCAGCACCGACCGGTTCAACTGGCTGGAAGGCCCCAAGGCGCCGCGGGCCGCCAACGCGCAGACGCTGGTCCTGCCGACGATGCCCGCCTGACAGGCGCGGCCTCGACAGCAGAGGACCTCGAACACGGATGATCGGCGGGCGGGCGCCAAGGCCCCCCGTCGATCATCGCGGAGACTCGTGATGGTGGGCCCGGGAGGTCGCGATGGCGATGCTGAGTTTTGAGCGAAAATACCGCATCCGCGGCGGCACGCTGGTCGGCGGCGACCTGTTCGATTTCTGGGTCGGGCCGTTCTACGTCGGCTTCTTCGGCGTCACGACACTGTTCTTCTCGGTGCTGGGGACGGCACTGATCATCTACGGGGCGGCACTCGGACCGACCTGGAACATCTGGCAGATCAACATCGCACCGCCCGACCTGAAATACGGGCTCGCCCTGGCGCCGCTCCAGGAGGGCGGCCTCTGGCAGATCATCACCTTCTGCGCCGTCGGCGCGTTCTCGTCCTGGGCCCTGCGCGAGGTCGAGATCTGCCGGAAGCTCGGCATCGGCTACCACGTCCCCTTCGCCTTCGCGGTGGCGATCTTCGCCTACGTGACGCTGGTGGTAATCCGGCCGCTGCTGATGGGCGCCTGGGGACACGGGTTCCCGTACGGCATCCTCTCGCACCTCGATTGGGTCTCGAACACCGGCTACCAGTACCTGCACTTCCACTACAATCCCGCGCACATGCTGGCGGTGACGTTCTTTTTCACCACGACGCTCGCGCTCTCGCTGCACGGCTCGCTGATCCTGTCCTCGACCAATCCGGGCAAGGGCGAGGTGGTGAAGACCCCCGAGCACGAGGACACCTTCTTCCGCGACACCATCGGCTACTCGATCGGCACGCTGGGCATCCACCGGCTCGGCCTGTTCCTGGCGCTGTCGGCCGGCTTCTGGAGCGCCGTCTGCATCGTCATCAGCGGTCCGTTCTGGACCCGCGGCTGGCCCGAATGGTGGGGCTGGTGGCTCAATCTCCCCGTCTGGCGCTGATCTCCGAAGAGGGAGGCTCGTGACCCCATGGCCTACTACCAGAACATCTTCTCCGAAGTGCAGGTCCGACCGACCCAGCCGGAACACGGCATCCCGGTGGATGTCGACAAGCGCTGGGGCACGCCGTTCAATTCCTACCTGTTCGGCCTCATCGGCAACGCGCAGGTCGGCCCGATCTATATCGGCTACCTCGGCGCCCTCTCCTTCGCCTGCGGGCTGATCGCCTTCGAGATCATCGGTCTCAACATGTGGGCGAGCGTGAACTGGGATCCGATCCAGTTCGTGCGCCAGCTGCCTTGGCTGGCCCTCGAGCCGCCCCGCCCGCAATACGGTCTGAAGGTGCTGCCGCCCCTCGCCGAGGGCGGCTGGTGGCTGATCGCCGGCTTCTTCCTGACCGCCTCGATCCTGCTCTGGTGGCTGCGGCTGTTCCGCCGCGCCAAGGCGCTGGGCCTCGGCTACCACGTGCCCTGGGCCTTCGCCTCCGCGATCTGGCTGTTCCTGGTGCTCGGCTTCATCCGGCCGGTGCTGATGGGCTCCTGGAGCGAGGCCGTCCCGTTCGGCATCTTCCCGCACCTCGACTGGACCGCCGCGTTCTCGCTGCGATACGGCAACCTGTTCTACAATCCCTTCCACATGCTCTCGATCGTCTTCCTCTACGGGTCGACGCTGCTCTTCGCGATGCATGGCGGTACCATCCTGGCGGTGAGCCGCTTCGGCGGCGAGCGCGAGATCGACCAGATCGTCGACCGCGGCACCGCCACCGAGCGCGCCGCCCTGTTCTGGCGCTGGACCATGGGCTTCAACGCCACCATGGAATCGGTCCACCGCTGGGCCTGGTGGTTCGCGGTGCTGACGACGCTCACCGGCGGCATCGGCATCCTGCTCACCGGAACGGTGGTCGACAATTGGTACCTCTGGGCGGTCAAGCACGGCGTCGCCCCGTCCTACCCGCAGGTCTATCCGCCGGTCGTCGATCCGCTGAGTGTGTCGCCCACCACCATGCCCGGGGGAGCTCCATGAAGACCTTCTTCACCGTCCTCGGCGCGTCCATCGCCTTCTTCCTCACGGTGGCGATGGTCGGTCTGACCGATTGGGACCGGCCGCCGCTGGCGGTCCATCAGAACGGTTTTCGCGGGACCGCGATGGCGCAGGTCCACACCCGCGACGCCGTCGAGGACATCCGGGACGCCAACCGCGCGCCGGCACCGGCCGATCCGGCCGAGCCCGGCGAGGAACTTGCCGGCACGACCTACGAGAACGTCCAGGTTCTCAAGAACGTCAGCGTCAACGAGTTCAATCGGCTGATGGCTTCGATGACCGAATGGGTCAGCCCCGAGCAGGGCTGCACCTACTGTCACAACACCGAGAACATGGCCGACGACAGCCTGTACCAGAAGAAGGTCGCCCGTCGGATGCTGCAGATGACGCAGCACATCAACAGTTCCTGGAAGGAGAACCACGTCGGCGGGGCGGGCGTGACCTGCTACACCTGCCACCGGGGGCAACCGGTGCCGGCCAATATCTGGTTCACCCAGCCGGGTCCCAATCGCCCGGGCGGCTTCATCGCCCGCAACAACGGGCAGAACCTGGCCGCGCCGTCGGTCGGCCTGGCGTCGCTGCCCTACGACACCCTGACCGAGTACCTCGCCGACAAGACCATCGACAACAACGCGATCCGGGTGAACGCCACGACGGCGCTGCCGACGAGCAAGGGCAAGCCGATCCAGGATGCCGAGAAGACCTACGGGCTGATGATCCACATGTCGGAGGGACTGGGGGTCAACTGCACCTTCTGTCACAACACCCGCGCGATCTCGAACTGGTCGCAGAGCACGCCGCAACGGACCACCGCCTGGCACGGCATCCGGATGGTGCGGGACATCAACGGCAATTACCTCGAGCCGCTGCTCTCGACCTTCCCGCCGAACCGCCTCGGCGCCCTCGGTGACGTGCCGAAGGTCAACTGCACCACCTGCCACAACGGCGTGAGCAAGCCCCTGAACGGGGCGCACGTGGTCGAGGCCTATCCCGAACTCGCCAGGTCGACCGAGACGGCGAGCGCGGCCGATCCGCAGGCTCCTGTCACGGCACCGCCCGTCACGACCTCGCCCGCTCCGGATCAGCCCGCGATGCCCGCCCCGGCGCCGCAATAAGCCGGCGGCGCGCCCATCAGACGCGCAACGCCGCCGGACGGACATCCGGCGGCGTTTCGACGGTCAGGAACGGTCAGGCAGAAGCGTCGCTTCGTGCCGCGACCGATTACTTCTTGGATGCGAGGTAGGCGATCACATCGTCGATCTTCTTGTCGTCGGGATAGCCGGCAAAGACCATCTTCGTGCCCGGGACCTTCGCCTTCGGGTTCTTCAGCCACTCGTGCAGGTTGGCTTCATCCCAGGTGATCCCGGACCCCTTGAGGGCGGCGGAATAGTTGTAGCCTTCCTCCGACGCAGCCTTGCGGCCGACGACGCCCGTCAGGTTCGGCCCGACGCCGTTCTTGCCGAAGGCGTGGCAGGCTTTGCAGGGTGCGAACGCCTTCTCACCCGCCGCGGCATCACCCTCTGCATGCGCGGCCATGGGGAGCAGGGCGGCAAACAGAGCACCGTAGATCATGTATCGCATGGGGTTTCCTCGCAGATCGTTCTGGTGGCGAGGAGTAGCTAAAGCTCCGCTTCCAAAAGTAATGCGAACCGCGTCGATTATCACGTGAACGTGATCGGCCGGGATGGATTAAGGCTCGACCGCGTATGGTCGGGATTGTCCGCGCGCCTACCCTTATGCGCCTGCGCGAAATCCATCGCCTCAGGTGGAGCCATGCCGGTCCGACCCGCCGACGTCTGCCAATTCCTCGATCGCACCGGCTGGAGCCAAGCGCGTCTCGCCTGGGAACTGGGGATCAACCAGCCGCGGATCTCGCGTTTCATCAACGGCATGAAGAAACCCAATCCGGACCTTGTGCGTGTCCTGGAGGCCTTCTTCGCGGAGGACGCGCTCGCCCGCGTCGCGACGCGGACGGGCGACGGGGCTCGGTCCAACCATCCGCACGCCTAAGCCCCTCTTCGCGGGGCGCCGGCCCCGATCGAGGCCGTTCCGGCATCGGTCCCTCCCGTCTTGGCGTCGGACGGCCGCCCGAAGCGGGCCGTCGCCCGGTCAGGTCCGGGCGTAGGCGGCCGCATCCGCCACCTGGGCGGATGTGGGCCGCACGCCGGTGTAGCGGACGAACTGTTCGAGGCCCTGCAGGACCAGGACCTCGTGTCCGGTGATCGATGGCGTGCCGAGGCGTTCCGCCGCCTGCAGGAACGGAGTCCGTGCGGGCAGGGCGACCACATCGAAGGCGATCGCGGCGGCGGCGATGGCCGCCTCCGGAAAGGCCAGGGCCGCCGCATCCGGGCCCTCCATGCCGAGGGGCGTGACGTTGATGAGGAGCGGCGCCGTGCGGTCGCCGAGCTCGGTGGCATGGGCGAAGCCGTAGCGCTGCGCCAGGGCGACTCCCGCGGCCGCGTTGCGCGCGACGACCGTCCCGTGGCGAAAGCCGGAATCGCGCAGGGCCGCCACGACCGCCTTGGCCATCCCGCCGGACCCCCGCAGCACGAACGCCGTTGACGGATCGATGGCGTACTGGGCCAGCAGGGCGCGCACCGCGAGGTAGTCGGTGTTGGCGCCGGTCAGCGTGCCGTTGTCGTTGACGATGGTGTTGACGCTGTCGATCGCCCGCGCGGACGGGTCGAGGGCGTCGAGGAGCGGGATCACCGCCTCCTTGAAGGGCATCGAGACCGCGCAGCCGCGGATGCCGAGCGCGCGGATGCCGGCGATCGCCCCGGGGAGGTCGGTGGTCGCGAACGCCTTGTAGACGTAGTCGAGCCCGAGCAGCGCGTAGAGCCGGTTGTGAAACCGCGACCCGAAATGCCCCGGTCGCGCCGACAGGGACATGCAGAGGGTGGTGTCCCGCCCGATCGGGGGACGCTCGGGACAACGCCTGTCCGCGTCGTCCGCCCTCCCGTCCAGGCTCAGGGCTGCGATCCCGCGTAGAACTTCGGATTCAGGGCGGCGAGCGCCAGCAGGGGCGGGGGCATGACGACGCCGGCGACCCGCATGGCACGCGCCGCGGCGCGGCAGGCGGTCTGGTCGTTCGCGCCGGCGGCCGTCTCGAGCTGCGCGATCACGGCCGGATCCGGCTTCGGGCTCGGGGCCGGTGCACCGGGCGGCGGCGGAGACTTGGCCGAAGCATTGGCCTGGGTCATGACCGTCTTGCCGTCGCTGACGGGCGCCCGCGTATCGCTGGTCGGCGCCTTGGTGTCGCCGGCCGGCGCCTTCGCCTCGGTGGCCGGCGCCTTGGTGTCGCTGGACGGCGCCTTGGTGTCGGCGTTCGTGGGTCCGCTCAGGCCGGACTTCTGCTGCGGTTCACCCGCACCCGTCGAGGGCTGCCCCTCGCTCTTGCCGGAGGAATTGGAGACGGCGGTCGCCTGCTTCGCCGGTGTGGCGGCCTCCTGCTTCTTCTCCTCCGGCTTCTGCACGAAGGCGACCAATTCCTGGCACAGGTTCGCCGGCCCCTTCGCGGGAGCCGCCGCCGGGGCGGGCGCCGCATCCTGGGCGAAGGCCGCGGGCGCCACGAGGCAGCTCGACAGGAGCAGCGCGGCGAAGGGCAGGCGTCGGATCATCTTCGGTCCCCTGTGGTCCGGGCGCTTGGTTGGGTTCGGCGATCGCAGGATGGATCAGGACCGCTTCGGGTGGGAGGGCTCACCGGTCGCCTTGCCGTGTGCCGATTCCCCGGTGTCGTTCGTGCGCGGATCGCCGTTCCACTTGTCGCCCACGAGATTGGTGCCCGGCTCCGACACGCGGGCGCCCGACGTCGCGAAGGCCTGGTAGGCGAACTTCTGATTGCTCGTCAGGGCGTACATGGCGACGACGCCGAGCCCGATGGCCGCGATGACGGCGAGGATGAAGGCTTTCATGGTCTGGTTCCCCGTCGCCGTGCCGGCGTCCTCAGGCAGCGTTGGAAGGTCACTCGGCCGCGGCGGGATGGCGCCCGGTCAGCTGCGGACCGCTGGCGGTCTTGGCCTGCTCCTGCTCCACCCAGAGATCGTGGTGCGCGCGCGCCCAGGCGAGATCGACCTTGCCGCTGCCCATGGCGTCGTAGGCGCCCTTCATGCCGAGCGTGCCGATGTAGATGTGCGCCAGGATGCCGGCGATGAAGGTGATGCCGATCAGCGAGTGGATCACCTGCATGACCTGCATGCCGTTGATGTCCAGCAGCGCGAACGGGAACAGCATCATCAGGCCGGTCAGGCTCATGGCGACGCCGAAGCCGGCGACCATCCAGAACACGCCCTTCTGGCCCGCGTTGAAGCGCGCCGCATGGGGGTGCTTGTTGCCGATGAAGCCGCCGCCGGCCTTGATCCAGGCCCAGTCCAGGCGGTTGGGGATGTTGTCCTTGATCCAGACCACGAACATCATCACCACGCCGAACATGAACGGCCAGGCCAGGTAGACGTGGCTGTACTTCGCCCATTGCGCCAGAGCGCCGAAGGCCTCGGGGCCGATCAGCGGCATCAGCAGGCGCTTGCCGAAGATGTAGTTCAGGCCCGAGAGCGAGAGGATGATGAAGCACACGGCCGTCATCCAGTGGGTGAAGCGCTCGAAGGTGTTGAAGCGCAGGATCTTCCGGCCGGATTCCTGGCTGTGCTCCGTCAGGATGCGCCCGCGCCAGAGGAAGAACGCGCCCAGCGCGCCGATCATGCCGAGGATGAAGGCGGCACCGATCCACGGCAGGTAGTGCTCGCGGAACGACTGGTACTCGCGGCCCTGCGGCTGGATCAGGTTCGCGGCCTTCCGGTCCGGGATGCTGATCCGGCCGGTGATCTTGTCCGCGTTCTTGAAGAGGAACTCTTCGTTCACCGAATCCGCCGTGGGCTTGGCGCCCATGGGGTTCTGCCCGTCCTGCGTGATCGGATTCTGGGCCTGCGCCGGTTCGAACGCTGCCGGCGCGGCCAGGAGCGTCGTCGCGACGACGAGGGTGCTGAGGAGCGTAACTGCCCGCCGCATCGGCGTTCCTTTCGATGGCGTGTCGCCCGATGGCGTGTCGTCTTGGAGCCGCCGGACGGCCGCCGGCTCCAGGGGCGAGGGGGCGATCAGATCGCCACGGTCTCGCGGTAGGCCGTCTTCCAGCCCCAGGCGCCGGAGCCGTAGCCGCGCTTGATCACGCGCTGCTTGTAGATCTCGGCGATCATCTCGCCGTCGCCGGCGAGCAAGGCCTTGGTCGAGCACATCTCGGCGCAGAGCGGAAGCTTGCCCTCGGCGAGGCGGTTCGAGCCGTACTTCTCATACTCGGCCACCGACAGGTCCGGCTCCGGTCCACCCGAGCAGTAGGTGCACTTGTCCATCTTGCCGCGCGAGCCGAAGTTTCCGACGCGCGGATACTGAGGCGCGCCGAAGGGGCAGGCATAGAAGCAGTAGCCGCAGCCGATGCAGATGTCCTTGGAGTGCAGCACCACGGCGTCGGCCGTGGTGTAGAAGCAGTTCACCGGGCAGACCGCCGCGCAGGGCGCGTCAGTGCAGTGCATGCAGGCCATCGAGACCGAGCGCTCGCCGGGCTTGCCGTCGTTCAGCGTGACCACGCGACGGCGATTGATGCCCCAGGGCACCTCGTGCTCGTTCTTGCAGGCGGTGACGCAGGCGTTGCACTCGATGCAACGGTCGGCGTCACAGAGGAACTTCATACGGGCCATGGTCGATGCGCTCCTCTCACGCGGCCTTGATCTGGCATAGGGTACACTTCGTCTCCTGCATGCCCGTCACAGGATCGAAGCCGTAGGTGGTGACCGAGTTGACGCTCTCGCCGAGCACCACCGGGTCGGTGCCCTTCGGGTAGTAGTCGCGCATGTCCTTGCCGTCGTACCAACCCGAGAAGTGGAAGGGCATGAACGCGACGCCCTTGCCGACGCGGTCGGTGACGAGCGCCTTGACCTTGGCCTTCGAGCTGTTCTCGGCGCCGGTGACCCAGACCCAGGACCCGTCCTTGATGCCGCGGTCGGCGGCATCGCCGGTGTTGATCTCGACGAACATGTCCTGCTGCAGCTCGGCGAGCCACGGATTCGACCGGGTCTCCTCGCCGCCGCCCTCGTATTCCACGAGGCGGCCCGAGGTGAGGATGATGGGGAAGTCGCGCGCCACGTTGCGCTCGACCGCCGCCTTCTGCACCGACAGGCCGATGTTCGGCATGCGGAACTGCCGCTCGTCCGGCCGGGTGGGGTACTTCGCCACCAGGTCCGGCCGCGGCGAGTAGACCGGCTCGCGGTGCACCGGCACCGGATCGGGCAGGTTCCAGGCATTCGCCCGGGCCTTGCCGTTGCCGAACGGGATCACGCCGTGGTCGAGGCAGACCCGCTGGATGCCGCCCGACAGGTCGGTGGCCCAGCTCACGGTGTCGGGCTTGTCGCCGCCGATCTTCAGGATCGTGGCGAGTTCGTCCGCCGTCAGGTCCTTGTCCCAGCCCAGCTTCTTGAACACCCCGAAGGTGAATTCCGGGTAGCCGTCGGTGAGATCCGAATCCTTGGTGAAGCTGTCCTCGGCCAGCAGGGTCTGGCCGTTGCGCTCGGTGCCGAAGCGGGCCCGGAAGGTGCTGCCGCCGTCCTTCACGTGCAGCGACGTGTTGTAGAGGATCGCCGAACCGGGATGGCGCAGCTCGGGCTTGCCCCAGCACGGCCAGGGCAGGCCGTAATAGTCGCCGCCCACCTCCGGGTCGTCCTTGGGCGCCCGAAGGGTGATGAGATCGAACTTGTGCTGGTTGCGCATGTGCGCCTTCAGCCGCTCGGGGCTCTGGCCGCAATAGCCGGTCGACCAGCCGCCACGGTTGATCTCGCGCAGCAGGTCCTCGGCGGACGGGACGTTGTTCTCGACCTTGATGTTCTTGAACAGCGTCTCGGCGAAGCCGAGCTTCTTGGCCAGGAGGTAGAGCACCTCGTAGTCGTTCTTCGACTCGAAGGCCGGCTTCACGATCTGCTCGCCCCATTGCAACGAGCGGTTCGAGGCCGTGCGGGAGCCTTCCATCTCGAGGGAGGTACAGATCGGCAGCAGGTAGGTGTTGTCCTGCCGGGCATCGAGGGCCGCGAAGGTGGTCGGGTGCGGATCGGCGACCACCAGCAGCTCGAGCTTGTTCATGCCCTCGATCGCCTCGGGCAGGCGGGTCACGGTGTTGCCGCCGTGGCCGAACACCATGAACGCCTTGATCGGGCTGCGCTGGTCGATCTGCTCCGGCGGCAGGTTCACGGCGTCGAACCAGCGCGTCGAGGTGATGCCGGGCGCTTCCATGTTCTCCTTGCGCGAGCGGGCCTTGCGGCCGGCCGCGGCGGGAACCTCGTCGAAGCGGGACTGCAGCCACTCGTAGGGCACGTCCCAGACGCGGGCCCAATGGCGCCAGCCGCCCTCGACGAGACCGTAGTAGAGCGGCAGCGAGGTGACATCGAGGCCGAGATCGGTCGCGCCCTGCACGTTGGTGTGGCCGCGGAAGATGTTCGCGCCGGTACCGGGCTTGCCGACGTTGCCGGTGGCCAGACACAGGATGCAGAGGGCGCGCACGTTGGCGGTGCCGACCGTGTGCTGGGTCGCGCCCATGCACCAGATCAGGGTCGCGGGCTTCTCCTTGGCGAACTTCTCCGCCACCCGGCGCAGCTGCTCGCCCGGCACGCCGGAGACGCGCTCGACCTCCTCGGGCGTCCACTTGGCGACTTCCTTGCGCACGTCGTCCATGGCGTAGACGCGCTGGCTGATGAACTCCTTGTCCTCCCAGCCATTCTGGAAGACGTGCCAGAGGATGCCCCAGACCACCGGGATGTCGGTGCCGGAGCGGATGCGCACGTACTCGGTGGCGTGGGCGGCGGTACGGGTGAAGCGCGGATCGATGACGATCATGTTCGCGCGGTTGATCTCCTTGCCGGACAGCACGTGCTGCATGGAGATCGGGTGCGCCTCGGCGGGGTTGCCGCCCAGGATGATCATCGTCTTGGCGTTGCGGATGTCGTTGTAGGAATTGGTCTGGGCGCCGTAACCCCAGGTGTTGGCGACGCCCGCCACCGTGGTCGAGTGACAGATGCGCGCCTGGTGATCGACGGAGTTGGTGCCCCAGAAGGCACCGAACTTGCGCATCAGGTACGCCGCTTCGTTGGTGAACTTGGCGGAGCCGAGCCAGTAGACCGAGTCCGCGCCGTTCTTCTCGCGGATGGCGCCGAGCTTGTCGCCGATCTCCTCGATCGCCTGTTCCCAGGAGACGCGCTGCCACTGCCCGCCGACGAGCTTCATCGGGTATTTCAGGCGGCGGTCGGACGAGACCAACTCACGGATGGCCGCGCCCTTGGCGCAGTGGGTACCGCGGTTGATCGGGCTCGCGTAGGACGGCTCCTGGCCGACCCAGACGCCGTTCACCACCTCGGCCGTCACGGTGCAGCCGACGGAGCAGTGCGTGCAGACGTTCTTCTTGATCTGCACGTCCGGCGCCGTGGCCGAGGACCCGGCCGCGCGCGCCTGACGCACCGACCCGAGCTGGATCGTGCCGGCCGCCGCGAGGGCGCCGGCGGTCAGGCCCGACTTCTTCAGGAAGCCACGCCGGTCGAGCACGCCGGCCGCGAGGCCCGCGGCGACGGCCTGATGCTTGGTGCGGCTCGCCTCGCCGCTCTTGCGCTTGGTCAGCATCGCAGGCTCACTTCTTTCCGGCGTTCGTGCTGTTCTGGAGGGTCTCGTAGCCGTTGGTCCGGTAGAACGCCTTCACCTCGTCCGTGAGGCGGTAGCGCGACCGGGTCTCGTCCGTGCCGGGGTCATAGGCCTGCGCCTCGGTGACCGAGATCGGCGACGCCATGCCGGCCGCGGCCGCCACCGTGCCGCCGCCGAGCGCGCGGAAGAACTGGCGACGGCCGAGCTGATCCTTCTGATCCTGTCCCATCGCCCACACACTCCTGACGGTGCTCGCCCATGCGGGCCGAGCGCCATGATCCCAAGTGACGAATGCCTCAGGCATCCATCGCGAAAGCTGCCGCCTCGATCTCCAGGAAGGCTCGTCCCAGAGCCCCGACCGGGCGGTAGAAGCGCGCTGCCTTCGCGCGCTCCAGATCCGTGAAGAAGCGTTCGCCCCACGGCGCGATGTGCCGGAGGAAGAACGCGCGGGACGCCTCGGGCTCCGCCTCGAGCCGTCCGGCCGTGAGCCCGGCCATCACATCGAAGAGAATCGCGAGATGATCCTCGGGTTCGGTCGTCGCCGGGTCGCGCTCGATGCCGAGATTCGAGAGATCCTCCCGCACCCGGGCAAGGGGCCGCTCGTTCAGGAACCCCGTCAGATAGTAGGAGGCGTAGGGAAGGAGCTCGCCCCGCCCGACACCGACGAAGAGCGCGAAATATTCCCGCTCCACCGCCTCCACCGACGTCTCCCGCGCCAGGGCGGCGAGGGCGGCGACCTCGCGTCCGAGCACGCTGTCGCCGCCGCTCAGTCCGGCCAAGGCGCGGAGAAGATCCGCCGTGGGAGGGCGACCCAGCAGGACCGCGAGCAGGTCGTACTGCTGGGCACGCAGGTAATCGACTTCGTCCAAGGCCAAGCTCGCCACTGCGGCCTCGTCGATCCGATCCGTCACCCCGAAGCCTACTTCCCCTGGCGGCTCTGAAAACGGCGCACCGGAACGCATACCACTCCTCGACCCTTGCGGCCCCCGCCGCTCCACCTGAGGTGCGGTCTAGTTTGTATTGATAATAAAAAGCGTTTCGCCGGACGGCAATCGGCTTTCTTCGGATTAGCTCGGCATCGCGCCGCCATGGCGTCGCAGGGGCGAAACAATCGGAGGCGATTGAAACGCGCGCTCACTAATTTTCGATGGATGAAGCTCCGCGACGCCGACGTGCGCCGGCTGCTCAGGGACGGCGAGCACGTCCGGGGCGGCAAGCACGTCCGGATCGGCGAGTCCGTCGGGTGCCGCGAGCTTTTGCGTCTCGGTCTCCGGTTCGTCCGCATCCGGTCCGGTCGATGGTGTGACCTCGACGACACCCTCTTGGATACCGGCGGGCTCCTCGACCCGTCGCGGGGCATGGCCGGTCATGATCCGTTCGACCATCGCCTTGATGTCGTCCGTGGGGAGCATGGGGCCGAGCCCCGGCACCCCGCCGGGCGTATTCCAGTCATAGGCATATTCCCGGGCCTCGCTCACGAAGTCACGGATCGCCGGATCGACGGACCACATTCGCCGCAGGGCGGCTTTGCGCAGAGCCGCCGGAATCCCCACCCTGAGAAACGGAGCGAGCTCGGTCTCCGCGGTCAGATCCTCGATCTTCGGCAACCGGGCGATCGCGTCCGCCAGGCTCTCGTCGTCGATCGCCGGTTCCGAGGAAAACAGAGCGTCGTCAACGGCTTGCGGTTCGGTCGGGAGCGGTTCCGGGACCGCCTGCTCGCGCTCGCGCCGACGAACCTCCTGCTTGCGTCGCGCCCAGCGTGAGAGAAGGCCGTCGCTCATTCGCCGCGTCCCTTGCCCTGACCGCCCCGCGCCAGCGCTTCCGGATCGGCGCGGTCGCGCTTCCGCTTCTCGAACTTCCGCTCCACATGGAACGCCTCGAAGAAGGCGCGCAGGATGCCCTGGCACTCGCTCGGCATCGGGACGGCTTCCACGATCTCCCCGATCCCTTCCGCCATGGCCTCGCCCTCGTAGGGATCCGCCGTCACGGTGGCGATCTCGTAGGAATCCTCACCGAGTTTGCGCAACGAGACCCAGAGGGAGGGACGTCCGGACACGAGGTTGTCGCGATAATGCGAGGTCTCCGCAGGGTGCAGGAGAACCTCGTAGGATCCGGCGTAGAACGTTGATTCCGCTTCGGTTTCTGCAAGCTGGGTCCAGTTCGCCACGGGGGGCGCCGCCGGCAGTGCCGCGACCGGCAGCCAGGCATGGGTCGCCCAGGGGCCGCGCAGGCGCCGGCGGGCGACGAGGATACCGACCTCGAAATGGTTCTGCGGCAGGACCCGCTCCTGCGCGGGTTCGTCCGGCGCTCGTCCGGTCCGCTCGTCGTCGGGGATTGGCGGAACGTTGGGCATCAGCAGGGCGCCTGCGCTGTCTTGAGGGGGAGGCCTGCGATCAGATTCTGCGGCTTCAGCGTCACGAGGTTCGCGCCCGTTGCCGCCAGCAGGAGGTAGACCGGACGGTCGCCGACCGAGTCTTCGAGGCGCGTCCGGTCGGTGAACGTCAGGCTGAAGAGCGCGATGACGCGCTCCTGATCGGCGCTCGAGACCGGGTCTCCGCGCCAGAGGGCGTTGCCGATCCGGGTCGCTTCCGCATCCAGGCCGACGAACCAGCGCCAGTCGGAATCTTCGAGCTTGTCGAGGGGGTTGACCCGAACCTCGACGTTCAGGAGGTGCCCGACGAAGGCCTCGATCACCCGGGCGAGCGCCTCGCGGCTGCGCACGCTGGAGCCGAGGTTCAGCGCCATCGAGAACGCATCGGAGCGGCTCCAGTAGCTCCAGGCGTTGTCCTCGTTCAGAACGTCGAGTTCGTTCGCCGCGTCCTTGCCCAGCATGCTCACCAGCGGCGACAGGGGTGCACTCCCCTCCCGGGCCTCGATCACCTCCGCATCGGCCAGGAGAACGGCGCCGTCGAGGCGACTGATCCGTTGTGACCGGAACAGCAGTTCCGCTGCGCGCAGCACGAACGGGTCGTCGCAGCCGTCGAGGGCATTGCGCAGGATCAGGTGGACCAACTGGTTGAGAAATAACGAGGGAATGCCCTGCAGGCCCTGTCTGACCATGCCGAGATAGGCCGCCTCGATCGAGCGCGCGGCCAGCAGGCGATCCCGGAAGGCGAGCAGCACCTCCCAGTTTTCCCGAGCGTCCGGATCGGCAATGGCGCTCACGGCCTCCGGCGCCACGGGGCGGCGGGGGTGAGCGAGCAGGTCGGCATAGAGGCCGCGCTCCGCAGCGCAGGCGTCGTCGGGCGGCAACACTTCCGGGCGAGCGAGATAGGCGAGGATCAGTTCGTCGGTGACGGCCAACCCACCACCCTCGGTGCGCTGCGTCAGGTGGTGGCCGCTGGAGACCCAGAATTCGGTCATGGCAGGGTCTGTCCCGGTACGAAGGCTGGCATCGATCAGGTTCCCGAGGACGTGGAAGCCCGCGCGAGACCGATCAGGTCGGCCCGTTCCTCGGGCTCCTCCTCATCGGTCTCGACGAAGCGGAAGGCGCGGGCATGGGCGTGCAGGCGGTCGGCTCCGGGCGTTCCGGCATCGCGCTGGTGCAGCGTCCGGAAGGCCTCCGAGATCTCGCCGTCGGTCTGGGTCCGATGCATCGCCACGACGCTTCCGATGGGAACGCCGCAGAGGGAGGCCGCGAAGTCGATCTCCTCGCGGGCGGCGGCGCGCGCGGTCGCTCGGTCCGGGGCACCGAGCCGCTCCTGGATATGCCGAGCCAGATCTTCGACCGCCGCATCGCGCTCGGCTTCGGACGCTTCGCTCACCACCACGAGGGTCGAGAAACCGAGCGACGTCACCCCGACGAAGCCGGACCGAAAGGCGGCGCGCGCCTTCCCCTCCAGTGCGGGAAGGTCCTGGTACCAGAACAGAAACGACCCCGTGACCGCCCATTCTCCCGGCTCGGCCGGATGGGCGAAGACGAAGGTATCGGAGGGGTCGAGCCGCAATGTGCGCGGTAACTTGAGCGCCGTCATAGGCGGACCGTCCCGGTTTCCGGATCGAGCCATGCCGGTTCGCGCAGCAGCCGCGCCAGAGACCAGCGCTCGGACTCCCCGAGAATGACGTCGCCCTCTCGATCGATGCGGACCGACACGCCCGATGGGGTCGGCAGATGCGCGAGGTAGCGGGCTGCAATCCCGTCGAAGCCGTCTTCGGCCCACAGGGAGAACGTCCGGATGAGATTGCGGGCGAAGCTCTCGACCAGCGGATAACGGATGTCCGCGGGAAATCCCTCCTCATCCAGGGCCGTCGAGCCAGGGGTGAGCCCCGGATCGCCGGTGCCGGCCTTCGAGAGGATGAGCATGGCCGAGAACACGAGCCAGTCTGGCGTGGATGTTTCGGTGCAGGTGGCGGGCCAGCCCAACCGTCCGCCGCCGAGCCGGGCTCCGTCGAAAACGAGAACGTCCGGCCAGCCGAAGGTGAGCGGCATTTCCGGTGGGCCGTGGGCGCCGACAGCGTCGGCAAGAGCCGTCATGGCTGCCAGGAATGCACGGCGCGCCGAACCCAGGGGCTCGTCCGGCGCCAGCACCACTGCCAAGTCGAGCACGTTCGCGCGTTCTGTGAGGATGAGGGTGCCTGCCGCGTCAGACCCGTCTCGCCCGACCAGTGCCAAGGCTTCCGTGAAGGCATCGCAGGCACCCTGTACCAACCGGCCGGTGAAGGCTGGTGGCAGGGCGAGTGCCGTCGATGGAACGTCGAGGTCCAGGGCTGTCATCACGGAAACGGCAAGGCTCACGGGGGATTGGTTGCGGGAGGGATACGCGCACCCGACATGTTCAGCCGACGACGAAGTCACAAGACGCAAGATGCGCGCGGGACGTGTCGTCGCTGCGCTCCGGTGTCGGATCGCAGTTTTGAACCATTTGAGTATATGCGATACGAACGACGACGCGAAGAGGCCACCGCTGTTCGGGCCGTCGTCTGCGTCAGCCTCCTCCAAATCCATCCAGGGTTCGTCCGTGTCCGACCGTATCGTATTCGCCTGCTCCTGCGAGAAGACGATGTCGCTCGACGCCGAGGCGATCGGGCGGGGATGTGGCGGGACGCTCAAGCTGGTCGATCAGCTCTGCGGCCGCGAGCTCGACCGCTTTCGGGCTGCCGTGCAGGGGGGTGGCGCGGTCACCGTTTCCTGTACCCTGCAGTCGCCCCTCTTCGACGAAGTCGCATCCGAACTCGGCGCCGAGGACCGGGTGGCGTACGCGAAGATCCGGGAGACGGCAGGCTGGTCGATCCACGGTCACGAGGCTGGCCCGAAGATGGCGGCTCTGCTCGCTGCGAGCGCCGAGCCCGTCCCGAATGCCGCTACCGTCGCGATCGAAAGTCAGGGCGTCGCCCTGATCTACGGTCGTGACGAAGCCGCCATCGAGGTTGGCCGTCGTCTTGCGGAACACCTCGACGTCACGGTGCTGCTGAGCCGGCCCGGAACGGTCGAGCCGCCTATGCGCAACGATTTTCCGATCGTGCAGGGTACGGTCGCCGGTGCAACGGGAAGGCTCGGGGCTTTCGCGTTGCGCATCGACGATTACGCCTTGCCGGCTCCATCGTCGCGATCGCAGCTCATTTTCGGACCGAGCCGAAACGGCGCAAATTCGACCTGCGACATCGTCATCGACGTTACCGGCGGCACCCCCCTGTTTCCGGCGCACGAAGTTCGGCTCGGCTATCTGCGCGCAGATCCGAGAGATCCGGCGGCGGTCGAGCGCATGATCGCCGAGGCGTCACACCTCGTCGGCACCTTCGACAAGACGCGCTTCGTGGATTTCCACGCCGAGCTTTGTGCCCATTCGCGCTCGCGCATCACCGGTTGCACCCGCTGCCTCGAGGTTTGCCCGACGGGGGCGATCTCGCCGGCCGGCGATACGGTGGCGATCGATCCCTATATCTGCGCCGGATGCGGGAACTGTGCCTCGGTCTGTCCGACCGGGGCTGCCGCCTATGCGCTGCCGCCGGCCGATGCGCTCATGCGGCGGCTGCGGACCCTCATGGTCGCCTATCAAGCGGCCGGTGGGCATGACGCGGTGATCCTGTTCCACGACGGCGACCACGGCGAGCCCCTTATCGACGCGCTTGCGAGGCATGGCGACGGCTTGCCGGCTTGCGTCCTGCCCGTGCGGGTGAACGAGATCACGCAACTGGGCCCGGAGGCCTTCGCAGCCCTCTTTGCCTACGGCGCCGCTGGGGTCCGAATTCTTGGCCGCGACCGACCCAAGCATGACCTCGACAGTCTGCGCCGAGCGGTGGTCCTCGGCGACACCCTGGCGCGCGGACTCGGTTATGGCAGCGGGATCTCAGAGCCGGTGGTCTCCCTGATCGAGACCGACGACCCCGACGTTCTGGGCGCCACCTTGGCGGCGCAGCCGAGCGGACAGGCGGCCGGCGCGCCCTCTCGCTTCATGCCCATCGGCGGCAAGCGAGAAGTTTTGCGCTTTGCTTTCAACGAGATGCATGCGGCTGCTCCCGAGCCGGTCGCGCGGATTCCGCTGGCCGCGGGCGCTCCGTTCGGAGGCCTGGAGTTCCGGACTGAGGATTGCACGCTGTGCCTGGCCTGCGTTGGCGCCTGCCCGACCCATGCACTGTCCGACAGTACCGACCGGCCGTTCCTCGCCTTCGAGGAGAGCCTCTGCGTGCAATGCGGGCTCTGCGCCAATACCTGCCCGGAGAGTGTCATCACCCTGAAGCCCGGCGTCGATTTCGAGGCCTGGGCCGCACCACGACGTGTGGTGAAGGAGGAGGAGCCCTTCGCATGCATCGCTTGCGCCAAACCCTTCGGCACTCGCAGTACGATCGAGCGGGTGGTGGAGAAGCTGCGCGATCGGCACTGGATGTTCCGGGGCGAAGCAGGCGAAGCGCGCGTGCAAGCCCTGATGATGTGCGAAGACTGTCGTGTTGAGGTCGCGGTGAACCAGGGCTTCGATCCGCATGCCGGACCCGAACGCGCCCGTCCGCGTACCACCGAGGACTACCTGCGTGAGCGTGCCGCTCGCGGCGAGGCGATCTAGCCGGATCAGGCTCTGTTATGGGCGCCTGGACATGGCGGAGCATGGCGGCGCGCGACCTCGGGCAGGTCGTCGCCCTGGCCGATCGGCTGTTCCCGGACCATCCGGAGGATGCGGTGCATTTTGCCGAACGGCTCGCATTGGGCGCCGGCCTGTGTCTGGCCCTGAGCGACGCAGATGCGGGCGTGTCGGGATACGCCATCGCGTATCCCTGGCCTCTCGGGCGAATTCCGCCCTTGAACCGGTCGCTTGCGCCCGTGCCGCCGGCGGGGGGCGGGGCCTATCTCCATGACCTCGGCATCGACCCGGCGCTCGCCGGAGCCGGGCATGCGGGAGCGGGTTTGGCGCTCCTGATCCATCGGATGCGGGAGGCCGGGCTCCGCGACCTCGCCGTGGTGGCGGTCAACGGAACCCTATCGTTCTGGGAGCACAACGGCTTTCGGATCCGCGAGCCGGGCGACGGAATGGCCAGGAAACTCGCCAGCTACGGCAGTGCCGCTCATTACATGGTCCGGACTTTGTGATCCGATCTCAGCGCGTCGTGGTCGCGTGCTCCAGGAACTTTACCAGTGCCTCCCGGTCTTCCGCCCGGTTGATCGTCTGCTCCGGCATGCGTGTCCCCGGGGTATAACGGGCGGGGCCGACCTCGAAGAGTTGCGCGATCGTCCGCGCGTCCCAGACGATGTCCATACCCCTCAGGGCGTCGGAATAGCGGTAGCCCGGCGCGGTGGCGATTCGCCGGCCCATGATGCCGGCGAGCGTCGGTCCGGCGCGGGGGCCGTCTTCCGACGTGAGGGCGTGGCACGCAACACAGGCGCGGAACACCTCGGCGCCGCGGTCGCCATGGTAGACGGCCAGGGCATCCGCCGGGCGGGGCATTGCCAGGGGGCCGATCGGCTCTCCGGTCCGAGCATCCCAGCGTCGGATCAGCCGATCGCTGCCCCCGGTGAGGAGTTCCTGTCCGTCCGGGCGCCAGGCGATGGACCAGACCGGCAGACCCGGCCCGACGAGCCGGTGCAGGATCGCGCCCGATCTCCGATCGATCACGGCGACTGCGCCACCGGCGGTGGCGGCGGCGATCCGGCTCCCATCGGGGGAGGGCGCGAGCGCAATCACCGGGTTCGGCCCGACATCGACCGAGGCCCGGGCCGATCCGTCAGGGCGAAACAGGCGTACGACGGCGTCCCCGCCTGCGACCGCAATTTCGCCGTCCGGCGTCACCGCCAGCGCGTTCAGGATGGTGGGCAGCGTGAAGACGATGGTCACGCCCGCCGGGTCGTCGGCCTGGGGCCAGATCCGTAAGGTGGCGTCGTAGCCGGCGGTGACCGGCCGTCCGTCCGGCAGGAAGCCCACGGCGTTCACGTTGCCCTGATGCCCCTCCAGTACGCGGACCGGACCGCCGGTCAGCGGGCGGATGCGGGCGGTCCCGTCCCAGGAGGCCGAGGCGAGGAGCAATCCGTCGGGCGAGACGGCCAGTGCCGCCACCGGCCCCGAATGTTCGGTAAAGACCCGCGCGGGCTCCGGCTGTCCGGCGCGCCAGAGTGCGATGCGGCCATCTTCCGAGGCGGTGACAAAGGCGCCATCGGATAAGGCCGCAACCGCGTTCACGGCTCCATCGTGAAAGCGCAGGACGGTAAGCGCCGCGCCGCTGTCGATCGCCCACAGGATCGCGGCTTGATCGAAGCCGCCCGAAATCGCAACGGCACCACCCGGCGCGACGGCCAAGGCTCGAACCGGGCCCCCATGTCCGCGCAATTGCGCCGCTGCGGGTGATCCAGACGAGGCGGTGACGAGGAAGCAGAGGGCGAGTGCCCGCAGGGACGGGGCCCGATCGGCCAAGGCTTTGCCGAATATCTGCAACGCATCCCTCGCGATGATACGCCGGGATCCCGGTCCGGCGCGCGAACCTAGACGATCCGCCCGGCAGATGTCGCTGCGCGAAGACGGGACCCGGTGACGCGGTATACCCGGTGGGCGCTTGATCATCGCCCGACGATGGCGCATCGCTCGACGCATGATCGCTTCCGCCCGCAGCGCCCTCGAAACGGAGGCCGGCTCGCCCGCATCGGCACCCGGCCAGCGCCGGACCGCATCCTCGGCCCTCATGCCCCTGATGCAGGCCGTTCATCTGCTGACACAGCATCTTGCCCCGGTCGCACCGGAGGCGGTACCGCTCGGTGAGGCCGTTGGTGGGACCGGCGCGGTGGATTGTCATGCGCCGCGGGCCATCCCGGAATTTCCGACGGCCCTGCGGGACGGTTGGGCCGTGCGCGGCGCTGACATCGTCGGCGCCTCGCCCTTTGCGCCGATCCTCACAGGGCGTCGTCCGCTCTGGGTCGAGGCCGGCGCGCGGTTGCTCGAAGATGCCGATACGATCCTGCCGCCCGAAGCCCTCGACGGATCGTCCATCGTGGACGAGGTCGCGGTCGGTGAGGGTGTGCGTGCGATCGGTGCCGAAGCCTCGTCCGACACCCTGCTACTTGCGACCGGTCAGCGGGTGACGGCCCTGCACCGGCTGGCCCTTCAGGCGGCTGGGTTCGCAAGCATCGCGCTGCGCCGTCCGCGCTTGACCCTGATCGTTGCGGGCGCACCCGAGCTTGACACCGTGTCCCCCCTACTGGCGCATTGGGTCGCCGAGGCCGGCGCCGTCGTGCTCGGCATCATGGCGGCCAACACACCGGACGCGATCGCGGATGTGCTCCGGACACAGGAAGGTGACGCCGTTCTGATGATCGGTGGGACAGGTTTCGGACACAACGACCATGCCGCTGCCGGATTGGCTCTTGCGGGAACGGCGCGGGTACACGGCATTGCCCTCCAGCCCGGGGACAGCGCGGGCTTCGGCGAGGTCGGAGGGCGCCCCGTCGTTCTGCTGCCAGGGCGGCCCGACGCGGCGGTCAGCGCCTTCGTCACCCTCGCGCGCCCGATGATCGCAACTCTCGCCGGAGCTCGGCCCACGTTGGGGAGCAGAGCCCCGCTCCTGAGCAAGATCGCCTCGACCATTGGTATGAGCGAAATCGTCTTCGCGCGACGGATGCCCGACGGGCTCCTGCCGCTCGGTGGTCGCGACCTTGCGCTGGCCAGCCTGATCCAGGCCGATGCGGCGATCCTCGTCGAACCTGACTCGGAAGGCTATCCAAAGGGCAGCGTCGTTCAAGGTCTCCCGCTGTGAAGGAGGGAGTACCCACCAACGCCGTGGCGACGGAAGACGCTTTCCTGGACCTGCTGGCGCAGGCTGCACGCCAGGAACAATTCCTGACCGTGGTCAGCCGGGAGGAGGCCATCGAGCGTTTCCGCTCAGCGGTTCCGCACGCCCCCCTCGCCGCCGAGACGATTCCCCTCGGTGAAGCACTCGGGCGCGTCCTGGCCCACGATGTCGCCTCGCCCATCGACGTGCCGCCCTTCGACCGCGCCCTCGTGGACGGTTTCGCGCTGCGCGCTGGCGATACCGCGGGCGCGGACGCGGCGCAGCCGCGTCGCCTGACCCTCAACCGCGAGATCCTCGCGTGCGGGGTCGCGCCGGCTGTGGCCGTCACCCCCGGCACCGCGACGCCGATCGCCACCGGCGGCGTCGTCCCGCGCGGCGCCGATGCTGTCGTAATGGTCGAGCAGACCGAGTTCCGCGCCGACAGCCTCGCGATCGATCTGGTCCGTCCGGCCCGGCCCGGCCAATTCATCGGCTATGCCGGATCCGACATGGCCTCAGGCGAGACCGTCCTGCGCAAGGGCATGCTGATCACCGCAAGGGAGATCGGCATGCTGGCCGCCTGTGGTCTCGCCGTGATCGACGCCGTCCGCCGCCCCCGGGTCGCCGTTCTGTCGACCGGCGACGAACTGGTCGCGCCGGGCCAGCCGCTGAAGCCCGGCGCGATCTACGATTCCAACGGACCGATCGTGGCCGCGACCGTGACCGAGAACGGTGGTAGCGTCTGGCCGCTAGGCATCGTGCGGGACGACGAGACCGCCCTGGACAAGGCCCTCCGCACCGCCATCACCGACAGCGACCTCGTGGTCCTGTCGGGAGGGACCTCGAAGGGAGCGGGCGACGTTTCGCACCGCATCCTTCAGCGCCTCGGCGAACCCGGCATCCTCGTGCACGGGGTCGCGCTGAAGCCCGGCAAGCCGCTCTGCCTCGCGGTGGCGGGGAAGACGCCCGTGGTCGTCCTCCCTGGCTTTCCGACGTCCGCGATGTTCACCTTCCACGATATCGTCGTGCCGCTGGTGCGGGCGATGGCCGGTCTTCCGCCGCGGGAGGAGAGCACCGTCACGGCAGTTCTGCCGCAGCGCGTGCTCTCCGAGCGCGGACGTACCGAATTCGTGATGGCCGCCCTGGCAGAGACGGAGAGCGGCCTGCGTGCCCTGCCGCTTCCGAAGGGATCGGGCTCGGTCACGGCCTTCTCACAGGCCGACGGCTTCTTCGCGGTTCCCGCCGCCAGAGCCGGCCTGGAAGCCGGAGAGACGGTGTCCGTCACCCGCCTCGGTGCCGGCGTTCGACCGCCGGATCTGACCCTCATCGGCAGTCACTGCGTCGGGCTCGACCAGGTGATCGGGCGGCTCGCGGAGCGCGGGCTCCGCGTACGGCCCATCTGGGTCGGCTCTGCCGGGGGGCTCGCCGCCCTGGGTCGGGGGGAGTGCGACCTCGCCGCGATGCATCTCCTCGACGCCGAGACGGGCGTCTACAACCGGCCGTTCCTGGCGCCCGGAATGGCGTTGGCCGAAGGCTGGGCCCGCCTGCAGGGTATCGTATTCCGGCCTGGACATCCCTTGTTCGAGGGCCGCTCGCCGGAAATAGCTGTTGCCGCGGCCCTGGCCGAACCCGCGACCATGATGGTCAACCGAAATACCGGCTCGGGCACCCGTGCCCTGGTCGACGGCCTTCTGAAGGGTGCCCGCCCGCCTGGGTTCTGGAATCAGCCGCGCTCGCACAACGCCGTGGCGGCGGCGGTGGCTCAGGGGCGCGCGGATTGGGGCGTCGCCATCGCTACCGTGGCGCGGGCCTACGACCTCGGCTTCCTGCCGCTCGCGCATGAGCGCTACGATTTCGCCTACCGCGCAGAAAACCGCGACCGGCCGGCGTTGGCCGCCTTCCTCGCCTGCCTGCGCGAACCAGAGACTCGCATCCTCCTCAACGAAGCCGGGTTCTCACCCGCGGAGGCATCGTGAATCCCGCCGCGGTCATCGGTCTCGCGGGCTGGAGCGGCGCGGGAAAGACCACGTTGCTGTCCCGGCTGATCCCGCTGTTGGTGACGCGCGGAGTGAAGGTTGCAACGATCAAGCACGCGCACCACGCCTTCGACGTCGATCATCCGGGCAAGGATTCCTACGTCCACCGCGAGGCCGGCGCGTCGGAGGTCATCGTGTCCTCGTCGCGTCGCTGGGTCCAGATCCACGAGATCGGCGACGGGTCGGAAGCGCGACTCGGCGACCTCCTGCGCCGGCTTTCTCCCTGCGATCTCGTCATCGTCGAGGGCTTCAAGCGGGAGGCGCATGCCAAGCTCGAAGTCCACCGCGCCGCAAACGGCAAGCCACCGATCTACCCGGACGACCCACGGATCGTCGCGGTGGCCAGCGATCAGACCTTCACGGATGCGAGGGTCCCGGTGGTCGATCTCGATGATATCGCGCGCATCGCCGATCTCGTTCTCGCCCTGGCAGAACCGCTGGAGACGGCGCTGGCGCACGTGGAGGGGCCATGGCCCAACTGACCGACGACTGCTTCGCCTTCGGGGGCGCCCTGATGCGCATCGAGGACGCCGTGGCCCTGATCGGGGAGCGGCTGCCGGTCCTGGCTGGGACAGAGTGGCTGCCACTCGGTCAGGCCGATGGACGCGTCGCGGCCGAGCCTGTCCTGGCGCTCCACGACGTGCCGCCCTTTCCGAATTCCGCTGTCGACGGCTACGCGATTTGCCACGGCGATCTCAACCCGGAGGGCGAGACGCGCCTCCCGGTCCGCGGTCGGCTCCCCGCAGGGATGGCCGCGGAAGGGATCCTGGGCGACGGCGGCGCGATCAGGATCTTCACCGGCGCTCCGATGCCGCCCGGGGCCGATACGGTGTTCATGCAGGAGGACGTGCGCCGCGAAGGCGACGTGGTCGTGCTGCCGTCCGGGTTGAAGCGGGGTGCCAATGCTCGGGACGCCGGCGAGGACATCACTCGCGGGGCCTGCGCAATTCCGGCGGGGCGGCGCCTGCGGCCGCAGGATCTCGCCCTCGCGGCCGCCTGCGGTCATGACCGGATCGCCGTGCGTACACGGCTGCGGGTCGCCTTATTCTCCACCGGCGACGAACTCACCGAGCCGGGTGTGCCGCTTCTCTCCGGCGCGATCCACGATTCAAACCGCGTGATGCTCGCGACCCTGCTCGCCCGCCTCGGAGCCGAGGTCGCGGATCTCGGTATCCTTCGCGACGAACCCGATGCCCTCGCCGCGCGCCTGCGGCAGGCCGCCCGGGATCATGACCTGATCCTGACCTCGGGCGGCGTTTCGACCGGAGAAGAAGACCACGTGAAGACCGCCGTGGAGGCGGTCGGCGCTCTGATGTTCTGGCGCCTGGCAATCAAGCCCGGTCGGCCGGTGGCGATGGGCGTCGTTGACGGCACGCCGTTCGTCGGCCTGCCGGGCAATCCCGGCGCCGTCTACGTCACGCTCCTCTTCGTGGTGCGACCGCTTCTCGCGCGCCTTGGTGGCGCTCACGACATCAAGCCCCTCGGCCAACCTGTCCGGGCGGCCTTCACCTATCGCAAGAAGGCGGGCCGACGCGAGTTCGTCCGTGTCAGCGTCTCGCCCGGACCCGATGCCGTTCTGGAGGCGATGAAGTACCCCCGCGAGGGCGCCGGTGTGCTCTCATCGCTCACGGAGACCGACGGGCTCGTGGAACTGGACGATGCGGTGACGGCCGTGGCCACCGGAGACATCCTCACCTTCTACCCGCATGCGGTGCTCTGGTAGCCGAGGGTGGTGGAAGCCGCCCGTCCGACGGCCTCCGTCAAGGCCGCCAGTACCGCCGCGTCGATGGTGACGCGGGCCGCGAGAAAGTAGGTTTCCCATCCCAGGGATTGAAAGGCGAGACCGAAGCGCTCAGCGATCGCAGGGGGGCCCATGCCGACATCCGCAGCGCCCGTGGCGATGAGGGCAGCGACGGCCTGATGGGTGAACTCCTCGGTTTGCGCCCCACGGATCGCGCGACTTTCGAGACCGGCCTCGGCACAGAGACGTTCGAACCAGATCCGCGTGCCGGCGCCGCGCTGACGGTTCACGAAGCGCAGGCCGAGGCGCGCGATGTCACGGACGTTGGTCACCCCGTGCGGGTTGCCGGGCGGGAGCATCAGGCCTTGCTGCCGCCGGAACAACGGCCTGACGCGCAGGTCCTGATCGCGGAACAGGGCATCGAACGGGTCGGGCGCCGGGCCCTCGGAACCGTAATGGAAACCCGCCGCATCCGCGCTCCCGGTACGCAGATGCGCCAAGGCATCGAGGCTGCCGGCGATGGCGAGCTCGACGTCCGGCCGCGCTTCGACGACGCCGAGCAGAAGGGGATCGTGACTTGCCGCAAGCCTGAGAGGGGCGGGCCGTGGGGCCTCCAGGGCGCGCAAGGCTTCTGAGATCCGGTCCGCCTCGGCGGTGAGGAAGGGGTTGAGGCGATCGTACATCTCCGAAAGCGCGGCGTGGAGATGGCGGCCATAGGGCGTGAGCACCGTGCCGTGACCCTTGGTCTTGATCGCCACCGGTTGTCCGATGACGGCTTCGAGCGTCGAGACCCGGCTCCAGGCCGAGCGGTAGGACATCCCAAGTCTTCGCGCGGCGACGAGCAGAGAGGGTGACGCGGAAAGGGCGTCCAGCAGCGCGAAGGTCGGCCGCAGCGCGAGACCGTTCCAATCGCCGTCGGCCTGCAGCGCGAAAGCGCTCGGTTTCCGCATCGGCAATGCCTTTCCTATTGATCTTTCCCTCTACCCCGTATCATCCCGCGAGGCCCTGCGCAGCCCGGTGACGATGCTACAGACCCTTGAGGAGACGATCTCGCGTCTGGCGACCCTCGACCGCGACGTCCTCGCGATCGCGTGGCTCTCCCTGCGCGTCAGTCTCACCGCCGTGAGCATCGGGCTCGTTGTCGGAATCCCGCTTGGGGCCTTCCTGGCGGTCGCGATATTTCCAGGGCGATCGATCCTGGTCGGACTCCTCAATGCCTTCATGGGACTTCCCCCGGTCATCGTCGGGCTGGTGCTCTACCTCCTGCTATCGCGGTCCGGCCCTCTGGGATCGCTCGGCCTCTTGTTCACCCCGGGTGCAATGGTGGCGGCCCAGGCTGCACTGGCGACGCCACTCGTTGCGGCGCTCACCCGGCAGGTGATCGCGGATGCCGAGGCGCATCTCGGTGAGCAGTTGCGCTCGCTCGGGTTATCGGCCCCGCACCGGGGAATCGCACTGATCTACGACACGCGATTCTCCCTCGTAACCACGGCCCTGGCGGCCTTCGGCCGCGCGATCTCGGAGATCGGCGCCGTCCTCGTCGTCGGGGGCAACATCGATGGTCATACCCGCACGATGACGACGGCGATCTCGCTGGAGACCCAGAAGGGTGATCTGAGCTTGGCCCTGGCGCTCGGTCTTGTGCTGATCGGGCTCGTAATCCTCGTCAACGCGGTGGCGGCGATCCTGCGCGCCCACGCCGCGCGCGCCTACGGCTGAGCCGATGCCCGCCATCGACCTACGCGACCTCGTCCTCTCCCGGAACGGAACCACCATCCTCGATGGTTTGAGCGCCCAGATTCCCGCGGTCGGCATCACCGCCCTGATCGGGCCGAACGGCGCGGGCAAGAGTGCCACGCTGCGGGTCATCGACGGCCTACTCGCGCACGATGCCGGTTCGGTGCGAATCGTCGGCGATGGCCCGGTGCGACGCGCCTTCGTGTTCCAGAGGCCGGCGCTGTTGCGAGCCAGCGCGCTTGCCAATGTCGCGCTCGCGCTGGCGCCTCTGGCTCTGTCTCGGGACGAGCGAACGCGGCGTGCCCAAGCTGCCTTGGTGCGTGTCGGCCTCGGCGATCGGGCCGCGGCGCCGGCGACCCGCCTCTCCGGCGGCGAGCAGCAGCGCCTGGCTCTCGCGCGGGCCTGGGCCGTCGAACCCGATCTCCTCCTCGCCGATGAGCCGACCGCCAATCTTGATCCGGGCGCTACCGAACTCGTCGAGGGCCTGATCGCCGAGATTGCGCGGCAGGGCACGAAGGTTGTGCTGGTCTCGCACAATCTCGGACAGGTCACACGGCTCGCCGTTGACGTCGTCGTGCTCGCCCGCGGGCGAGCCGTCGAGCAGGGCCCGACACGAGCACTTCTCACCTCGCCCCGAGCCCCCGAGACGCGGGCCTACATCACCGGAGAACTCCCTTGGACATCCTTCGCCGCGGCCTCCTGACCTTCGGCCTCCTGTTCGCGCTCGGTGCCGCATCCGGCGTCCGGGCCGAGCCCGCTTCCATCGTCGTCGCTTCCACCACGTCCACCGAGCAGTCGGGCTTGTTCAAGCACCTGCTGCCGCTCTTCGAAGCAAAATCTGGGATCGCCGTGAAGGTCGTCGCCCTCGGTACCGGCCAGGCCCTCGACGCGGGCCGCCGCGGCGATGCCGATGTGGTCCTGGTTCATGACCGCCCGGCCGAGGAGAAGTTTCTGGCCGAGGGCTTCGCCACCAAGCGCTGGGACGTGATGTACAACGACTTCGTCCTGATCGGACCGAAATCCGATCCGGCCGGCGTCCGCGGAGGCGACGTGGTCGCGGCGTTCGACAAGCTCGCGGCGGCCAAGGCTCCCTTCGTTTCGCGCGGTGACCGCTCCGGAACCCACAGCGCCGAATTACGGACCTGGAAGGAGGCCGGCGTCGATCTCGTCTCCGTCAAGGGCGACTGGTACCGCGACATCGGCCAGGGCATGGGGCCGGCCCTCAACACCGCCTCGGCCCTGAACGCCTACCTGCTGGCGGACCGGGGAACCTGGCTGTCGTTCAAGAACCGCGGCGATCTCACCATCCTGGTCGAGGGCGACAAGCGCCTGTTCAATCCCTACGGGGTGATGCTGGTGAACCCCGCCAAGCATCCGACCGTGAAGGCGAAGGAGGGTCAAGCCTTCATCGACTGGCTGATCTCCCACGACGGTCAGGCGGCGATCGCGAGCTACAAGATCGAGGGCAAAGAATTGTTCTTCCCCAACGCCAGTCGGTAGCGCCGAACCCCGCGTCGCGGCGAGCCGCCGCTCTCCGTTCTCCGCATCGGGGTCGTTTGCCTCAGTACCGGAACCCCGGACGGGAAGCGTAAGGTGCTGCGTCAATGCGGGGCGCAGAATGTCAGACCTGACATCGACACGGAGCGATGCGGACAGGTGTCGAGCGTGAGCGGCGATTGGGCCCATCGCGGGCGTGGTACCCGGCGTCATCCACGACAGCTCGGAGGGGGCAATTGCCGCGCCTCCGTGCACGGCACGGGCACCATGTCGAGCGCCTTGTCGCCTCGTCGCGACGAGGCATATCTGTGAAGCATGACGGACATCATCGAGCACACCGACGGCCAGGAAATCCTGGAAGACGGCCACGGCGTCCGCTTCATCCTGCCGGCATGGCGGTTCGACCGTCCAGTCGGAGGAGGGGTGTGCCGGGACGCGTTGGTCAGCGGCCGACGGGTGCGAACCTTCAACGTCCAGAAGGGTGACGTATCCGCCAATGAGGCGCGTCATTACGCGGGACGTTTGAAGGATGCGCCGGCTCGGGCGATGGCGGTGTTCGACGCAAGTCGACGCGATATCCATCCGCCCGGCAAAGCGATGCGCGCCAGATTCGCGATCACCGTGCACCCGGGCCTGCTGATGACGCACGATTGGTGCGTCGTCAGCCAATACAACGCCCGCCCGAGCCCAGGCGAACGCTGGCGGAATCCGCCCTTCTCGATCGGTATCAAGCCGCAGGCCCCCCACGCTCGGGAAGAAGTGCTCTACGTCGATCTGGCAACCTTCCCCGCTGCCGGCGCTCTGGAGCAGGGCCGCCATGTCGATCTGGGGCCGGGGGCCGTCGTCCCATTGCAGAGGGATCGCCCCTACGCGGTCGCCATCGACTTCGTGGATGGGGCGGGTGGCGAGGGGCTGCTGAAGGTGACGGTCGATGACAAGCTGATCGTCGATTATGCCGGCCCGACCGGCTACGCCAACTTCGCCGGCTGCTTCTTCGCCTACGGTCTGTATCGCTCCCCGTGGTGCCCCGGCTGTGAGGGTTTGACCGCGAGCTTCACAGACGTCGTAGAAGGCATCTCAGAGTGATCGCTGCGCCTTCGGGCTCCTACGATAGACGATTTCCGTAGGACTGCAGCACCGTGTCACTCCAGCGATCCGGGCGCGAGCGCAGCGCGGTTTCTCGGATGGTTTTGCCGGGCAATCCAGGGATTGCCCGGCGCAAGAATTCGCTTAGTGCCGATCCCGCCGAACGACGGCGGCGCCATGATCGGCCCGGGCACGATCTCTGTTCACGGCACTTCGACCTTCCGCCGCAGCATGATTGTCTCGGCGCAGGCCCGCCGCGTCCCGATTGACCACGGCCTGATCCCGATCGATGGCGGCCCGGTCTCCTCGCCGTTCGTCTCTGCGAAGGACCGCGGCATCATGATATTGCCTGGCCCGGTCGGTCCCGACAGTCCGGCGATCGTCGGCGCTCGAGCTCTCGGCGCGGTCCAAGTCGCGTCGCTCCGCGGCTGCCCTTCCGTTGTCACGGCGCTGTATGGCAGCATCAGACTGCGCGAAGCCCGGGAGCACCGCAGAGGCTGAGATCAGGATGGTTAAGGTGGCGAGGGTCAATTTGGATTGGGTCATGTGCTGAACCTTGTCCGATCCCTGAGCCCCTCGGGCCCAGTTGATGTTGCGAAGCATCTGCCCCGCCAGCTGTCGGTTCGATGAACGTCACCGGCCTGCCGCCGGAACAACGGTCACGAATTGCTGATCTGAACGAAGCGTAATTCAGATGCTCGCCTGCACAATCTTCATATCGACTGCGCAGGTGACGCCGCGTGATCCTGCGTATCGTCCTACCAGATCCCATCAGCAAATGGTCCGACCGGATGAGTGCGGTCCTACCCGCGAAGATTTCCCGATTGCCTGCGCCGGGCGATGTACCAGACCGCCAGCACGACGACCGCGATGACGAGGCTCAGCCAGATCCAGTTGAAATCCGTCGCGGCCGCATTGGCGGCGGTGGAGTTCGAGCCGGAGGGTCCCGTCTCGGGAATCGGCGGGGCGGGATTCGTTTGCTGGGCGAGCGCGCTCCCGAGGCTCGCGGTCCACAGGAAGACGCTGCTGGTGAGGGTGCGGGTCATCGGCATCGCAGTCTCCGCTGCTACTTGTCTGTCTTGTTGTCTGTCTTGCGAGCCGACCCGTACTGGAAGGCCGGCGCTGCGTTCAGTTGCGCCTTCGTCATACGGATCTCGGCCTCGAGGGGCACACCGCCCGCCAGCACCGTGGCGCGATCGGCGGTCGGCTTCCGGTTCTCATCGACCGTGCCCGTGGTCGCGGTAACCTGATCGGTGTGCTTGTTCTGGACGGCACCCAGGACCTCGCGCGTCGTATCGGCCCCCGGCATGGTCTCGGGCTGCACGCGCGCTGCGGCTTCGGTGCTGGGCTTGGTCTCTGGCGTGGTTACCGAGGTCGGCCCGCTCGTGAGGGGAACGTCCTTCATGTTCCAGCTGACCGTGTCGTAGGGGATCGCCACGAGCTTCTCGCCAATTCCCAGGAAGCCACCGACACCGATCACCACGGCCTCGACCTTTCCGGCGTCGCCGATGAGCACGTCCTCGATCGATCCAACCCGCACGTGATCCATGCCGACCACCGGAAGGCCGATCATCTTGGATCCCCGCATTGCCCCCGGACGTGGTTGGGCAAACCCGGCGCTGGCTGCGTCCCCAGCCGGTTGGGCATGGACCGACCCCGCGTAAGTCAGCGGAAGCGCGAGAACGGACAGGGCAAGGAGCACGGTGCTCCGGCGGCCGATAGACATTGCAGACTCCACGAAAACAACCGGCTTCGCGGAACGCGAACGATCGCTGGACAACGCGCCGTCCGCGTCCCGAGTTCAGGGCCATCGGCACAAGGCCGCTTCGGCGATTTGACTCTCCGCCCCGGGCAGGGCTGATCTCTGCCGGTTCCGCCATGCTGTTCACGCACCTCTCCGACGATCTCTTCAAGCCGCTCGCCTCGCCGAGTCGGGCCTTCAATGCGGCGCTCCTGCTGCATCTGCACGCACGCGTGTTCGGAGACACCGCCGAACCCCTGCGCAAGAGCGAACTGCTGTCAGCGATCGGCGATTTCGCCGCCGATTTCGTCGACCGTGAGATCGACGACGATACCTCCGGGACCGTCGAGCCGAGCGAGCGCCGCTCGGTCGTCTATCGCCGCCTTCTCGATGCCGGATGGCTGGTGGAGCGGCGGGAGCGCTACGTTCCGGTGGTCGAGTTCGACCCCGAGGCCCGGATGGTCATCGAGGAACTTGCACGCCTCGACCGAGGGGAGCGGCGCTCCTACGGCGGTGCCGTCCTCGATGTGCTGGGCAGCCTGGAAAGCGCGATCGCCAATCCCGCCGAGCGTTCCGAGGCGCTGGTCAATGCCGCCAAGTCGGCCCGCACCTTCCTGAGTCATCTGCGCAGCCTCGCCGGATCGATGCGCAAGAGCGAGGAGCGCATCCTGCGCGAGGCGGACCAGGGTGTTGCCCTGCGTCTGTACTTCGAAGAGTTCGTCGCGCGCCATCTCGTCAGCGACTACCGAACGCTGCACACCCGCTTCAATCCCTTCCGCTTCCGGTCGGGAATCGTGCGCGAGGCCGGCCGTGCGCTGCGCGATCCCCTCACACTGCGCGCTTTGACCGATGCGGGCCTCCGGGAGGGGCGGGCGCCCGACCGGGAGACGGCTGAGCGCGCGGTCCGCAGCGATCTGGCGGAGATCCTGGCGATCTTCGAGGGGCTCGATCGTCACCTCGACGCGGTCGCCGACATCGTTGCCAGGCTCGAGCGTCGGATCGCCGCCACCCTGCGTTACCTCGACCATCGGGATTCGGACCGGATCGAACGCACGGCCGCAGCTCTGCGCGCGGTGGCGGGTGGCGATGACGACCTCGGCGGCCTGCCCGATCCGCAGGTCTCGCTGTTCCGTCCGCCGATCGGCGAGCCGCACTGCTACGCCCCACGCCTGCGCCGGGCGGCGATCGAGTCCGAGCCGCTGCCCGAGATCGAGATCGATCCCGTCATCGAGGCTTTCATCGCCGCCAAGGACGCGTTCCGGGAGCGCGTCGCAGTCACGCCGGAGCGGATCGTGGCCTTCGTCGAGGCGCGGCTCGGGCCGGAACGCGCCATCCGGGGCTCTCAGATCCAGATCGCCGACGTCGACGATTTCGTCGTCTTCCAGCGGCTGCGTGAGATCGATGTCCTGTTCGACGGCAGCCTGCGTGCCCGCTACCGGCTCTCGCGCATGGAGGGACGGGTCTCGAATGGCTGGCTCGATTGTCCCGACTTCCTGCTGGAACGGGCTCCGGCGCTGCGCCGCTAGAGCAACGTCCCCCGGTGCCGCACCGCCGCTATGCTGGATTCCCGCGCGAAATCCCCCCGTCCTGAAAGGCGTTCGGAGCGGTTCGACTGTCGATCCTGGTTTAATCCCGGGACTTGGCAAAATACCGTGACAGGTTCATGCTCCGCTGGATTTCACGCGCCAGATGCGAGGTGAAATCCGAGAAGACTGCGGGAGCGTTCGTCCATGACCAGCGCAAAGTGCCTGATCAAGTCCGCCTGGATCGCCGCGGAAGTCGGCCGTGAGCGTTGCGAGCGGGTCCTGGTGGTCGAAACCTACATCGCCGTCAGCCCGTTGGAGCCGAACTACGATCCCGCCCGCTACGAGGCGATCGTGGCCGAGGTCCAGCGCGTCCTCGCCGCGAACCCCTCGCTCGACCGCGCCTCGATCCTCAGTATGCACCGAGACACGGCCTGCCTCTCCCTCTTCCGTGCAACGCCGGCCGTCGCCGCCTGAATACCAATCCGACACTGGCGGCGCGCTCTCGGTGACCCCTTCGCAGCGACGTCCCTTGGCGCGGGTCGTCGCGAGGCGTTAGAGACACCGGCCGGCGCGGGTTGATCCCGCGACCGCGAGGCCAGCCATGCTCGAACCCTTTCGCGCCATCGTCGACGGCGAGGACTTGCCGCCGCCCGGAGCCCGCGCGCCTTCGGAAGAGGAGTTGACCCGGGCACTCCAGGTCCTCCTGAAGAGTCAGTGTGTCTATGCCGGCACGCCGGGCATCGGGCGCTCCTACGAGCTCGCCCGGCATTACGCGCCGTTCTTCCAGGCCTATTTCGCGTGCCTGGGCTACCAGTTCGAGGTGATGCACCGCGATCAGATGGTGTGCCTGCGGGTCCCGCCCGAAGGTGTCCGGCACGATGCCCAGGCCGAGCGCCTGCGCAAGGACGAGACGCTGGTACTGCTCGCCCTGCGACTTGCCTACGAGGAAGGCCTGCGCGCCCATCGCGTGACCACCGAGGGAGTCGTGGAATGCACGACCGACGACATCGTCGAGTCGATTCGCACCGCCACCCGAAGCGACCCGCCGGAGGAAGCACGTCTCACCGAGATCCTCCGACTGTTCGCGCGCAAGGGGGGGCTGCGCCTGGGCGAGCGTGACAAGGTCGAGAAGATCACACCCCTGATGGTCATGCCCGGAATCGCGGTGTTGTCGCCGGACGCCTGGATGGATCAGGTTCGGGCCTGGGGGGCCGCACGCGGCGACGAGGAAGCCTGACCTCTCAGGTCTGCTTCGGATGCGGTTGCCGAAGACATTCAGGACGTTGCGCTTCGGTGGGAAGCGCCGAAGGTTCTGGGCATAGAGGGCCTCGATGTCCGCGCTCCCCTGGGCTTCTGGTTTTTGACCACTGGTCCTCGTCGCCCGTCAGCCGGACCGCCACGGGGCAGTCGCAAGACATGCTCGACCAAGCGGCGGCGACGCTCCACACGGAGTTCGGGGCCAAGCCGATGAGGGTGGCCGGCCGACGCTGCCGGCCCGGAAAGCACCGCGATCCTGGCCCCGCCGGTACCCGACCTGGGCATTCCGGTGAGCAGGTTCGGCAGCTAGGGATCGAGGGCCTCCGTGGCGATCAGGGATGCCGATCGGCACCGGTCGTTGAGCTTGGACGTCGTGATCGCACGTACCCGGCCCAGGCCGCCTCCGCCGGCGACGCTCACGCGGTACTGAGGCTGCGCGGTCTTCATCATGAGCGAATCCGATCGCCTGCCGGCCTGCGCCGCGGGGCGCCGCGTCCCCAGGCGGGCGGGCGCACCGGCTTGCATCCCGGGCGCGCAGCGTTCATGCGAGGGGCGTCTTCTCGAAATTGGGACCGTCAGCGCCGGCCGTGTACCGCCTTACCGATATCGTCCTCTCGAACTGGTACCTGATCCGCCGCGAGCAGATTCGGATCCGGGGCGCGGCTGCGCTGGTGGGACCGACGGGGGCCGGCAAGTCCACCATCTTCGACGCGGTCGGCACGGTGCTGGCAGGCAACAATGCCAGCCGGCTCGCCCTCAACGCCTCGGCTTCGGGACGCAGCGCTCGGACGGTGCGCGATTACTGCCTCGGTTGGATCAGTGATCCGGCGGAGGGCGGGCGCCCCACCCGTGAAGCCTGCGAGACCCTGATCGTCCTGGTCTTCGAGAACGAGACCACGGGCCGCGTCGTGTCCGCCGGACTGGCGCTTGCGGCCCGGGCGGAGGATAGTCGAGAGACCACCCTGTCCCGGTTCGTCCATGTCGGCCACCGCTTCGAGGTGGCCGATTACGTCCGGGAAGCGCCGGGCGGTAGCTTCGTCGCGCCCTGGACGGAAATCGCCAAGGATCTTCGCACCCGCGGAACCACCTTCGACGAGTACCGCGCGTCGGGCGAGCGATTCACCGCCGAACTCCTCGGCATCCTGCGCGAGGGGGCCGCGGTCCCGGAGCCGCGCCACTTCCTGCGCACCTTCTCCAACGCCGTGGCGTTCAAGCCGATCTTCGATTCATCGGCCTTCGTCCGGTCCTTCGTGCTCGAACCTGAGCCCCTGGACGTCGCACGCATCCGGCAATCCGTGGAGACCTGGCGGCGCCTCCTCGAGACTATCGAGGAGTTGGAGCGGCGCCTGGCGCATCTGGCCCGGATCGTCGGGCGCTACGAGACCTGGGCCGAGGCGAGCCTCGCCTCGGCTCTCGGAGACCTGCGTGCCGCCGATGCGGATCTGCGTCGCCGCATCCTCGACACCGTCACCGCCCGCCAAGCCCTCAAGGATGTCGCCGAGCGACTTCGCATCGCGCGCGAGAGCGTCGCGACCAGCCAGGGTTTCGTGCGCGAGATCGACGGCGAGATCGCCGGCAAGAAGGCGCTTCTCGCCGGCACGGCCGCCGAAGGGCGTCTCGCCGCCTCGAACGCCGGCCTTGCCATGCTGGCCCGCGACCGGCGGGATCTGGCCGCCCGGGTCGCCGACCTTGTCGGGATCGTCCTCGATACCGGCAAACTCTCGGTGATCATCGGCGAGATCCGCAAGGTCTCGCCGGAGGCTGCCCGCCTGGTGGAGGCTTGTGCCCGATCGGGCCTGCGACGCGAAGCCAATCCGGAAGAGACCCTGCGGTCCGACGGCCCGCTCGCCGCGCTGCTCGCTGGACTGGCCGGGATGCCCCCGATCGCGACGCCTCTCGAGCGGGCCGCGGAGGACGCGGCGCTGCGCGCCCGTGCCTTGGAGAACGAGGCGCAGTCCCGCGCCCCGGCACCCAGCGCGGGGCGGGGGGCGGCGCCGCGCCTGTCCTCCGACGTTGCGGCGTTCCGCGAGGAACTGTCCCGCCTCGGCATCGTGGCGACGCCGATCTGCGAACTCGCCGAGATCATCGATCCGAAATGGGGCCAGGCCCTCGAAGGCCTCCTCGGCGGCGCTCGCGAGGCTCTGGTGGTGCAGCCGGACCGCCTCAACGAAGCCTTCGCGCATCTCGAGGCGCGCAAGAGCCAGTTCTACCGCTGCCTCCTCGTCAAGACGACGGATACCGCCCGGCGTCGCGGCGGGCGCGACGACGAGGGGCCGCTGGCGCTGATCGAGACGGCCGATCCGCACGCGCAGGCCTTCCTCGGCGCGCGCCTCGGGGGCTACGATCTCGCCCCGAACGATGCGGCCCTCGCTCATATGAGCCGGGCCGTGGCGCCGAGCGGGCGCTCGACCTCTGGCATGGCCTACTCGGTGGTACGCCCGGTCCAGCTCATGATGACCCGGGGCCATCGGGGTCCGACCGTCGAGAGCCGCCAGGATTGGGAGCAGGCGGTCGCCGAGGCACGGCGCGCTCGGGCCGAGGCCGATGTCCTGCGCGAAGCGGCCCGGATCGGTGCCGCCCTCGCGCGGCGCCTGTCCGAGACAAGCCTCGACCTCGCCGCGTTGCGGGCGGAGGCGGATGCGATCGAGGGCCGTCGGCGCAGCCTGACCACGGAGCGGGAAAGCGTCGAGCGTGCCGAGACCGGCGTGCTGGAAGCAGAGCTCGCGGAACTCGCCAAGGAGCGCTCGGCCTATCTCACCGAGCTCGTCCAGGTGCTGGAGCCGAAGCGGGACCTTCTGCTGGGCGAGGAGGCTGGCTTGAAGGCCAAGGTTGCGGCGAGCCGCGAGGCGGCCCGTGCCGCGCTCCAAGCGCGTCGGGCCGCGTATCAGCGCTGGACCGGCGGCGACAGCATGCGCATCCGGCTCGTGCGTCCGGACGCCTACGACCCGGGGGCGCTGACCGCGCTGCGGGCCGAGCGGGCGGATCTCGACGCCAAGGCGCTGGCGAGCCTGGCCAGTGCCGGGCGCGCCCGCGCCCGGGAGGCGGCGGAGACGGCACGAACGCAGGGCCGGGCGGCCGAGCGCGACCTTGCCGAGTACTGCGTGCAGTGGCGCGTCGAGAATCCGCTGGGAGCAGGCGATGCGCCGGCCTCCTTCGGCTACGGCTGGGCGAAGCGGGCCCATGACGAGGTGGCGAGCCACGAACTTCGACGCTACCGGGACCAGGCGCGGCGGGCGGAGAGCGAGATGCGCCGCCTGATGATCGAAGACCTGCTGACCCGGCTCGCGGACAAGTTCGAGCGCGTGCGCGCCCGGCTCGATGCCCTGAACGAGCGCCTGTCGAGCCAGACCTTCACGGGACAGACCTACGCGTTCGAGGCCGAGGTGGATCGGCGCTACGCCGCCGTCCACGCCCTGGCGACAGAGGTCGCGCGCTCGCCGGATGCGGCCCAGGCGATCCTGCCCGACGAGGGCGGCGCGATCCCGGACGGTCCGCTCGCGGCGGCGATCGACGAGATCACGGCCCTCATCGCCGGTGAGGAGAGCGCCGCGCGCCTCGCGGATTACCGCAATTACTTCGTCTACGAGATCGGGATGCGGGATCGGGCCGGGAACCGCACGACGATGTCGAACCGGGCGCTCCGCGGGTCGGGGGGCGAAGCGCAGGCCCCGTTCTACGTCGCCATCGCGGCGTCGCTCGCCTCGGCGTATTACCCGGGTGACCGGCCCGGCGACGAGAACCCCGGCCTCGGCCTCTGCCTTCTCGACGAGGCGTTCTCGAAGCTCGACGTGCGCAACAGCCAGGCCCTGGTCGACCTCTATCAGGCGTGGGGACTGCAGCTTCTGATCGCGGCGCCGGAGGACAAGCGGACGACGTTGACGGAGGTGATGGATACCATCGTCACCGTCTATAAGAGCCCGGACCTGTCCTCCGTGCGAATCGAGGCCGAACACCCGCTGGAAGCGGCCAAGCGTGCGCTGGCGGCGATCAATCCCGAGCGCCAGGGCATCGAAGGTTTTCGGATCACCGACGCCGCCGAATAGGACGCAGGCCGTCCTACCAGACCGGCTCGGGACCGTACCAGGTGAAGTGCTTCTTGACCGGTTCAATCACGTCCCAGGTGCCAGAGAAGCCCGCCGGAGTGACGAAGGCATCGCCGGTCCGGTAGGTCTTTGAGACGCCCTCCGCATCCGTCACCGTCACCACGCCCGCGATCAGTTGGATGAATTCCGCCCGGCCGAAGTCGATGCGGAACTTGCCTGGCTGGCAGGTCCAGATTCCGGCGGCGAACAGCCCGTCCGGGCTCCTGTAGATGTACGTTGCCGTCTGCTGGGGCTTCCCCGACAGGATGTGCGAGCGCTCAGGCCAGTATGCGGATTCGCGCGGCTGAACGGCTGGGAAATCGTGGGTGCGCTCGACCGGTCCCTCCAGCGCGGGGGGAGGTGCAGGCGTGCGGCGCCACGAGGGCATCGTGCCGACGAGGGCCATCATCGGGCCGGCGAAGGTGTGAAGCAGACGAGCAATTTCCATTCGCGATCCTCTGACTAGTCCGAGGCGAAAATCGCGGATTGTCGTCCAATTTACAATGGATCGCTCGGCCGTCGACGCCTGATCTGCAGAGAAGGCTGAATCGATGATGAAACGCTGGAAGCATAAACCAATCCGCCGATCTTTTCCGAAACTCGCGGATGATGCGCGGATGAGCGCCCTGGCGCCGAACGAGGGGATCGCCGGGGAGCCTGACCCCGTGAACAGGCGCGGAGGAGCATCCGTCCAGAGTCGCGGCTCTGCGATAACGCTCATCGATTCAGCACTACACCCTTGAGTGTAATCCAGTCCCAACTAATCACGATATCTAACAAATGATTGTTGGGTATCGCACATACAGTCCATGAATCGAGCCGTACAGTAGGAAATCGACCGCTGCACTTGCATCGAATATTGTTTAGGGGCTTACTTGCCTGCCAGATCTGGTTGGATCTGGCTCTGTCTCGAAACTAGGGTCGCGCAATGACAGAAAGCGGACCACCCTGCGTGCTGGTCGCAGAGAGCAACGCGATTGTTGCCCTCGACCTCTGTGAAACCCTGCAGGAGGCCGGTTACCGCGTCGCTGGCCCGCTGGCGACGGTGGCCGCGACCGAGGCGCTCCTGGAGCGGGAGCACGTCGATCTGGCCGTCATTGAGCCGAAGCTGAAGGATGGTGATTGTTCAAGGACCTTGCGGCACCTCCGCAGGCGCGGCGTCCCCTTCATTCTGCACACGGCCTGTCATCGTGCGGATCCGATCACGCGTGGCTTCGGCGACGCCCCCTGGCTCGCGAAGCCTGCGATCCCCTGGGACGTCGTGATCGCCCTCGACGAAATCGCGATCGGGAGTTTGTGAGATGGTACAGGCCCTCAGCAGTCAGGCGGTTGGGGACCGCGCCTTCTTTCCCGTGCCGGAGTCGCCCGCGTCTGCGCTGGTACAAAAGCTCGAAGCGTTCCAAGACTTGTCGGCCGAGGACCGGAACGCGCTCGCGCGTCTTGTGACGACCGCGCGGGACTACCCGGCCCACACCGACATCCTGCGCGAGGGCGAGCCGGCCGATGGCGTTCTCATCGTGGTCAAGGGGTTCGCGTGTCGGAACCAGTTCCGTCAGAACGGCGCACGGCAGATCACCGCCTACCTTGTGCCCGGCGATCATTGCAACTTGGAAGCCGGTCTCATCAACCGCATGGATCACACCGTCAGCACGCTCTCACCCTGTCGGGTTGCCCGCGTGAACGCGGAGGCCCTCCACGCGATTCTGCGGCAACACCCCGCCATACGGCAGGCTCTTCGGATGAGCATCCTCGTCAACGAGGCCACCCTGCGTGAGTGGATCGTCAACATCGGATGCCGAACCGCCGTCGAGCGCATCGCGCACCTGTTTTGCGAACTGCACCTGCGCTTGAACGCAGTGGGCCTGACCCGTGGGATGACCTACGAATTGCCCTTCACGCAGAGCGATATCGCCGTCACGGTCGGGCTCTCGAACGTTCACGTCAATCGTTCTCTGCAGGCACTGCGACGCCAGCGGTTCCTCACCTTGTCCGGTAAGCGGCTGACCATCCTCGACTGGACCGGCTTGAGCGAGTTGGCCGAATTCAATCCGAGCTACCTGCAACTGGGCTGCCGTCCCCTGGACGGGTAACGCGAACCGAGCCGTCGGGCGGCCGCGATTCGACGCTTGGGTACCGAGGCCGCCGGTGCTCGGCGCCTCCCGTTGCCGCCGCGGCTCAGGCCTTCGCGGACGATTGGGGATCGATCGTCCCGGTCTCGCTCTCCAGGCGATCGTCGGCCGCCTCGTCGAACGCCTGCATCCAGGCGGTTCGGTCCTCGCTGCCTTCGGCATAGGGGCAACTCTCACGCTGCTTGCCGTAGAGGCGGGCATTCCGGCCCTTGATGAAGGGGCTGTCGCTTGCGGTCGCGCCGTCGCTCATATCTCGTATCCTGATGGTCGTGCGGCACGCCGGGGCGCATCCCCGGTCGTACGGCCTTGTCGCGGGTCAACCCGGACCAGGTCGATCCGGTTCATCCGCGTTCCATCACGAGCGCGCTGTTAGGGATCGCGCCGGTGATCCAGGCTATGCGCCACTGCGCGCCGCAGAATCCGAGAGAGATCCTCGACGGAGTAGGGCTTGCGAAGCAACTCGAAGCCGTGGGTACCCTGCTCGGCGATCACGTGGCTGTAGCCCGAAGCGAGGACGACGGGCAGGCCGGGATAACGCGCGCGGATCGCCTGTCCGAGGTCGATGCCGTTCATGCCGGGCATGACAACGTCGGAAAACACGACGTCGAAAGGGCGTTCGGACGGTTTCGCGAGGGAAGACGGCGCCAACATCTGAAGTGCCTGTTCGGCATCCGTGACCCAGCGGGTGTCGTAGCCGAGTTCCTGGAGGGCCTGCGTCGCGAAGGCTCCGACTTCCAGATTGTCCTCGACGACCAGCACCCGCGTCCCATGACCGTCGGCGAGGGATGCCGGTTCGGGCAGCACGGCTTGGGGGGCGATCTGCGCTCGGACGCGGGGCAGGAACAGCGTGAAGGTCGTCCCGCTCCCGAGGGCGCTGTCCACCAGGACCTCACCGCCGGATTGCTTGGCGAAACCGAAGACCTGTGACAGCCCGAGGCCGGTGCCCTGCCCGACGCCTTTGGTGGTGAAGAAGGGCTCGAAGATGCGATCCAGCATCTCGGGTGGAATACCCGAGCCGGTGTCCGACACCGAGACCGCGACGAAATCGCCGCGGACACGCGGATGCGCCCGCACGGCAGGAATGGTCAGGGCGCGGGTCACTCGGATCCGCAGCCGGCCTTCGCCCTCCATGGCATCCCGTGCGTTGACCACCATGTTGACCAGCGCGGTATCGAATTGGCTCGGATCCGCGTCGACGAGATAGGTCAGCGGGGTACCGTCGGAGGACAGGCCCGGAACGACGTCGGTTTCGACCTGGATCCGCGCACCAGTGAGGGTCCCCACCATGTCTCCCACGGAGGCGACGCTGCGCGCGACATCGAACACCTCCGGGCTCAGGGCTTGCCGGCGCGCGAAGGCGAGAAGTTGCCCCGTGAGCTTCGCCGCCCGCGAGACGGTGTCTGAGATGGCCCCGATGTAGCGCTGGCGCCGCTCCTCCGGCAGGTCTGGGCGCTTCAGCAGATCGGTGGACGACTTGATCACTGTCAGGAGGTTGTTGAAGTCGTGCGCAACGCCACCCGTGAGCTGGCCCACCGCTTCGAGCTTCTGCGATTGCCGCAGCTGCTCCTCGAGGGCCTTGCGCTCCGTCACGTCGCGACCAGCCGCGTAGAAATGGTCGCCCTGCGGAATGGCGTTCCAGGACACCCACCGGAAATCGCCATCGGCCGTCTTCATGCGGACGTCGAGATTGTCGAGGACGCTGCCCTCGGTCAGGCGGGTGAAGGCGGTGGTCGCCGGTGGGACATCGTCCGGATGCAGGTAGTTGTCGAACCGCGCGCCGAGGAGGGCGTCGGCCGGCCAGCCCAGCATTTCGGACCAGGCCGGATTCACGGCCCGGTAGAGACCGTCGAACCCACAGATCACGAGAAGGTCGCGGCTGGCGCGCCAGACGAGGTCGCGCTCGGCGGTACGGTCCCGCGCCGTGGTCCGCAGCAGCGTCTCGGCTTCGCGGCGGTCGGTGATGTCGTTGAAGAGGATCGCGACGCGGTGCTGGACCGGTTCACCGACGCGCAGTGCGTGGACATCGAACCAGCGGCCGAGGGCGACCGCGCCGCTCTCGAACCGGGCCGGTCGACCCGTCAGGGCGACTTCGCCATAGGTTTCGAGCCAGCGCGGCTCGAGATCCGGGATCACCTCGCTCACCCAACGCCCGACCACGTCGCCGAGACCTGCCTGACGTTCGAAGGCTGGATTGACCTCCAGGAAGCGGTAATCGACCGGACGGCCGCTGGAGTCGAAACGCATCTCCACGATGCAGAAGCCGGCGTCGATCGCATCGAAGAGGGTCCGATAGCGGGCTTCACTCTCCGCGAGCTTGCCCTCCTCGGTCCGGAACCGGGTGACGTCGAGCTGGCTGGCGAAGAAGTAGATCAGCCGGCCCTCAGGGTCGAAAACTGGGCTGACGTAAAGTTCGTTGCGGAATGCGCTGCCGTCGCGATGATAGTTGACGATCTCCACCACGACGTCCCGTCGCGCCGCGATCGCGTCCCGCACGCGAGCGACTTCGGCCGGATCGGTACCGCTGCCCTGCAGGAAGCGACAGTTCCGCCCGAGCAGCTCCTCGACTCCGTATCCGCACAGCTCCTGGAAGGCCCGATTGGCGAAGACAATCGGGTTGTCCGGAAGGTTTGGATCTGTGATGATCATCGGCATGCGGGTCTTCTCCGCTGCCGTGAAAAGCAGGTTGGAGCTCGCCGCCGAGGTGCGCTGGCCCGGGCCGGGTGCACGGATCCCGGTAGCACGCTCCGCCCGCAGCGCCGCAATCTCCGCCTCGAGTGCCTGTTCCCTCAGACGAAGCCGTTCAACCGCGTCGTCCATGACCCCCCGAATATCACCTAAACGCGGCACGTCTCTTCGACGGCGCCCGGAGCCTCGTCGTGATTCGTTCCGCGCCACGCCTCCCTATCCCACGTCTGTCGGCACGTCGATCACGTGCGGCACAGGATGCCGATGGCAGAGTCGGAACCATTGCGTGGACCGTGGATTGCGATAGGCGCTGACGTTAGACCTGTGCCTGCAGTGTGTCGGCTCTGTCTGATGGTCGGCTCTGCATCGCCTCTTCGTTGTTCACTGGCCAGCGGCCTCGCTGTCCGTTCCGGGAAACGATCGTTCGTGCCGAGCTTTGGACCGATGCAGACGTTCGATACAACCACGACCACCCTGCCCACCCTGCGTCGCGGTTCACAGCTGTATGAGACGGAGCGGCGACTCAACGCGGTCCTGAACAACGCTTCGGTGGCCATCTTCCTGATGGATGACCGCCAGCACTGCGTCTACATGAACCGGGCTGCGGAACTGCTCACCGGTTTCAGCCTGACCGAAGTCCTCACGCGCGATTGCCCCCTGCACGATATCGTCCACCACACCTACCCGGATGGCCGCCCGTTTCCGCTCGCGGAATGCGCCATCGACCGGGCCTTTCCGGAGAACAATCAGGAGCGCGGCGAGGAGGTGTTCGTCCATAAGGACGGACACTTCTACCCGGTCGGGTTCACCGCCAGTCCCATCCGCGACGACGAAGCGCGCATTATCGGTACGATCATCGAGGTCCGCGACATCACGGAGGAGAAGGCGGCCGCCGAGCGTCAGCGCCTTCTCACCAACGAACTCAACCATCGGGTCAAGAACACGCTGGCGACCGTCCAGTCGATCGCCGCGCAGACCTTCAAGGGAAAGACCGACGGCGTCGCGCGCCAGACCTTCGATGCGCGCATGGTCGCTCTGTCGAACACCCACAACGTGCTCACGGCGGAGAACTGGGAGAGCGCCAGCCTGCGCAGCGTCGTCGAGGGCGCCGTGGCACCGCACGCCCTGGCCGAAGTCGATACGGCGCGCTTCGACCTCGTCGGTCCGGATACCCGCCTGCACCCAAAGGTCGCCGTCACTCTCGCGATGGCGCTGCACGAACTGATGACGAACGCGGCCAAGTACGGGGCGCTGTCGGTTCCCGAAGGTCGGGTCGGCGTGTCCTGGACCCTGGAGCCGGAGGGCTCGGGCGAGCGCCTCGATCTCGTCTGGACCGAAACGGGCGGGCCGCCGGTCGCGCCACCCACGCGGAGGGGATTCGGAAGCAGGCTCATCGAGCGGCAATTGCCGCTGGAATTCGACGGCAGCGCGGATCTGACCTTCGCACCCACCGGCGTCATCTGCCGGCTCCGTATCCCGCTGACCGCGCTCGGATGGCACGGGCAGGAACGGGTGACCGGACGGGTCGCCCGATGAGCGGCCTCCAGGGACGGCGGGTTCTGCTGGTGGAGGACGAGAGCCTCGTCGCCATGCTCGGCGAGGACATGCTGCTCGATCTCGGCTGTGAGGTCGAGGTCGCCATGCGTCTCGACAAAGCGGTGGCGCTGGCCCGCGGGGCGGACCTGGACATGGCGATCCTCGACGTGAATCTCGGCGACACCTGCAGCTATCCCGTGGCCGATGCCTTGTTCGAGCGCGGCATTCCTTTCATCTTCGCCACCGGCTACGGCCTCTCGGGGATCGAACCCGCCTACAACGCCATTCCGGTGATGCAGAAGCCCTATCAGGTTGCGCAGATGGAGCGGCTGCTCCGGCACCTGCTGACCTGCAAAACGCCGCCCAAGGGGAATATGCCGTCCTTGCCGTGCGGGTGTTCGTTCTGGGCGAAGATCGTCGGCCCCCACCAGATCCGGGCCGACTGAGCGCCGTCGCTGCGGCCTTCGGTCTCCAACGTGAGGCGCTTGCCGCTGGAGCTTTCCGAACGATGTTGCGTTCGCTCCCTGCGGTGACGGGACAACGAACACGAACGCCCATGCAGATTCATCTGGACGCCCTCGGCGGCGTCGCCGGCGACATGTTCGCCGCCGCCCTTCTCGATGCTTTTCCGGACCAGGAAGCCGGCGTGCTGGAGAGCATCCGAGCCGCCTTGCCGGAGGTCTCCTGCGAACTCGTCAGACACAATGACGGCATTCTGGCCGGCCGCCGCTTCGTCGTCGCCCGCGGTCCCGGGGCTCGGGATAGCGGGGCGGCCGGTCACGCGCATCGCCACCACGACCACGCGCATGGCGACGGACACGGTCACGCCGGCGATGCCCAACACGGGCATCGCCACTGGTCGCAGATCCGTGCGGACCTGCAGGCCTGTCCGCTCGGGTCCGCGGTCCGCGCTCATGCGATCGGGATCTTCACCCGTCTGGCTGAGGCTGAGGCGCGGGTCCACGGCATCGCCGTCGAGGCGGTGGCCTTCCACGAGGTCGGCGCGTGGGATTCGATCGCCGATATCGTGGCGGCCGCCCACCTGATCGCGGCGCTCGACGCCGAGGCCTGGAGCGTGTCGGCGCTGCCCCTCGGCTCGGGCCGGGTCCGGACCCAGCACGGACCGCTGCCCGTGCCGGCCCCGGCCACGAGCCTCCTCGTCGAGGGGTTCGAGACCCTCGACGACGGCGTGCCGGGCGAGCGGGTCACGCCGACGGGGGCCGCGATCCTGCGCTACCTGCGCGACATCGCGCCACCGCTGCCGGCGGCGCCGCGGATTCTCAAGGGATCGGGCATCGGCTTCGGCACCAAGGTCCTACCGGGCCTCAGCAACTGCCTGCGCGCGATGGTGTACGAGGCGGCGACGTCGCGCGGGAGCGGCGAGCACCGCGACCTCGGCGTGATCGAGTTCGAGGTGGACGACCAATCGGCGGAGGATCTCGGCATGGGCCTCGATCGCCTGCGCGCGCATCCGGATATCTTCGACGTCGTCCAGATGCCGGTCTTCGGCAAGAAGGGACGGATGATGACGCATGTGCGCGCGCTCGCCCGTGCCAGCGCGCTCGAGGAGGCCATCGCGGCCTGCTTCCGCGAAACCACCACGATCGGCCTGCGCCATCGCATCGTCTCGGGTGCCGCTCTTCCGAGGCGGATGCACACCGTTACGGTCGAGGGTCAACCCGTACGGGTGAAGGTCGTCGACCGGCCGGGCGGGCGCACCGCCAAGGCGGAGGCCGACGATGCGGTCGCCCGGGAAAACCATGCCACCCGTGCCAGCCTGCGCCGCGCGGCCGAGGCGCTGGCACTCCGGGCGGATACCGAGGAGGTGGGCACGGCATGAGCGGCGATGTCCTGCAACGCCTGAACGACGTGCTTCTGGAGATCGGGCCCCTCGCGGTCGCGGTCAGCGGCGGCGTCGACAGCCTGACTCTCGCCGAGACAGCCCATCGCCTCCTCGGAGCCGACCGGGCGCTGATGGTCCACGCGGCCTCGCCGGCCGTACCGCTCGAGGCGACGCAGCGTGTCCGGGACGAAGCGGCGCGGGCGGGCTGGACCCTGCGCGTGGTCGAGGCCGGCGAGTTCGCCGACCCGAGCTACCGCGCCAATCCGGTCAATCGCTGCTTCTTCTGCAAGACCAACCTCTACGGAACGATCCGTCAGGTCACCGACCGGACCATGGTGTCGGGCGCCAATCTCGACGATCTCGGCGAGTACCGCCCGGGCCTCGACGCAGCCCGCGAGTACGGCGTGCGCCATCCCTACGTGGAGGCCGGACTGGATAAGGCCACGGTGCGGGCGCTCGCCCGCGATCTCGGCCTCGGATCGGTGGCGGAGCTCCCGGCAGCACCCTGCCTGTCGAGCCGCGTCGAGACCGGTATCCGGATCGAGCCCGAAACCTTGGCATTCATCCACGTCGTCGAAGGCTTGGTGAGCCGTAGCCTCCAGGCCGGCACCGGACCGCGCCGCGCCGTGCGCTGCCGCGTCCGGGCCGCCGGGATCGTGGTGGAGCTCGACCCCGACAGCCTCGCCGCCCTCGACAGCGTGCGCCAGGCCGCTCTGTCAGCGCAGATCCGGGCGGGTGCTCCGGCGAACCTGCCCGAGGCCTCGGTGCGGTTCGCGGCCTACCGCACCGGCAGTGCCTTCCTGACGGGAACGGTCCGATGAGCGTTTCCAACGAATTCGTCCTCGACTTCGCCCGGCCGGAGCGGATCGGCCTCGAGGAGGCGATCTACGCGGCCGGCAAATCGCCGGTGCAGATCGACGCGATCCTGGACGCCGCCACGGCGCGCGGTGCGCGACTGCTGCTGACGCGCCTCGACGTCGACAAGCATGTGGCCCTTTCCGGCCGCCACCGCGACCGGATCGACTACTGCCCGGTGTCGCGCACCGCGATCTTCGGAGAGGCCCGTCCGATCAGCGGTCCTGCCCGCATCGGCATCGTGGCTGCCGGCACCTCCGACGTTCCGGTGGCGCGGGAGGCCGAGCGGACCCTGGCCTACCAGGGCCATGCCGCGACGCTCTTTGCCGATGTCGGGGTCGCGGGGCTCTGGCGCCTGACCACCCGCCTCGACCAGATTCGTGCCCACCCCATCCTCATCGTCGCCGCCGGCATGGATGCGGCCCTGCCGAGTGTCGTCGGCGGCCTCGTCGCCAGCGCCCTGATCGCGGTGCCGACCTCCGTGGGCTACGGGGTGGCCGAGGGCGGCCGGACAGCCCTCGATGCTATCCTGGCGAGCTGCGCCCCCGGTATCACCGTCGTCAACATCGACAATGGCTATGGGGCCGCCTGCGCCGCGATGCGCCTGCTTAAGGCCGCCCGCGCCCTGTCGCAATCCAACCCCGTCGATGGGATGCCGGCCTGACATGCCGCGCCATTCCCGCCACACACCCGTTCACCCCGGAGAGCAGACATGGAACGCCGCAGCTTCCTACAGGGCGCCGCCGCCGGCGCCGGACTCGCCGCCACCAGCAGCGCCGGTGCAGCCGTGACCGCGCCTGGCCTGCCCAACACGCGACCGAAGGACCCGGCCGATTTGCCGGTGCTCACCGACCCCGGCGAACGCCGTGGCGAGATGCTCTACCGCCCCTTCGGTCGCCACGACGAGAAGATCTCGGCGATCGGGATGGGTGGCTTCCACCTTGGAAAGAACGCGGTCTCCGATGACGAGGCGACCCGCCTCATCCATGCCGGCGTCGATCGCGGCATCACGTTCATGGACAATTGTTGGGACTACAACGGTGGCCGCTCGGAGCTGCGCATGGGAGTCGCCCTCTCGCAGGGCGGCTACCGCGACAAGGTCTTCCTGATGTCCAAGATGGATGGGCGCACGAAGCAGGAGGCGATGCGGCAGATCGACGAATCCCTAAAGCGCCTGCGCACCGACCGGATCGACCTCGTCCAGCACCATGAGATCCTTCGCTTCGATGACCCGGACCGGGTCTTCGCCGAGGGCGGCGCCATGGAGGCCTTCGTCGAGGCCAAGAAGGCCGGCAAATTGCGCTACATCGGCTTCACCGGCCACAAGGATCCGCGCATCCACCTCCAGATGCTTGAAGTCGCCGAGGAGCGCGGGTTCCAGTTCGATTCCGTGCAGATGCCGCTCAACGTGATGGACGCGCATTTCCGCTCGTTCGGCCACCTCGTGCTGCCATACCTGGTCCAGCACGGCATTGCGGCGCTCGGCATGAAAACCTTCGGCGACGGCGTGATCCTGAAGAGTGACGCGCCGATCAAGCCGCTCGAGTACCTGCACTTCTCCCTGAACCTGCCGACCACCGTGGTGATCACCGGCATCGAGAGCCAGCGCGACCTCGACCAGGCCTTCGAGGCGGTGAAGACTTTTACGCCGATGGACAAGGCGAAGGTTGCTGAACTCCTCGAGCGCAGCAAGCCCTACGCGCTCCAGGGCAAGTACGAGCTGTTCAAGACCTCCGCCACCTTCGATGGCACCGCCAAGAACGCGGCTTGGCTCGGCGAGGATGTGGAGAGCGTCAAGAAGCTCGCGCCGACCATGGAGTGAGACCGGACGGCTCTCAGGCGCCCGTCCTCGTCGTTCCGGCGAGAGACCGTCGCGTCAAAATCCTGGACGTACCGAGCGTCATCCCGGGACCGCGAAGCGGAGCCCGGGATGCAGAGACGCGCCAGCGGCGCAGGGCTTTCTACCGTCGGCGGTGCTGGAGGCCGGGCTCGCCTCCTGCGCCCGGGAATGGCCTGGTGCTTTCGATGATGATGTCACGAGGCGCAGCGAGGAATGCCGTCGCAACGCACAGCAGCCCGGTGCAGCCGGCGAACATCATGACGATGCCCGCCGGCGGATGGATCAGCCTTCCTTGAAGCCGTAATCCGGCACGCCTTCCTCGTTGCCGTAGTATTTGTACGGCAGGAACTTGCCCGACATGTTCATCTTCACCCGGTCGCCCTTGTTGTTGGGCTCGCGCTCCATGGTCATGTTGAAGTCGATGGCCGACATGATGCCATCGCCGAACTCTTCCTGGATCAGCTCCTTCCAAGTGGTGCCGTAGACCATCACCAGCTCGTAGAAGCGGTAGATCAGCGGGTCCGTGGGCGGCATCTGCGCGATCGAGCCGCGGAAGGGCGCCTCGTTCAGCATGCGCTCCTCAGACTGAGAAAGGCCGAACAGGGCTGCAGCCTTGGCAGCCTGCGCCTTGGGCAGCTTCATCTGGCCCATGCAGGCGGCGGTGATCAGGATCGGCGAGATGCCGCCGATCTCGTCCTGGATATACTTCCAGGTCCAGCCTTTCTCGCGCTTGATGTCGAGGAGCTTCTCGGTGAGGTCTTCGCGCTTCATGGCTTGCGTCTCCGTGGTGGGTGGGAAAGGGAAAGATCAGGCGCGTCGCGCTGGCGCGGTATCGGCGGCCGGAGCGGCGCCCTCGACCTCAGTGAGGCTCGGCCGGATCACTGGGGGATGACGCGGGTCGTAGCCTGCCGGCATCGCGTCCCGCAGCGTCTTCGAGCGGCTGACGAGAAAATCCATCAGGTGATTGCGCAGGGCGTAGTAGCCCGGGGCATGGTGCAGCTGAGTGCGGTCCCGGGACTTCGGCAGCGGATTCTCGACGATCTCCGCGACCTTGGCCTGCGGGCCGTTGGTCATCAGGACGATGCGGTCGGCGAGGTAGATCGCCTCGTCAACGTCGTGGGTGATCATGAAGACGGTCTGACCGGTCTCCACGCAGATCCGCCGAACCTCGTCCTGGAGCGTTCCGCGCGTCAGCGCATCGAGGGCGGAGAACGGTTCGTCCATCAGCAGGATCTTGGGCTCGATCGCGAGGGCGCGCGCGATGCCGACGCGCTGCTTCATGCCTCCGGAGAGCTCGGAGGGGCGCTTGTGCTCGGCGCCCGCGAGGCCCACCGTGGCGATCGCATCCTGCGCGCGTGCCGTGACCTCGGCCGTGGCCGCCTTCCGCCAGCGCGACGACACCGCGTAGGCGACGTTGCCCAGCACCGTACGCCAGGGTAGCAGCGCGTGGCCCTGGAAGATGACGGCCCGGTCGAGGCTGGTGCCATCGATGGCCTGCCCATCGACGATGACGACGCCCTCGCTCGGGGCCTCGAGTCCGGCCAGGATGTTGAGCACGGTGGTCTTGCCGCAGCCGGAATGGCCGATCATGCAGACGAACTCGCCCCGGCGCATGGGCAGCCACAGGTTCTCGAACACCGTGTTGCTCTTGCCCCCCGGCGCCGGATAGCGCCGGGCGATGCCCTCGATCGAGATGAACTTCTCTAAGGACGGCATGGTCTGGGACGACATGCGGACCTCGTCGGTCTGGTCTGAGGTTGGGGTGTGGAAGGGGAGCAGCGTGACCATTACGCTCACTCCGGAAACGTGACGAGGCGCTGCGCCCGGGCCAGCAGTTGGTCGAGGATCATGCCGACGAGGCCGATCACCAGAATCGAGGTGATCACGTTGGTGATCGAGAGGTTGTTCCACTCGTTCCAGACGAAGTAGCCGATGCCGGTGCCGCCCACGAGCATCTCGGCCGCCACGATGACGAGCCAGGCGATGCCGATCGAGATGCGCATCCCGGTGAGGATGGTGGGCGCGGCCGCCGGCAGGATCACCGTGACGGCCCGCCGGAACGGGCCGACTTCCAGGGTGCGGGCGACGTTGAGCCACTCGCGCCGGGTGCCGGCAACGCCGAAGGCGGTGTTAATCAGCATCGGCCAGAGCGAGCAGATGAAGATCACGAAGATCGCCGACAGGCCGGAATCCTTGATCGTGTAGAGGGCGAGCGGCATCCAGGCGAGTGGCGAGACAGGCTTCAGGAGCTGGATGAAGGGATCGAGCGCCCGGTTCATCAGGGGTGACATGCCGATGAGGAAGCCGATCGGGATCGCCACCAGGACGGCGAGGCCGTAGCCGAGCGCGACGCGGCCGATGGAGTAGGCGAGCTGGATGCCGAGGCCCTTGTCGTTGGGGCCCCGGTCGTAGAACGGGTCTTTCAGGTGCTTCCACAGGGTGGCGCCGACGTCGAGCGGGCCCGGCATGGCCGACTTTCCAGTGGTGGCGCTCGCGCCCATCAGGGCGGCATATTCCGGATCCATCGCCTCGGTCTTGGCCGTGCCCCCGACGGCGATCTGCCAGGTGAGCAGGAACGCCAGGAGCAAAGCCAGCGAGACGAGGCCGGCGCGAAGGGAGAGGCTCACGGCCATGGCTCAGCCTGCCCGCTTGATCTTGAAGGAGTCGAGGTATTCCTTCGGCTTGGCCGGATCGAAGGTCTTGCCCATGACCACGAAGGTCTTCGTGGTGGTCTCGGGCGGCGTGAGGCCGTTCTGCTTCATCAGCTTCGCGGCGTCGGTGGCGAGGTAAACCTTGGCCGCCACGGTCGCGTAGTCGACGTCGCCCTTGATCTGACCCCAGCGCTGCATCTGGGTCATGATCCAGACGGCGAAGGACTGCCAGGGGAAGGCATCGAAGTCGACGCGGTCCGGCACCTTGCGCACGCTGCCGAGCCCGTCCGCGAAGGTGCCGGTGAGGACCTGCTCCACCACGGTAACCGGCTGGTTCAGGTAGTTGGCCGGTGCGATCTGGGCGGCGATCTCCTTCCGATTCTCCGCCTTCGACGCGTAGGTGGTGGCTTCGATGATCGCCCGCAGCAGGGCCGCGTAGGTGTTCGGTGTCTGGGTGATGAAGTCCTGCGACGCCGCGAAGGCGCAGCAGGGATGCCGATCCCAGATCTCCTTCGACAGGATGTGGATGAAGCCGACGCCGTCATAGACCGCGCGCTGGTTCACCGGATCGGGGGCGAGGAAGCCGTCAATGTTGTCGGCCCGCAGGTTCGCGACCATCTCGGGCGGCGGGACCGCGCGGATCTGAACGTCGGTGTCCGGGTCGATCCCGGCCTCGGCGAGATAGTAGCGCAGCAGGTAGTTGTGCATCGAGTAGTCGAACGGCACCGCGAGCTTGAAGCCCTTCCAATCCTTCGGGTCACGCCGGTCCTTGTGCTTCATGGCCAGCGTGATCGCCTGACCGTTGACGTTCTCCACCGCCGGCATTGTGTAGGGCTGCGGGTTCGAGCCGACGCCGAGGGAGATCGCGATCGGCATCGGCGCCAGCATGTGGGCGGCGTCGTATTCGCGGTTGAGGGTCTTGTCGCGGATCACCGCCCAACCGGCGGTCTTCACCACGTCGACGTTGAGGCCCTGCTTCTCGTAGAAGCCCATCGGCTTGGCCATGATGATCGGCGTGGCGCAGGTGATGGGGATGAACCCGATCTTCAGGTCGGTCTTCTCCGGCTTCCCGCCTTCGGCGAAAGCTTCTGCGACGAAGCGGGTCGGCAGGAACTGGCTGACGGCGGCTAGGGCGGTGGCGGCGCCGACGCTGCGCAGGAAAGCGCGCCGCTCGGCATCGTGCGGAAAGAGTGCGCGCATCACCGTGCCCTCGACGACCCGCTCGATCGCAGCATCACCGCCGGGCGTGCCGGCATCATGCTCGCGCTGTGAGGGGTGGGCGCCGCACGAACAGCCGCCCCGGTTCAAGCGACGGGACGCATCGAAGGGATTGTCGAACAGGGCCATGGCTGCCTCACCGCAAGCTGGTGCGGCTCATTGAGCAATCGCCATGCCAGGTAGACTTTCAGAAATTTATCAATGGATGCGTGCGTTTATGCCATCTTGATGCTTTTACGTGATCTCGTGTTTTGCGAGATTTCGTGACGGTAGTAACGAGATCTCGTGCTACCGTCACATGATGGCTCCCGATTCCACTCTCCCTCCTGAACTCGGCCTCGCCTTCGAGGAAAGTCGCGAGCCGATGTTGATCCTGGATCCGCCCGCGGATCGGATCATCGACGCGAACCCCGCCGCTGCGGACCTGCTCGGCTACCCGCGTCCCACGCTCCGGGGGATGCCCGCCAGCACGCTGCATCCGGGGCAGCGCCCGGCCCTGATCGTGTTCACCCAGGCCGTGGACGCGAAAGGCCATTGGTGGACCCACGCGCTCTCGCCGCGGCACGGTTCCGGAAAGGCGCTCCGGCTCGAATACGCCGGCTCGCTGCTCAAGAGTGCGGCGCCCCTCATGCTTGTGACCTTGGCCGACCTCGACGCGCGCCGTCGGCGCCACGTCGACGCGCAGGCGGACGCTCACATGCGGGCCGGCCTCTCCGAGTGGCAGCGGATGGAGCGCATCTTCCGCGATATCGAGCGCGAGAATCAGCTCATCCTCCGCGCAGCGGGAGAGGGCATCTACGGGGTCAATGCCGAGGGGGTGACAACCTTCGTCAACCCGGCCGCGGAGCGGATGCTCGGATGGCCCGCCGCCGAACTCGTCGGCCGAGACATGCACGCCACCGTCCACCACACCCATCCGGACGGAGCCCACTACCCCCACCGGGACTGCCCGATCTACGCCGCCTTCCGCGACGGCGCTGTTCATCAAGTCGACACGGAGGTGTTCTGGCGGCGTGACGGGCACGCGTTCCCCGTGGAATACACATCGACTCCGATCCGTGACCGGGGCCAGCTTCTCGGCGCCGTGATCGTCTTCCGCGATGTCGGTCCCCGGCGGGAAGCCGACGAGCGACTGCGTCAGGCGCTCGCCGAGGTCGATGTCTTGCGCGAGCGCCTGGAGCTCGAGAACGCCTATCTCAAGGAGGAAATTCGCCTCGAGAGCCATCACCAGGGCATCATCGGGCGCTCGCCGGCCATCGAGGCCACCCTTCGCCAGATCGACGTGGTGGCCGGCACAGACGCCACCGTTCTCGTCACCGGTGAATCCGGCACCGGCAAGGAACTCATCGCCCGGGCGATCCACGAGGCCAGTCGGCGGTGCGACCGCCCCCTGATCCGGGTGAACTGCGCCGCCGTCCCCCGCGAGCTGTTCGAGAGCGAGTTCTTCGGCCACGCCAAGGGCGCCTTCACCGGCGCTGTTCGCGACCGCGTCGGGCGTTTCGAGCTCGCCGATGGCGGCACGTTGTTTCTCGACGAGGTCGGCGAGATCCCCCTCGACCTGCAGGGTAAATTGCTGCGGGTGCTGCAGGAGCGCTCCTTTGAGCGAGTGGGCGAGGAGCGCACCCGCGCGGTCGACGTCCGGCTGATCGCGGCCACCAACCGTGACCTGCGGGACGAGGTGCGCCGCGGCCGCTTCCGTGAGGACCTGTATTTCCGCCTAAACGTTTTCCCGATCGCTGCGAGTCCCTTGCGTGAGCGACCGGAGGATATTGCGCTGATCGCCCAACATTTCCTAAGGGGCGCGGCGCGAAGGCTCAACATCGCCGAGCCTCGGCTTACGGAAGGGGACGTACGCCGCCTCAGCCGCTACCCGTGGCCTGGAAACGTTCGAGAACTGGAGAATGTGATCGAACGCGGCGCGATCCTCGCGGTGCGCGGGCGGCTCCATCTCGACTTGCCAGAGATTGATCCGCCGCCGCAGGGCCTAGATGTGGTCGCCATGGCCTCTCCGATCCTCAACCCGCTGACAGAGCCCGAACGCCGCGCTCGCGATCGGGCCGAAATCGAGGGGGCCCTGGGCTTGGCCGGCGGCAAGGTCTTCGGCCCGGGTGGCGCAGCCGAGTTGCTCGGCCTGCGCCCGACCACCCTGGCCTCGCGGATGAAAGCCCTGAATATCGACGGACGAGCCTTCCGCGTGAGGCGCTGAGACCGCCGCTCCGGGGGGACGGATACGTCTTCACGCGCGTCCTGCTGCCTTCGGCACGATCCGTGCGCCAGAGGATATGTCGAAGTCCGGTGCCCGGCCCTAGATGATGCAGACGCTCGTCTTCGCTGGAGTTCGTGTCCTGATGCATCCCTCTCGACGCGCCCTCGTCGCCGGCGCAGGCCTTCTGCCCCTGTCTGCGGTTTTGCTAAGGAACAGGGCGATGGCTGGCAGTGAGCGATCCTCCAAATTACTTCACCGACCGATTCCCTCTTCAGGCGAAAGCCTGCCGGTGATCGGGATCGGTACGTCGCGTCGGTACGAAGTCGAGCCGACGCCAGAGAAGATCGCGCCGTTGCGCGAAGCGGTGCAGAGATTCGTTTCGCTCGGCGGAACGGTCATCGATACCGCGCCGAGCTACGGCACCGCAGAGGACGTACTCGGGCTGATCCTGAGCCAGGATGGCCTGCGCGAGAAGGTGTTTCTGTGCAGCAAGGTTGGGACACAAGGTCGTGAGGCAGCTGTTGCTGAGATCGCACGATCCTTCCAGCGCCTGAAAACGTCGGTGATCGACCTCGTCGCGGTCCACAACCTCATCGATCCGGATGCAAACCTTGCGACCCTTCGCGATCTGAAGACACAGGGGAAGATCCGTTACCTCGGTGCAACGGTTTGGCGCGATAGTCAGCTCGCGGATCTCGAAGCCCTGATGACCCGCGAGACCCTGGATTTCATTCAGGTGAATTACGCCCTCGACGATCGCGGCGCTGCCGAGCGCATCTTACCCTTGGCGAAGGAGCGCGGTATGGCCGTGATGGTCAACGTTCCCTTCGGACGCGACCGCTTGTTCAAGGCTGTGCAGGGGCGCACACTTCCGCCCTGGGCTGCTGAGTTCGACTGCGCGAGCTGGCCGCAATTCTTCCTGAAATACGTCCTCGCGCACGAGGCTGTGACATGCCCAATTCCCGGTATGGCCAAGGCCGCCTATGTCGAGGACAACCTCGGTGCCGCACAGGGCCGTCTACCCGACGCCGCGCAACGCACCCGCATGGAGGCCCTCGTCGATGCACTCTAAGTTCTTGACACGCCGCTTGATTCTTGCGCTCGCTGCGGGCGCGACCTTCGCCGTGGCCCTTGGCGGCCCGGGTTGGGCGCAGACTGCTTCTGCGCCGGCGCGCATTGGTATCATCGGCGCCGGCAACATCGGCGGCACCCTTGGCGGTCTCTGGGCCAAGGCCGGCCATGCGGTGATGCTGTCGTCCCGGCATCCCGAAGAGTTGAAGAACCTCGTCGAGGGCCTCGGATCTAACGCCCGCGCTGGGACGCCGGCAGGGGCAATTGCTTTCGGCGACGTCGTACTTATCGCCGTCCCCTACAAAGCGTATCCTCAGATTGCCCAGGACCATGGCGCGGCCCTGAAGAACAAGATTGTGATCGACGCCGGCAACGCCACTCAGGCCCGCGATGGCGAGGTTTACGGCGAGGTCCAGGCACGCGGCATCGCCGCAGTCTCCGCCAAGTATTTGGACAAAGCGCTAATCGTCCGCGCCTTCAACGCAGCCAACTACAAGGTCTTCGCCAAGAATGCTCACCGCGAGGGGGCGCAGATGGCGATCCCCCTCGCAGGCGACGATCCGCAAGCTGTTGCGACGGTGTCGAAGCTCGTTACCGATGCGGGCTTCGATCCTGTGGTGGTTGGATCACTTCAGAAGGCCGACAGCTTCGCCATGGGGTCTGCCGGCTTCGGTCTCGAACTCACCGCTCCAGACATGCGCGCGCGCCTCGGTGTTACCCCTTGAGCGATGATACCTCCACCAGTGCCTCGCACGAAGCGCCGGCGGGGCAGCGTTCCTCTGATTGGCTTCGACACCTCGTCGATGTGCGGCCAGGCGAGGGACCAGCTCTTGCCTGGTCGTGGGCCTACATTTTTTCGATCCTGGCGGCTTATTACGTCCTCCGGCCAATCCGTGACCAGATGGGCGTGGCAGGCGGCATCGAGAACCTGCCCTGGCTCTTTACGGGCACCCTGGCGGGAATGTTGGCCCTCAACGTGCCATTTGCTTGGCTGGTGAAGACTCTGCCACGAGCGCGGTTCGTGCCGCTCACCTACCGGTTCTTTGCAGCAAACATTCTCGTCTTCGCCGCCGCTTTGTACGTCGCGGGTCCGGAGGGGAATATCTGGATTGGTCGTGCTTTCTTCATTTGGTTGTCGATCTTTAACTTATTCGTCGTCTCGGTCTTTTGGGCCACCATCGTTGATGTCTTCTCAGCGGAACAAGGAAAGCGGCTTTTCGCGTTCATTGCTGCCGGAGCGACGCTCGGTGCCATCGCGGGCTCGGCCACGACTGCCATCCTCGCCCGCAACGCGCCGACCTGGGCCCTGCTGCTCGGCGCCGCAGTTCTTCTTGAAGTCGCGGTCTTCAGCATGCGCGGGCTTGCGCAAATGTCGGACCGACTCCGCCAAGCACCCCACACCGGCGATGCACTGGCCGCCGAGGCCATCGGCGGCAGCGCTTTCGCGGGGATCACGCGAACGCTTCGCTCGCCCTACCTTCTGAATATCAGTCTTTTCCTGTTGCTGTTCTCGATCACCTCGACATTCCTGTATTTCGAGCAAGCCGGTATTGCCAAGCGTAGCTTTCCCGATCGGGGATCACAGACAGCCTTCTTCGCCAGCGTGGACTTGTTGGTGAATATCCTCACGCTCGGCGTGCAATTTTTCCTGACGGGACGGATCGTGCGCCGGATTGGGTTAGGACCGACCCTGGCCCTCCTGCCAGCAGCCAGCATCCTCGGTTTCGCTGCTTTGGCCGTATCGCCGACGATTGCCGCGATTGTTGTTTTCCAAGTCCTGCGACGCGCCGGAAACTTCGCCATTGCCCGGCCAATCCGTGAAGTACTCTTTACCGTGGTACCGCGCGAGGATCGGTACAAAGCGAAGAACTTCATCGACACGGTGGTATATCGGGTCGGAGACCAGTTGGGGGCCTGGTCATTCGCCGGGATCGCCGCTCTGGGGCTCGGATCGACCGCTGTCGCCGTAACGGCAGTCCCTCTGTCGGTGGCATGGCTTCTGAACGGCCTGTGGCTTGGGCGTCGTCAGCTAGAGCGTCAGATGCATCAGGATAGGATCGCGCAGAACCAGGATCCGACTGGCCGGGTATAGGCCCTCAAGCACCGAATCTCAGGGCGCGTGAGCGTGATACGATGACTTGAGATTCTTCGGGGTCCGTCATCCGATCAGGCCGCGCGGACAACGCTCGGTCTATCCGACGCGACCCGATGGTTGTGCCAGCGGAAACTCCTGAGCACAGAAGCAATAAACGCGAGTACCCTCCCAGCTCGAGAGTCCCTGTTTTGGACATCTCTTATCTGTGATGCGCATGTCAGGCATGTTCATCAGCGAATTTGGCTTCGACCGCTTGATAAATGTCTACAAATGGGCGATCTGCTGCCTTGGGGGCACAGGGAAAAGAAAACTACGCATGTCCGAAAGCACTGAAATTCAAACGACCGACTTCGTCGATCTCGCCGCGGACATCGTCGCGGCGTATGTGTCGAACAATCCAGTCCGCACCGCCGATCTACCAGATCTGATCCGCAACGTGCACGCAGCGCTCAACGGCCTCGTCGCCGGTACCGCTCAGGTCGCGGAAGAGGTCGCTCCGGAAAAACCGTCGCCTGCCCAAATCCGCAAGTCTGTGATGCCGGACGGCATCGTCAGCTTCCTCGACGGCAAGAGCTACAAGACACTGAAGCGTCATCTCAGCAGCCATGGCCTCGATCCGCACAGCTACCGGCAGCGGTACGGCCTCCCGGCGGATTACCCGATGGTTGCCCCGTCTTACGCAGCCATGCGTTCGGAACTCGCGAAGTCCATCGGTTTGGGTCAGGTTGCCAACCGTAATGAGGACGATGAGGTGCCGCCGAAGACCAAGGGTCGCAAGCAGGCAGCTTAAGGTACCGTTTCGCGACTGATCGAGGTCTCGCCTTCCCTAATCGGTGCGGGACCTCGATAGCCAGCGCACCTGCCCGCTGGCGAGGCTTTAGCAGCAACTCTAGAGTCAATGCTGATCCCGATTGGTCGGGCTCAGATCTGCGCTCTGATGTATTCCATTTCCCGCAGCGAAGATCACAATGTCGCCGGGTCCGACGTAACGCATGGCGCGGAAGTCCCAGCGCCGATGGAAGAGCCTTGGACCAGCAAAGAGACGTTAGGCGTTCCAGTAGCGATCGTCGCGAAAGCCAACATAATTGTTACGACAAAGACAATCTACCCATTCGTCAGCAGGGGGCGTTCTCTCGCGCCTCAGAGAAGCGGCCATGTTTGTTTCCGCAAGGCTCCTCTGGCATCGAGGATGCTATCCACCGGACAGGGATGCGGGTTGGCCCGGGAGCGTCAGGCGGTCACCTGCCTAGTTCAAGATGCCGCCTGCGATGCTACATATGCCAAAGTTCTGGTCGGGATAATTTTTGATATAGATATAACTTCCGAAGGGCTGAACGAGATACTCTGTGTGACGGCCCCGCATCGGCCTAGTATATAGTCTAAACGTTCTGCTCAGGGATAGTCAGCAACGCGAATCCAGTCGTCGGTGTGTAGCCTAGACTTGCATGCGCTGTGCTCGAACCCCGTACGACCGTGACTGAAGCATATCGACCGTCCGGTGCAATCACCAAGAGTTTTGGCGTATCACCAATTTCGCGATGATCGAAGATGTTCGGGTATCGACCATCGGCTCGTATGATACTGTTGATATCTGCGCGCCCGTCTCTTTGCTCCCATTGGGTATGTCCGATCAGCGTCAGAGTCCCGTCGGGCGCGACGTCGAGCCCGTAGACCCCGGTACCGACGGCATAACGTTCGCAGTCTCATACCGCCCCAAAGTGCCATCGATCGCTAGGACGCCGACGCGCGCCGACTTGTACATCGCGACGAAGGCCCGCCTACCATTGGGCTTAAACGCGACGGCGGCGGCTTCATTGAGGACATCGACTATTGCAACTGACCGCACCTTTGCGGCGGCGATCGACAGCACGCTAACGCTGCGTCCTTCGCGGTTCGCAACGAGAGACAAGTCGCCGACCTTCGAAATCGCGATGTCCGAGGGTTACCATCCAATCTCGACCATCTCGATAAGGCGCAGTGGTGGTGTGGTCAGATCGATGACATGCAGGCAATTGTCTGCGTGAGCGTACCAGACTGCATCCTCTTGGTGCATCAGCACCGAACTTAGGACCACGCCAAGGCGTCCATTCGGCATGATCCGCAGGTTCGTTAGCGGCCCGTACCTCGAGTTACCAACGGGAAGAGTATGGGCGAGGCGAGAATCTGCCTCTTCGCTGACGTCGATGATCCCAGAGTATCGTTTCCGTTCGGTCCGTTGCAGCTTCCATCCGGCGCGAAGAAGGTTTTGCCATCGAGGCCGACGAGCATGAGCGCTATCGTGCTACCCGAGGCCCAAGCGACTCGGGATGAGCGGGAGCAGGAGCGCCATCCCGAGCTTGCCGATGTGGATGCGTACCATATCCTGCACATAGGGCGCTCGGACCAGGAGTTCTGTTCGCCTCATCATAGAGCGATCGGTCTGCGGCGCCGCAGGGGCCAGCACATTATCGGAACAGTCGAAGTCCTGCGCCAAGCAGACTGAGCCCTGCGATGAGCAGGGTGCCACCGGCCCATTCCAAGACGCTCCGACGCCGCGGCGAAGCCTGTGCTGCAGCTGCCAAAGCAACGCCAGCCAGCAGGAAGCTCGCACTTACCGTGAACATCAGGGAGCCCCTTCTTTCGAATTCTGGGCCATGACAGTCCTCATGGACCGATTGCCAGATTCTCCTAACCCTGGAGTTCTCTCCTTGTGTGCGAAATGAATTCAGATTTGCATGCCCCATTTGGGGGATTGGCGAGGCTTTCGCACACAATAGAAGTCTTGTTGCAACTGAGCAGTCAGTGCAAACTTCGATTGAAGAAGCTGGATCAGTTCGAGTGGAACGGGAAAATGCACATCAGTAAAATCTTGGTTTAAGAAACATCCTACTGAAACGCTATTATATTATCAAATGACCCAATGTTCATTATATTACTGACGTTTCAATCAAAGTTTTTAGAAATATGCGGATTTTATTGATTTTAATTCGTCCTGGTTGGCTTGATTGATTGTCTCTCTAAGTGACGCCACCCGGTGATCGAGCTCGAGAAAAAGCTTTGTCGCGGAAATTCGCGCGCGATCGAAATATTCGAGTCGCGTCGGGATTACAGGGACGAGCAACCTTTCTCCTTGTGTGCGGACTCCTGCCTGGTCCCCCCGACCGCGAACGCTCGACGACTCTATGCTGGACGACCCCTGCGGCAGGGTCGCCAAATCGCCAAGGCGGGGCCCGCAGGCTCGTGAGCTCGCAACCGATGACCGTCGTCGGTTAAGAGCTCAAGCAAATGCAAAGGCGGTCGTTTGAACTTTCCCGGAACAACCACACTGTAATCAGCGGTTGCCAGGCACAACGCGTGTCGCCGAGCTGGTAAAACGCGAGGCCGCGAGATCGTCTCCGGGGCTCCGAGCCGAGAAGCGTGTGGCGATTCCAGTTTGCGGCAAGACAATCGCCGTCGGTGATCCGTCGAGCTTTGCCTTCGCCTTTGCAAGTTTCACCGGTGCCGCACGGCTTGCGGGTTCGACATCCGTGGCAGCCGCAACGAAGAGCGCATGTAGCTGGGTTCGCGAATCCGCATTGGCCGGTACAGGTACCGCACGGGGTGGCGCATCTGGGGTAAGATTAACCATACCGGCATTGCCGAGACCGGCAAGTTGTATAGCAGGCCGAGGGGGCGGGAGGGGCATCGTCAGAGCAGCAGTTACGGCTACAAATTCAGCTGGACGGCGAGGTGGTAGCGGCAGAGACGCTGAAAAGGCCGCATCCGGCGCTGATTTTGCAGCCGCTTGCGTCTCACCGGTCAGGAGGCTCTGGGCGTCGCGGCCGTCACGTTCAAGCAGATTGCTCTTCAGAGCCTCATCCGTGGCGGGTGCTGCGTACGCAAGCGCTGAGCGCGCACCGACGGGGTCTTCGGGATCGGCACTGGCAACAACGATGGCCGTTGCCTTCGGGCGCGGTCTCATAGACGCTTTCGCTGCCATCTGAACCGGCGTCACAGTGTCCTGCGAGCCGCCGCCAAAGAGACTGGCGAAGAACCCCTTGATGCTTGGCCCATCGTCCTCGTCCATCTGCGCCACTTCCGTGATCCCAAGGACCGTGCCTCCCCGCGCCAGGATCTCGGTACGGGCCGTTTCATAGCCGGGCAGGGGGCGATTGTCGGAGGGGAGGTGTACAGTCTTTCCATCCGGGAAAAGACGAGCCAGCTGATCGTGCGTCATGCGCGGCCAGGAGCGGACTGAACCCACGTCGAGATGTACGAAGGGAGAGTTTGAGCGTGGATACCAACCGACGCCGCCCCTTTGCATCCGCATTCCGATGGCACGAATCTGGTCGATCGACACGTCCGGTAGATAGAAATCCATAGCCTTACCGAGCATGTGCTGACTGTACTCGGCGACCATCTTAGATCGTCGGCGCAGCATCGCGTTGGTGCCGGGCGAACGATAGGCAGAGACGACGTTGATGGGTTCCTGCGATCCTACCGATCGGTAGGCTTCCCAGACTGTGTCGAACAGGCGCGGATCCATCTTGATCGGCTCGTCGACTCGCCAGTCACGCAGGAGCCAGTTCAGCTGTTCGAGAGCCGCCCGGTCGTAACGTCCGTCGCGCTTAAAGGTAACCGTCAGGCTTTCCTTCGTATGGGTGTGATAAATCGATAGGGTCCGCGTATCCCCATTGGCGACGGCGTCCTGTGTGCCACGGGTTCCCCCAAGGAGAGCGAGACCGAAGCTAGCAACGATGGCCGGTAGACGTCCGGCCCGCTTCAGCGAGACAGCGCGTTGGGTCGTCCGGCCGTTCCGCAGAAACTTACCCACCGTGATCTCACCCTCTACCCAATCGCGCGCGGGGCACGGATCATGGTGAACGCAAGGTTGCCGAAAACCGTAAACGTTCGGTTTACTAAGTTCTCGGCGTTTTGCTACCCGATACCTTACGGCTAGGTCTGAACCATGGCAAAATCGTGCCTCGGTGTGCGCAGAGGCGCCGTCCAGATTATGTTCCTAAATGTGCAATACTTTTGGTCCAAGGAACGCCGCGAATCGGTATGCCTCAGCAAAAACGGTCGTCTCATGTGTTTTCTAGAAGGGTCAAAGAAGCAAGATTTATGTCTGACCAGCCTTTAGGAAGTAGGCGAATCTATTCTACAGAAATGTGCCGCAGTATCGATACAAACGCGAAGGAATTGTCGCTCCGACACCTCGATGAACTGCAAACAAAAAACTAATTTGCTGATGCTGCCAGCGAAAAATTCTCCGTGAAACACTATGGCGTCTGGACAAGCCGCCCCCGTCCAATCGATCAGTCTTCCATACGCTTGATCGCGGAGATCGTATCAGGGGTCTTCAGCGGCGTCAGATCTAGTAGCCGGCTGGAGCGGGTACCGGGAATCGAACCCGGGTATTCAGCTTGGAAGGCTGCTGCTCTACCATTGAGCTACACCCGCATCGCCGACCCTTCTAGCAGGCCACCGAAGCCTGAGACAGCCCGAAGAAGATCGGGATCTCAGTAGAGGTTTGGTGGGGGAAGTAGGACTCGAACCTACGAAGCTTACGCAGCGGATTTACAGTCCGCCCCCTTTGCCGCTCGGGACATTCCCCCAAACCGACCGCCTTTCGGCGGCGCGCCGTCCTTATGATGACCGTCCGGGCGGGAGTCAACCGCATCACTCAATCGAAATATGCGAGATCGCATATCCGCATCTGGGCTCGCTCGGCGCCGCGCCAGGTGTCTACAGACAGTGTGCCGGCGACGTGCACCTCTTTGCCGATGCTGGACAGGAGTGCCTGTCCAAGCGGGCCTTGTGTAGACCGGAATGCGATGGCGCCGATGGCTTGGCCATCCCTGCTACGCAGACGAACCCGAACGTGTCCTTGGCCTACGACGGCGGCGTCCACGATGCGGTGGCGTGGTAGGACGAAGGTCGGCTCCGGAGCCGCAGAGCCGAATGGACCGGCGCGGTGGATCGTGCGCACCAGTTCGGCGGTGACACCGCCCGCACTGATTGCACCATCCACCAGCAGCGCTTCGACAGCCCGTGCCTCAGCCACGGTCGTCGACAGAACAGATGCGAGGTGATCCCGAAAACCCGTGACGTCCGGTCCGGGCAGCGTCACGCCCGCCGCCATGGCGTGGCCCCCGCCCTTCAGAGCCAGCCCCGCCTCGACTGCCGTACGGACGGCATGCCCTAGATCCGCGCCCATGATCGAACGACCCGAGCCGGTCGCAGTGCCGTCTGGACGCAGGGCGAAGGCAAAGGCTGGGCGGCCGAAACGCTCCTTCAGGCGCGCGGCGATGAGCCCGACAACGCCGGGATGCCAGTCGGCGGACGCAGCGACCAGCACCGGACGGTCCGGATCGAAACTGAGCACGTGGCCCATCTCGGCCTCAGCGGCGGCGACCGCCTCCGCCTCAATCACCTGCCGTTCGCGATTGAGACGGTCCAGTTCCACCGCGATCCGTGAAGCCTCGGCCGGATCAGCGGTCGTAAGGAGGGTTGCCCCAAGAGCCGCATCTCCAATCCGTCCCCCAGCATTGATCCGTGGGCCGACGAGGTAACCGAGGTGCCAAGCTTCCGGCGGCTCAGCTAAGGATGCCGCGTCCAGCAGCGCCGCGAGGCCTATGCGGCCGCGGGCGCGCATCACCTTGAGACCTTGAACAACAAGGGCGCGGTTTAGGCCGACCAGTGGAACAACATCCGCCACAGTCGCCAGGGCAACGAGGTCGAGGGACTGGGCGAGGTCGGGTAGCCGGTCGGCAAACTCAATTTCTCCCCTAAGACGCCTGTTCAAGGCGACGAGCGTCAAAAAGACGACGCCCGCAGCGCAGAGGTGTCCGAGGCCGGAGAGATCGTCGAGGCGGTTCGGATTGACCAGGGCACGGCAGGGAGGCAGGTGCTCCGGGGCACCATGGTGGTCGAGGACAATTACATCAAGGCCGAGTGCCGCGGCAGCCTCCAGAGGGGCGTGTCCGCTCGTGCCGCAATCGACGGTGACCAGCAGGGTAGCGCCAGCGCCTCGCAGGGCCTCGACGGCGGCAACGTTCGGGCCATAGCCCTCCGTGATCCGGTCGGGAATGTGAATGTGAACGGTTAGGCCGAAGCCACGTAGATAGCTCGCCAGAAGCGCGGCGCTCGCGGCTCCATCGACATCGTAATCGCCGAAGATCGCTACCTGCTCGCTGGTCTGAACGGCACGGGCAAGCCGGTCGACGGCCGGCGCCATGTCGATCAGGCAATCGGGATCCGGCATAAGGTCGCGCAAGCGTGGCTTCAGGTAAGCGTCCACTTCGGCCGGGCGGATGCCGCGCCCCGCAAGAACTCGGGCCAGCAGCTCGGGCAAGGCATGCGCCTGCACCATCGTCGCCGCGTAGGCCTGCACGGTTGGATCCGCGCAGCGGTCGCGCCAAGGCCGGCCGAGAACCGAGAGGGAGACGTCGAGGAACGCGCGGGGCGCGTCGAGGGAAAAGGCGGCTGACACGGGAGGATCATAGCGCCATGTCTGCCGCAGGACTGCATCCGAAACGACAACGGGGCCGGCGAACAAGCGCCGACCCCGCCAAGACCGCATCGCGGGTCATCGCCCGCGGCGGCGTCAGAGGTTTTTAAGAATGCTGTCGACCACTTTCTTTGCGTCGCCGAACAGCATCATGGTGTTGTCGCGGAAGAACACCTCGTTCTCCACGCCTGCGTAGCCGGAGCCCATGCCGCGCTTGATGAAGAGCACGGTCTTGGCCTTCTCCACGTCGAGGATGGGCATACCGTAGATCGGCGAGGCTTTGTCCGTCTTCGCTGCCGGATTCGTGACGTCGTTTGCGCCGATGACGAAGGCCACATCGGCCTGCGGGAACTCACCGTTGATGTCCTCAAGCTCGAAGACCTCGTCGTAAGGTACGTTCGCCTCGGCGAGCAGCACGTTCATGTGACCGGGCATGCGGCCAGCGACAGGGTGGATCGCGTACTTCACGTCCACACCCTCCTTCTTCAGCAGGTCGACCATCTCGCGAAGGCTATGCTGAGCCTGCGCTACCGCCATCCCGTAGCCCGGTACGATGATGACCCGCTCCGCGTTCTTCATGATGTAGGCCGCGTCGTCCGCCGAACCTTGCTTGACCGGACGGGCCTCTACTGCGCCGCCACCCACAGCCGCGGCGTCACCGCCGAAGCCGCCGAGGATGACCGAGATGAACGACCGGTTCATCGCCTTGCACATGATGTAGGACAGAATCGCGCCGGACGAGCCCACAAGCGCACCCGTGATGATGAGCGCGAGGTTGCCCAGGGTGAAACCGATGCCGGCGGCTGCCCAGCCCGAGTAGGAGTTGAGCATCGAGACGACGACGGGCATGTCGGCGCCGCCAATCGGGATGATGAGGAGGCCGCCGAGCACGAAGGACAGGATGACGATCAACCAGAAGATCGCCTTGCTCTCGCTGCCGATGAAAATGGCGATCAGCACCACCAAGGCGATGCCGAGGCCAATGTTGATGAGGTGCCGCTGGGGCAGCATGATCGGCTTACCGGACATGCGCCCGTCGAGCTTCGCGAAGGCAATGACTGAGCCCGTGAAGGTGATCGCGCCAATGGCCACGCCGAGGGCCATTTCGAACAGCGACTCCTTATGGATGTGGCCGTTCTCAAGGATGCCTACGGCCTGCGGAGCGTACAGGGTCGCGGCCGCTCCCATCACGGCTGCAAGGCCGACGAGGGAGTGGAAGGCGGCAACGAGCTGCGGCATCGCCGTCATCGGCACGCGCTTGGCGATCACCGCGCCGGCCCCCCCGCCGATCGCGAGGCCGAGGATCACGATGACCCAGGCGCCGAGCCCGGCCGGCGGATGCCCGACCAGGGTGGTGAGCATGGCCAGCCCCATGCCAATCATGCCGTACAGGTTGCCCTGCCGCGAGGTGGTGGGGTGGGAGAGCCCACGCAGCGCCATGATGAACAGGACGCCGGATACGATGTAGAGAAGGGATGAGACGTTCTGGGACATGTCTCAGGCCTTCTTCTTATACATGCCGAGCATGCGCTGGGTAACGAGAAACCCGCCGAAGATGTTTACGCTGGCGAGAATGATACCGACGAAACCGAAGAAGCGGGCCCAGCCGGTGCCGTGCTCAACATAGGGAACACCCGCCGCCAGGAGCGCGCCGACGATGATCACCGATGAGATCGCGTTGGTGACAGACATCAGAGGGGTGTGGAGGGCCGGAGTCACCGACCAGACCACGTAGTAGCCGACGAAGATCGCCAGCACGAAGATCGCGAGCTGGAAGACCGTCGGGTCGACGGCGCCGTGGGTGACAGCGCTAAGGCCGTGACCGATACCATCGGCGTATTTTTGCGCCTGGAGCGCATGCTGCTGCGCGATATCGGCAGCGGTTCGGGCCGCGGCGGCGGCGGCGCGCGCCTGCTCGGCGGCCTGATCGGGGGGAAGCGTGGCCATCGTATCCTCCGGCGGGATCAAGATTTGGGCTGGAACGAGGGATGCGAGACCTGACCGTCGCGAGTCAGGTTGGTCGCCTTGACGAGTTCATCGTCCCACTTGACCGCCAATGTCTTGGCTTCCTTGTCGATCAGCGTCTCGACGAAAGCGTAGAGGTTGCGGGCGTAGAGGCTGGAGGCGGTAGCTGCGAGGCGGCCAGGCACGTTGAGGTGACCGACGATCTTCACGCCCTTTTCAGTCGTAACAACCTCTCCGCTCTTGGCACCCTCGACGTTCCCACCGCGCTCGACGGCAAGATCGACGAGAACCGAGCCCGGCTTCATCGATGCGATCATTGCCTCGGACACGAGCTGCGGAGCCGGCCGCCCAGGGATCAGCGCCGTCGTGATGACGATGTCCTGCTTGGCGATATGGGTGGTGACGAGGTCAGCCTGCTTCTTCTTGTACTCGGCCGACATCTCCTTGGCATAGCCGCCGGAAGTTTCCGCCTGCTTGAACTCTTCGTCCTCGACAGCAACGAACTTCGCGCCGAGGGATTCGACCTGTTCCTTGGTTGCCGGGCGCACGTCCGTAGCGGTGACGACCGCACCCATGCGGCGTGCCGTTGCGATCGCCTGAAGACCAGCGACGCCGACGCCCATGACGAAGACGCGCGCCGCTGGAACAGTGCCGGCAGCGGTCATCATCATCGGCATCGCACGGCCGTACTCGGCAGCGCCGTCGATGACAGCACGGTAGCCGGCAAGGTTTGCTTGCGACGACAGCACGTCCATCACCTGAGCACGCGTGATGCGGGGCATCAGCTCCATCGCGAAGGTGTCGAGACCGGCTTCCGCCATGGCCCCAAGCTCCGCCTCATGGCCGTATGGATCCATGATTGCGACGACGCTCGCGCCGCGCTTCAGGAGGCCGATTTCCTCGGGGGACGGACGCCGAACCTTCAGAACGAGATCGGCCGAGCTGACCGCATCAGCGGCTGAGCCGACGATCGAAGCGCCGGCGGCTTCGTACTCGACGTCCAGCACGCCAGCCTTGAGGCCCGCTCCAGACTGCACGGTCACGTCGGCTCCGAGGCCGATGAACTTCTTGACCGTCTCTGGCACCGCCGCGACCCGCGGCTCCGCGGGATCGGTTTCCGATAATACAGCGATGCGCATGCAGGAATGCTCCTTAAAGGACGGCCCGAAGGCGACCCGCAAATCAGTCAAGTTATGGATGGAAAGGGATCAGGCGAAAGCGAGGTACAGCGCCAGGAGGATGCCAACTGCCAGGGGGGCCTTCCAGCCGATCGCGGGAGCGAGAGCACCGACGGCACCCGCGACACCAGATAGGATCACACCGAAGATTGCGGTTAGCCAGGCCTCGCGAATACCGCCGACAGCCAGCGCCAGGACCCAGCATAGGACGACACCAGTGCCGATCTCTACGAATCGAACGAAGCCGCGATAGGTCTGCTCGTGAGTCTTCTCATCCATCGCCGGGCTGTAATGCGCACCGGACACGGTCTTGGTATCGGCCATCTTGTGAGCGTCCCCTTGGGCATCATCTTAATTGTTCCAAGGGGATTTAGCGCAAGCCAAGGTCGCTCGCAATCGACATGCGCACCGACCAATCACCTCGAACGCCTTTTTATGGCCACGCTCTCAAGCCGGCAACGCAAGTCCTGCCGTCGTAAGCGCCTCGCCCTGGCGCGCTTCCAGTTCGGCAAGGGAGAACCGGTCGATCTCTGCTTCGAACAACCGGTGATAGTTCAGCTCCGAACGAAGATGCAGAAAGACGGCGCCGAGGCCAACCGCTGCGCGATCCATGAAAACGAACTCCTGTGGGATCGTGACAGGGCCACGCGCCTTGAGGGCTTGATGGACCTCGAAGGCCTGCCGACGCCCATACTCGCCTGGCTTGACCCCGTCGGCCACGGTTCGTGTACGATCCTCCAAGATCGGTCCATAGATAAAGCGCGCCCAGATATTCAGGATTTCGACAAGTCCCTTGTTGAGGTTCTTGAATCCCCATGTCTCGTACGCATGAACGATACGGGCATTGTCGTTGGTCAGCAGACCCCGATAGAGGTCGACGACCCCACCGACGAAGCGCGGATGAAAGATCCGGACACAGCCATAGTCGAGAAGGTTGATCCCCTTCGCCTCGCCGCCCTCCGAGAAGACCGTGTAGTTGCCGAGGTGGGGGTCACCATGGATGACGGCGGCACGGCTGAAGGGATGCCACCAAGCCTTGAACATCGACCTAGCCAGCCGATTTCGGACGTCCACCGGAGCCTCGGCAAAATCGAGAATCCGCTGACCGTCGAGCCAGCCAAGCGTCAACAGGCGCTTTGTCGAGAGATCCTTGTGGATGGCGGGTACGCGGACCGCATCGACGTCGCGAAGAACGTTGCCGTAGAGCACGGCATGTTTTGCTTCTCGCTCATAATCGAGTTCCTCGCGGACACGGGCCCCGATTTCCTTCGCAATCTCCCGGGTATCGAGCCACGATGACATGCGGCGATGCAAAGCGAATGCGACTTCGAGCTGTTTAAGGTCGGCCTCCACCGCCGATTGCATGTCCGGATATTGAAGTTTGCAGGCGAGCCGTGTGCCGTCGAGCGCCGTTGCGCGGTGAACTTGGCCGAGGGAAGCCGCTGCGGCCGGCTTCAGATCAAAAGTTTGGAACCGGGTCTGCCAACCCGCTCCAAGCTCGGCCATCATGCGGCGCTTGACGAACGCTGCGCCCATTGGAGGCGCATCGGCTTGAAGCTTCTGGAGTTCGGTGGCGTACTCGGGCGGCAACAGGTCTGGAACCGTCGCAAGCAGCTGCGCCACTTTCATGATCGGGCCCTTCAGGCCACCAAGAGCTTGGGCCAAGGCTGCCGCATTGGACGGAGCCTCTTTTCCGCCGAACAGCCTTGCGCCGGCCATGCGGGCCGCCACCCCGCCGACATTGGCGCCAACGCGCGCATAGCGACTGGCGCGGGCGGAGAAGCGGTTGGCTTCACGATCGGTGTCGGCCATCGGGATCAATCAACTCGTCGGGAAATCCTGGCTTTGAGATAAGCGTATCGGCGCATCCTGCCAGGGCAGCGGGCTCAACGGTCGCGGCTCTGCATTCTCGTCACCAGCGGATCACCCCACCTTCCATAGGGCGTTCGGTTTTCGTCACTCACGCCGGAAGCAAACACCCGGATCGCCACTATACCTTCACCTTGCCTCTTGAAAGGAGCCCCTCGAGACGCATGCGGACTGAGTGTCGGAGTGGATCGTGCGTGGCGCGAAATCTCACAAGGAACCGCCTCCCGTTGTTTGAGGTAACCAACGGGAGACATTTATCGCCAGGGGCTCATATTACCGCCTGCTTACGCACCCTCCATCGCTTCCAGTTCGGCGATCATACCTTCGATCATCGAGAGCCCAATTTGCCAGAAGCCCGGGTCGCGGGCGTCAAGGCCGAATGGGGCAAGAAGTTCGCCGTAGGGCTTTGCGCCGCCGGCTGACAGGAGCGCGAAGTAGCGCTCGACAAAGCCATCCTCAGCCTGCGCGTAGACGCCATAGAGTGAGTTCACGAGGCAGTCGCCGAAGGCATAGGCATAGACGTAGAACGGTGAATGGATGAAGTGCGGGATGTAGGCCCAGAAGGGCTCGTAGCCCGCATCGAGTGCTATCGCCGGACCGAGGCTCTCCGCCTGTACCGACATCCACAGTCCGTTGAGCTGCTCGGCGGTGAGCTCGCCCTGTGTCCGGGCGAAGTGGACCTTGCGCTCGAAGACGTAGAACGCGATCTGGCGGACGACTGTGTTGATCATGTCTTCCACCTTCGCCGCCAGCATGGCGCGGCGCTGGCTCTTGTTCGCGGTGCCGACCAGGAGGCGACGGAAGGTCAGCATCTCACCGAAGACGCTGGCAGTCTCCGCAAGGGTGAGAGGTGTCGGTGCCATGAGAGCACCGTTCGGGCCGGCGAGAACCTGATGCACGCCGTGGCCGAGCTCATGCGCAAGCGTCATTACGTCCCGCGGCTTCCCCTGATAGTTCACAAGGACGTAGGGATGGGACGATGGTACCGTCGGGTGCGCGAAGGCGCCAGGCGCTTTGCCGGGGCGAGTCGGTGCGTCGATCCAATTGCGGTCGAAGAACGTCTGGGCAATGTCGGCCATCTGCGGCGAGAATGCCCGGTAAGCGTCCAGGACGGTGTCGCGTGCCTCGCTCCAGGGAATGGTACGCTGATCGACCTTGGGAAGCGGAGCGTTTCGGTCCCAGTAGGGTAGAGCCTCAACGCCGAACCACTTGGCCTTCAGGCGATAGTAGCGGTGCGACAGACGTGGATAGGCCGCTTGAACGGCTTCAACCATCGCGGCGACCACCTCGGGCTCAACGCGGTTCGAGAGGTGACGCGCGTCTGCCACGTCCTTGAAGCCACGCCAGCGGTCCGAGATCTCCTTGTCCTTCGCAAGCGTGTTGGTGATCAGCGTAAAGGTGCGCAGGTTTGCGCGAAAAACTTCGCTAAGAGCGCCCGCCGCTTCCTGCCGAACGGAGCCATCCGGGTCCTGGAGTTTGTTGAGAGTCGGCTCCAAGGTGAGGTGTTCGCCTTGCACGGGGAAACGGAGCGCCGCGATTGTGCCGTCGAACAGTCGGTTCCAGGCCGAGCGCCCGGTCACGGACTTCTCCAAGAAGAGCTTCTCGGTGCGATCATCAAGCTGGAATGGCTTCTCGCGCCGTAGATCTTCGAGCCAGGGTGCGTAATGCGCGAGGGGCCCATCTGCCATGGCAAGATCCATGGTCTCGTCGGGAATGCGGTTCAGTTCGAGGGCGAAGAACAGCAGATGGCTGGAGGCTGTGGTAAGGCGCTCCTGTGTGTCGCCGTAGAATTTCTCCCTGAGCTCATTTGTGGTGTCGCCGGAATACACCAAGCCCGCGAACGACATCAGGCGTCCGAGCAGATCCTCAATCCCTTCGTATGTGGCGACCGCCTCGGCCAGCTGGGACGAGGCATCCGGCGCGGCAGCCATCTCTGCGAGGTGTCCAGCGTACTGCTCGGAGAATCGCGCGCAGTCTGCCTCGGCGCGGATCAAATCGGTCGAGAAATCGGCCGAATCGATCCCTGCATACAGGTCGGTGAGGTCCCATTCCGGCAGCGCCCCTAGATCGGCCGCATGTGCCGTAGCTCTGGCCGCATTGGACCCTTCCGCATTCGTGACGATGCCCGAACGACTGGCAGTGGCGACGGTTCGGCTCGGCATGATGATCTGCTTCCTTTCGGCTCGGTGAGTGCCGTGCGCGGTGATATCGAGTGCGGGGGCCCTCCGATCAATCCGATCCAACCATAATCCTGAAGGTCGGGACGGTTTGTCAGGAGGCGCACGGAGCGGGGTGTCCGCACTGACAGGTCCCATGTCCGGAAAAGTCGGATCGTCGTTAAGCACGGCTTTACGCTCTTGGGGCACCCTGCGGTTCGAAACGAAACACGCCGGCGACGATGGCGCCCGGACGACCCCCGTGTCGTCGGATGCCGTCCGCTTGCGAACAGCGAGGCTGCCCCATGTCGACAACGGTTCTCATCGTCGACGATGACCCTGTGCAGCGCCGCCTCGCCGAAACGATGGTTCGGCGCCTCGGCTTCGAGGCGCGGGTGGCCGAGAGCGGCGAGCAGGGGCTCGAAGTCTTGCGCGCCGGTGATGCGATCGACGTGCTACTCCTCGACCTTGTCATGCCCGGCGGCCTTGATGGTCTAGGGGTTATGTCCGAGATGCGCAGGACCGGCCTTGACGTGCCGGTGATTGTTCAGACCTCAAACGGCTCGATCGACGCCGTGGTCACGGCGATGCGTGCCGGCGCCACCGATTTCGTCGTCAAGCCAGCCGGTGCCGAGCGTCTGCAGGTCTCGATCAAGAACGCTCTCAAGGTAGATCAGCTTGAAGAAGAGGTCCGCCGCATGCGCCGGCGCGCCTCGGGCGCCCTGACCTTCAAGGATCTGACATCGCGAAGCCCAGATATGGAGCGGGTGATCCGTCTCGCCGAACGCTCGGCCAAGTCCAACATTCCGGTGCTTATCGAGGGGGAGTCAGGCGTCGGCAAGGAGGTGTTGGCGAGGGCAATACAGGGGTCTGGCGATCGACGCGGCAAGGCATTCGTCACCGTCAACTGTGGGGCAATCCCCGACAACCTCGTCGAGTCAACGCTTTTCGGACACGAGAAGGGCGCCTTCACGGGCGCTACCGAGCGGCACGTCGGCAAGTTCGTCGAAGCGTCGGGTGGAACGCTTTTCCTCGACGAGATCGGTGAGCTACCTCTCGACGCGCAGGTGAAGCTCTTGCGCGCCCTGCAGGAAGGCGAAGTCGACCCTGTCGGCGGCAAGCGCAGTGTGCGGGTGGACATTCGTTTGATCTCGGCGACGAATCGTTCGCTCCTCGACCTCGTGAAGCAGGGCCACTTCCGCGAGGACCTGTATTATCGTTTGAACGTCTTCCCGATGACCCTGCCACCGCTGCGGGCCCGCCGGGAGGATATACCGGATCTGGTGCGCTCCTTCTGCGCGCGCTTCGCGGCCGAGGAAGGCAAGAAGGTGAGGGCCATCACACCCGAGGCCATGGCGCTTCTGACACGGTACGGCTGGCCGGGTAATGTCCGCCAACTCGAAAACGCTTTATTTCGTGCGATCGTGCTCGCAGATGGCGACGAACTGACCGTCTCCGAGTTTCCCCAAATCGCCGCTCAGGTGGAAGGGTTCGACGTTCGTATTCCCGCCGCACCGATTCAGCCAATTGTACAAGGCGGCGCGCCGGAGCCGGTGCGGGAAATCGTCCGAGTGGAAGTGCGCGATCCGCATGCCATGAGTCTGGTCGCGGAAGAGACGGGCGAAATGAAAACGATGGACGGTTTGGAGGCGGAGATCATTCGCTTCGCCCTCCAGTTCTATCGCGGCCGAATGTCCGAGGTTTCACGCCGTCTTGGAATAGGCCGATCTACCCTTTACCGGAAGCTTAAGGACCTGGGTCTCGCAGAAGAGGACAAGGTTGACGAGGCTGCCGCCTGAAAGCTCTCGTCGGCGACCGTGCGATTGCGCACGCGCCTGCTGGGTCCGATTATCATAATGCCATCGGCCAGTACGGTCGGTCTCGAGGAGTTGCCACCATGGGCGTTTCGCGCTCCGCCTCCGTCGCGCTGTCCACACTCTTGGCAGGCTTCGTCGGCTATGAGGCCCAGGCCCAAGGCTTAGACGTGCGCCCGCCGGAGAACCGGGCGATCTACGCACAGAGCCCCCAGGTTCAACCGGCACCGCCGGCTTCAGATGCAGCTCCCACAATCCCTGTCGCACGGAACGCCTCGGTCGATGCGGGGGCGCACGAGCCGTCTAAGCCGGACCCCTCCGCCGCGGGCGCCGGTCCGAGCGCGACTGCGACGGGACCGGATGCGAACCCATCTTCATCGGGACCACCTTCCGCGAGCGAAGCTGCGGTACCGTCGCCCCTGCCAACCGATCCGCAAGCTGCTGCCATCGCCACCCGGCTTGCCGATCCAAAACCGCTTCTCGCCCGGCTCTCAACGAAAGATCGCGAGGCCATCCAAGCATTCTACGCGCTGGGCGCCTTTAAGCCGGTCTGGATCCTCGATGGATCGCTGACGCCCGCGGCGAAATCGGTGGCTGTCCGGTTGGCCGCCGCCGGTGAGGACGGCCTCACGGCTTCGGCATATCCCGCGCCGGTTCTCGGAACTTCAGGAACTACCGAAGCGCAGATCGCGGACGCGGACTTGAAGCTCTCAGCCGCGGTGGTCCTCTATGCACGGGATGCGCGCGGTGGGCGCATCCATCTGGCCAATCTGTCGCGTCTGATCACGCCGGTTCTCGACTTGCCAACACCGGATGCCGTCCTTGCCCGGATCGTTTCCGGCGGCTCGTCGGCGGGATCACTGCTACAAGGCTATAATCCAGCTCAGACGGGTTACCTCGCTCTCAAGGCGCGCCTCGCGATGCTGCGCGGACAGAGTCAGACTGCATCTGCGTCCAGCGTACACCTTTCGCAGGGGCCAGTGCTTAAGCTCGGCATGAGCGACCCGCGCGTTCCGGCCCTACGGAGCCGGTTCGGCCTAGAAACCCGGACAGCCGGCACTCTCGATGCCGGACCGGGAAATTCGGAGTCCTACGATGCGGGCGTGGTTGCAGCTGTGGCTGCGTTCCAGCGCGCGCGAGGTCTGCCCTCGAACGGCGCATTGACTGCCCAAACCGTATCCGCTCTATCCCGGCCCGACCCCGCGGGCCGTACCGACGAAGCAGAGGCTGCGCTTATCGTGAACATGGAGCGCTGGCGCTGGTTGCCGTCCGATCTCGGCCGCGACTACGTCATGGTCAACATCCCTGAGTTTCGCTTGCGGGTGGTCCGCGACGGGCGCCAGCGCGATGAGGCACGCGTGATCGTCGGTAAAACCGAATCGCCGACGCCTATCTTTTCGGGGCTCATGGAGTACGCGGTCGTCAATCCGTCTTGGAACGTTCCGCCTTCGATCCTGAAGAACGAGTTCTTGCCAGGTCTCGCCCGCGACCCGAATTACGCGGCCCGTCGGGGCTATGAAGTAGTCTACCGCAATGGCAATGTTTCGGTGCGTCAGCCGCCGGGGGAGCGCAACGCCCTCGGCTTTATCAAGTTTATGTTCCCGAACAATCACGCGGTCTACCTCCACGATACACCGAACCGAACTTTGTTCTCGTCCACTCACCGCGCCCTTAGCCACGGCTGCGTGCGCGTCGAGGACCCGTTCCGGTTTGCTGACGCGGTATTGCCAGAAGCGTGGTCGAGCGAGCGCTTGAAGAAGCTAATTGGAAAGGGCGAGCGCCAGATACGCTTGAGTGAAAAGCTGCCGGTTCATCTCGCGTACTTTACGACGTTGGTAGACGAGGCCGGTACGACGCGGACCCTGCCCGACCTGTACGGTTACGACATACGTATGAAGATCGCCCTCGGACTGAGCCCCGGGAGTCTGTTGGTTGCGCGGGGATCAGACGGCAAATCCGCGGAGGCCCGGCGTTCTCTACAGAGGAAGCCGACAACGGTCACAGCGCGGACCGGACCGGCGCTGACGGCCGCTCCAAAGCCAATGGCTGACGCGCGCCGGGCACGTATTCGAGAAGTCAATTCCGATGGCCCTGTTTCACGCGCCATGGCGGAACGTCCTCCGGCCGGTAACGGCGAGCCTGACCTCTGGACTCCGCGGCCCGGCCGGCCCCTGAACGGTTGGTGGTAGCACCCAACGTTTAGGCATTTGGCGACACTGCCTGCTTGATCACCGGCGCCGGCGTATCTCCAGCAAGTTCCTGAGATAGAAGCATGAGCCGCAGCGGAGAGATATACCTCCGACCCTAACATTGCATCGGCCGAGCGCGGGTCTGAGGGTCCGAACCATCGGCTTGTCGCAGCCTCTTTGAGGCCGACATGCTGTGTATCGGCGTGGAAAAAGGACCCGGCTGAGGGGCTGATCGGCGTCCAATAGGGACCCACCCGCTCCCGTGCATC